>NZ_JBDJAW010000006.1 GCF_039649665.1 Microbispora sp. ZYX-F-249 | reverse complement strand
CGAGGGCGCGATGACCGTCGACGAGGTCTGATTCAAAAGGGGATTATCTAGTGCTCGACGTCAACTTCTTCGACGAGCTGCGCATCGGCCTCGCGACCGCCGACGACATCAGGCAGTGGTCGCACGGCGAGGTGAAGAAGCCGGAGACCATCAACTACCGCACCCTCAAGCCGGAAAAGGACGGGCTCTTCTGCGAGAAGATCTTCGGTCCTACCCGGGACTGGGAGTGCTACTGCGGCAAGTACAAGCGCGTCCGCTTCAAGGGCATCATCTGTGAGCGCTGTGGCGTCGAGGTCACGCGCGCCAAGGTGCGCCGCGAGCGGATGGGCCACATCGAGCTGGCCGCGCCGGTCACCCACATCTGGTACTTCAAGGGTGTCCCGTCGCGCCTCGGTTACCTGCTCGACCTCGCCCCGAAGGACCTGGAGAAGGTCATCTACTTCGCGGCGTACATGATCACGCATGTCGACAACGAGATGCGTGACCGTGACCTGCCCTCGCTGGAGGCGAAGATCTCCGTCGAGCGGCAGCACATCGAGCAGCGCCGTGACGCCGACATCGAGGCCCGGCAGAAGAAGCTCGAGGCCGACCTGGCCGAGCTGGAGGCCGCCGGCGCCAAGGGCGACGCCCGCCGCAAGGTGCGCGAGGGCGCCGACCGCGAGATGCGTCAGCTCCGCGACCGGGCCCAGCGCGAGCTGGACCGCCTCGAGGAGGTCTGGAGCCGCTTCAAGAACCTCAAGGTCCAGGACCTGGAGGGCGACGAGCTGCTCTACCGCGAGATGCGCGACCGCTTCGGCCGCTACTTCCGCGGCGGCATGGGCGCCCAGGCCATCCAGGAGCGGCTGGCCAGCTTCGACCTGGAGGCCGAGGCGGAGAACCTGCGGGAGACCATTCGCAGTGGCAAGGGCCAGAAGAAGGCCCGCGCCCTCAAGCGGCTCAAGGTCGTCGCGGCGTTCCTCAACACCCGCAACTCGCCGAGCGGCATGGTCCTCGACTGCATCCCGGTGATCCCGCCGGACCTGCGGCCGATGGTCCAGCTCGACGGTGGCCGCTTCGCCACCTCGGACCTGAACGACCTGTACCGCCGGGTCATCAACCGGAACAACCGCCTCAAGCGTCTGCTCGACCTCGGCGCGCCCGAGATCATCGTGAACAACGAGAAGCGGATGCTGCAGGAGGCCGTCGACGCCCTGTTCGACAACGGCCGCCGCGGCCGCCCGGTCACGGGCCCCGGCAACCGTCCGCTGAAGTCCCTCAGCGACATGCTGAAGGGTAAGCAGGGTCGTTTCCGGCAGAACCTGCTCGGCAAGCGTGTCGACTACTCCGGCCGTTCGGTCATCGTCGTCGGCCCGCAGCTCAAGCTGCACCAGTGCGGCCTGCCCAAGCAGATGGCGCTGGAGCTGTTCAAGCCGTTCGTGATGAAGCGCCTGGTCGATCTCAACCACGCGCAGAACATCAAGTCCGCCAAGCGGATGGTCGAGCGGTCCAAGCCGGTCGTGTGGGACGTGCTCGAAGAGGTCATCACCGAGCACCCGGTGCTGCTCAACCGTGCGCCCACCCTGCACCGCCTGGGCATCCAGGCCTTCGAGCCGCAGCTGGTCGAGGGCAAGGCCATCCAGATCCACCCGCTCGTCTGCACCGCGTTCAACGCGGACTTCGACGGCGACCAGATGGCGGTGCACCTGCCGCTGTCGGCCGAGGCGCAGGCCGAGGCGCGGATCCTGATGCTGTCCACCAACAACATCCTCAAGCCGGCGGACGGCAAGCCGGTGACGATGCCCACCCAGGACATGGTCATCGGTCTGTACTGGCTCACCACCCAGAAGGAGGGTGGCCTGGGCGAGGGCCGGGTGTTCACCACGGTGTCGGAGGCCCTCATGGCCCACGACCGCCACGAGCTGGACATCCAGGCCAAGATCCAGGTCCGCCTCAAGGACGTCCCGCCGCCGCGCGGCTGGGAGGCCCCCGAGGGCTGGGAGACCGGTGACCCGATCCGGCTGGAGACCACGCTGGGCCGGTGCCTGTTCAACCAGACGCTGCCCGCCAACTACCCCTTCGTGAACTACCAGGTCGGCAAGAAGCAGCTCTCGGCGATCGTCAACGAGCTGGCCGAGCGGTACCCGAAGGTGGAGGTGGCCAACGCGCTCGACTCGCTGAAGGACGCCGGCTTCTACTGGGCGACCCGCGCCGGTGTCACGATCTCCATCGAGGACGTCGTGGCGCCGCCGAACAAGGCCGCCATCATGGAGTCGTACGAGAAGCGCGCGGACAAGGTCCAGCGGGAGTACGACCGGGGTCTGATCACCGACGAGGAGCGCCGTCAGGAGCTCATCGAGATCTGGACCCACGCGACGGCGGACGTCGAGACCGACATGGTCAACGCGTTCCCGGCGACCAACCCGGTCTGGATGATGGTCAACTCCGGCGCCCGCGGTAACCGCATGCAGGTGCGGCAGATCGCCGGCATCCGCGGCCTGGTGTCCAACACCAAGGGTGAGACGATCCCGCGGCCGATCAAGTCCTCGTTCCGCGAGGGCCTGTCGGTGCTGGAGTACTTCATCTCCACCCACGGTCAGCGGAAGGGTCTGGCGGACACCGCTCTGCGGACCGCCGACTCCGGTTACCTGACCCGTCGTCTGGTCGACGTCGCGCAGGACGTCATCGTGCGCGAGATCGACTGCGGCACCGACCGGGCCGTCCCGCTGCACGTCGGCGAGCGCGACCCGCAGGGCAACCTGGTCAAGGCCGAGAACGCCGAGAGCAACGTGCACGGCCGCATCCTGGCCGAGGACGTCGAGGTGGACGGCAAGCTCGTCGCGTCGGCGGGCGTCGACATCAACGACGACGTGGTCACGGCGCTGGTGAACGCCGGCATCGAGACCGTCAGGACGCGCAGCACGCTCGTCTGCGAGGCCAAGATCGGTGTCTGCGCGACCTGCTACGGCCGCTCGCTGGCCACCGGCAAGCTGGTGGACGTCGGCGAGGCCGTCGGCATCATCGCGGCCCAGTCGATCGGTGAGCCCGGCACCCAGCTGACCATGCGTACCTTCCACACCGGTGGTGTGGCGGGCGCCGACATCACCCACGGTCTGCCGCGTGTGCAGGAGCTGTTCGAGGCGCGCATCCCCAAGGGTGTCGCCCCGATCAGCGAGGTCGCCGGCCGCGTGCGGATCGACGAGACCGACAAGACCCGCAAGATCGTCATCACTCCGGACGACGGCTCCGACGAGATCGCCTACCCGGTGTCGATGCGGTCGCGGCTGCTGGTCTCGGAGGGGCAGCACGTGGACGTCGGTCAGCTCCTGATCGCCGGTGCGCGCAACCCGAACGAGGTCCTGCGCATCCTCGGCCCGCGCGCCGTCCAGCTCCACCTGGTGGACGAGGTGCAGCAGGTCTACCGCTCGCAGGGTGTGTCGATCCACGACAAGCACATCGAGGTCATCGTCCGGCAGATGCTCAAGCGCGTGAACGTGCTGGAGTCCGGCGACACCGAGCTGCTGCCCGGCGAGCTGGTCGAGCGGCCGCGCTTCGAGGCGATCAACCGTCAGACCGTGGCGGAGGGCGGCCAGCCGGCCGCCGGCCGTCCTGTCCTGATGGGCATCACCAAGGCCTCGCTGGCCACCGAGTCGTGGCTGTCGGCGGCGTCCTTCCAGGAGACGACGCGAGTCCTCACCGACGCGGCGATCCACGCCAAGTCGGACTCGCTGCTCGGCCTCAAGGAGAACGTCATCATCGGTAAGCTCATCCCGGCCGGTACGGGCATGCCCCAGTACCGCAACATCCGGGTGGAGCCGACCGAGGAGGCCAAGGCCGCGATGTACACGGTCGGCGGCTACGACGGCTCGGCGGCGGACTACACCTTCGGCTCGGGCAGCGGCGAGGCCGTCCCGCTGGAGGAGTACGACTTCGGCCAGTACGGCCGTTGACAGGTCGCCGCGGTGAGCGATCGCCGCGGCGGTGAACATACGGAAGCGGCCCGGGGCACCACGCCCCGGGCCGCTTCCCGTTGTCCACGGGTCCGCGTACGGCCGTGCGTGTCCGGCGGCACGGGCGTGGGTGTCCGTTCCGGCGTGACGGGCGTGGGTGTCCGGCGCCACGGGGGCGGGGACGGCGCCGAAACCGTGAGAAGCCCCTCGTGGGGGCGGTATGATAGGGGGCCGAGTCCTTCGGCGGTCCGGCTCGGGCCGTCGGCGAAGCGGCACGTCAGGACAGCGGGGCACGTCCCTCCGGGGCGTCCTCCTCTGTTTTGACGTGTTGTACGAGGGCGGGTAGGCTTTACCTTCGTGCCCGTCTGTGGGCTCGCATGCGTGCGCTCAAATGCCGCTTTCCGACGAGGAAGGCGTGTGGGGCGCCGCGTGACTCCTCCAGATCGACCGGGTCCGCCCGGGAGTGCTGCGACAAGAGCGCGACACGCCCGAGCGCGGGGGTCGAAGGGGAGTGAAAACCAGCAGGTCATGACACCGGCAGTACCTGCAAGCCTGTGAGAGGCGGCATCGCCACCTCGACCGGGTCCTACGTATCACCGGCTAGGCACGAAACGGAGACGCGGTGCCCACCATTCAGCAGTTGGTCCGAAAGGGCCGGCAGGACAAGGTCAGCAAGACCAAGACTCCTGCCCTCAAGGGGAGCCCGCAGCGGCGCGGCGTTTGCACCCGCGTTTACACGACCACCCCCAAGAAGCCCAACTCGGCGCTGCGCAAGGTGGCCCGTGTTCGGCTCACCAACGGCATCGAGGTCACGGCTTACATCCCCGGGGTGGGCCACAACCTCCAGGAGCACTCGATGGTGCTCGTGCGTGGTGGTCGTGTGAAGGACCTGCCGGGTGTTCGCTACAAGATCATCCGTGGTTCGCTGGACACCCAGGCCGTCCGCAACCGCAAGCAGGCCCGCAGCCGCTACGGCGCGAAGAAGGAGAAGAGCTGACATGCCGCGCAAGGGTTCCCCTGGCCGCCGCCAGCTGGTCGCTGACCCGGTGCACAACTCGCCGCTGGTCACCGCGCTCATCAACAAGGTTCTCCTGGACGGCAAGCGCTCCCTCGCGCAGTCGATCGTCTACGGCGCCCTCGAGGGCTGCAGGGAGAAGACCGGCAACGACCCGGTCGTCACCCTCAAGCGCGCTCTCGACAACGTCCGCCCGACGCTCGAGGTGAAGAGCCGCCGCGTCGGTGGCGCCACCTACCAGGTGCCGGTCGAGGTCAAGGCCTCGCGCAGCACCACGCTGGCGCTGCGGTGGCTTGTCCAGTACTCCCGGGCGCGCCGCGAGAAGACCATGACCGAGCGGCTCATGAACGAGCTGCTCGACGCGAGCAACGGCCTCGGCGCCAGCGTGAAGCGGCGCGAGGACACGCACAAGATGGCCGAGTCCAACAAGGCCTTCGCGCACTACCGCTGGTAGTGAGCACCGACGACGAGTTAAGGACGCGAAGAAGTGGCCACCACGACCGCTCTTGACCTGGCCAGGGTCCGCAACATCGGGATCATGGCCCATATCGACGCGGGCAAGACCACGACGACTGAGCGCATCCTGTTCTACACCGGCATCAACTACAAGCTGGGTGAGGTCCATGAGGGCGCTGCCACCATGGACTGGATGGAGCAGGAGCAGGAGCGCGGCATCACCATCACGTCTGCCGCCACCACCTGCAGCTGGCTTGATCACACGATCAACATCATCGACACGCCCGGACACGTGGACTTCACCATCGAGGTCGAGCGGTCGCTGCGTGTTCTCGACGGCGCGGTCGCGGTGTTCGATGGCGTCGCCGGCGTGGAGCCGCAGTCCGAGACGGTCTGGCGCCAGGCCGACCGTTACGGCGTGCCCCGCATCTGCTTCGTGAACAAGATGGACCGGGTCGGCGCGGAGTTCCACCGCTGTGTCGACATGATGATCAACCGGCTGGGCTCCACCCCGGCGGTCGTTCAGCTTCCCTGGGGCGTCGAGGCCGACTTCAAGGGCGTCATCGACCTGGTGAAGATGAAGGGCCTGCTCTGGAGCGCCGAGGCGGCCAAGGGCGAGATGTACGACACCGTCGACATCCCGGCCGACCACGCCGACGCGGCCCGTGAGTGGCGCGACAAGCTCGTCGAGACCGTCGCCGAGAACGACGACGAGCTCATGGAGCTCTTCCTGGAGGGCGTCGAGCCCACCGAGGAGCAGCTTGTCGCGGCCATCCGCCGGGCGACCATCAGCGGCTCCATCAACCCGGTCCTGTGCGGCACCGCGTTCAAGAACAAGGGCGTGCAGCCCCTGCTCGACGCGATCGTCGCCTACCTCCCGGCTCCCACCGACATCCCGGCCTTCAAGGGTCACGCGGTGGGCAACGAGGAGGAGATCGTCGAGCGCCACGCGGACGTGAGCGAGCCCTTCGCCGCACTCGCCTTCAAGATCATGAGCGACCCGCACCTGGGCAAGCTCACCTACATCCGCGTCTACTCCGGAACGCTCGAGGCCGGCACCACTGTGGTGAACTCGGTCAAGGGCAAGAAGGAGCGGATCGGCAA
Source organism: Microbispora sp. ZYX-F-249 (assembly GCF_039649665.1). Taxonomy (NCBI): domain Bacteria; kingdom Bacillati; phylum Actinomycetota; class Actinomycetes; order Streptosporangiales; family Streptosporangiaceae; genus Microbispora; species Microbispora maris. The sequence goes on along the minus strand of NZ_JBDJAW010000006.1, from coordinate 286,453 downwards.
GATCTACCAGATGCACGCGAACAAGCGCGAGGAGCGCCCCACCGCGACCGCTGGTCAGATCGTCGCCGTCATGGGTCTGAAGGACACCACCACCGGTGACACCCTCTCGGACCCGGTCAAGCAGGTCGTCCTCGAGTCGATGACCTTCCCGGCGCCGGTCATCAACGTGGCCATCGAGCCCAAGACCAAGGGCGACCAGGAGAAGCTGTCGACCGCGATCCAGCGGCTGGCCGAGGAGGACCCGTCCTTCCAGGTCCGCCGTGACGAGGAGACCGGGCAGACGGTCATCTGGGGCATGGGTGAGCTCCACCTGGAGATCCTCGTCGACCGGATGCGCCGCGAGTTCAAGGTCGAGGCCAACGTCGGCCGCCCGCAGGTCGCCTACCGCGAGACCATCCGCCGCAAGGTGGAGAAGGTCGAGTACACGCACAAGAAGCAGACCGGTGGTTCCGGCCAGTTCGCGCGCGTGATCATCGACCTGGAGCCGCTGGGCGAGGGCAACGACGGCTACGAGTTCGAGAACAAGGTCACCGGTGGCCGCATCCCGCGGGAGTACATCCCGTCGGTGGACGCGGGCGCGCAGGAGGCGGCCGAGTTCGGCGTGCTCGCCGGCTACCCGATGGTCGGCGTCAAGGTCACGCTGCAGGACGGTGCCTTCCACGAGGTCGACTCGTCGGAAATGGCCTTCAAGATTGCCGGCTCGATGGCCTTCAAGGAGGCCGCGCGCAAGGCGGACGCCGTACTCCTCGAGCCGATGATGGCCGTCGAGGTCACCACGCCCGAGGACTACATGGGAGATGTCATCGGCGACCTGAACGGTCGTCGCGGACAGATCCAGGCAATGGACGAACGGTCCGGCGCCCGTGTCATCAGGGCGCTCGTTCCGCTCTCCGAGATGTTCGGCTACGTGGGCGACCTGCGCAGCCGCACTCAGGGGCGGGCGAGCTACAGCATGCAGTTCGACTCCTACGCGGAGGTGCCCCCGGGCATCGCCAAGGAGATCGTCGCGAAGGCTCGGGGCGAATAGTTCCGCTCGCTGTAAGGTGGGGCGCTCTCGGGCGCCCCGCCGTACAGAGCCTGAGGTAGAAGACGAAAGTCAAGTCAGAATCTCTAAGGAGACAGACCAGTGGCCAAGGCCAAGTTCGAGCGGAACAAGCCGCACGTGAACATCGGCACCATTGGGCACATCGACCACGGCAAGACCACTCTGACCGCGGCGATCACCAAGGTGCTTCACGACCGTTTCCCGCAGCTCAACGAGGCGACCCCGTTCGACAAGATCGACAAGGCGCCCGAGGAGAAGGCTCGCGGAATCACCATCTCCATCGCGCACGTCGAGTACCAGACCGAGAAGCGCCACTACGCCCACGTGGACTGCCCCGGTCACGCCGACTACGTGAAGAACATGATCACCGGTGCCGCCCAGATGGACGGCGCGATCCTGGTGGTCGCGGCGACCGACGGCCCGATGCCGCAGACGAAGGAGCACGTCCTCCTGGCCCGCCAGGTCGGCGTCCCCTACATCGTCGTGGCCCTCAACAAGGCCGACATGGTCGACGACGAGGAGATCCTGGAGCTCGTCGAGCTCGAGGTCCGCGAGCTGCTGTCCGCCCAGGAGTTCCCGGGCGACGACCTGCCGGTCGTGCGCGTATCGGCGCTCAAGGCGCTCGAGGGCGACGAGAAGTGGGGCGACTCCATCATCGAGCTCATGAACGCCGTGGACGAGAACGTCCCCGAGCCCGTTCGTGACACCGACAAGCCCTTCCTCATGCCGATCGAGGACGTGTTCTCGATCACCGGTCGCGGCACCGTCGTCACCGGCCGTATCGAGCGCGGCATCGTCAAGGTCAACGAGACCGTCGACATCATCGGCATCAAGGAGAAGAGCACCACGACGACCGTCACCGGCGTCGAGATGTTCCGCAAGCTCCTCGACGAGGGCCAGGCCGGCGACAACGTCGGTCTGCTCCTGCGCGGCATCAAGCGTGAGGAGGTCGAGCGCGGTCAGTGTGTCATCAAGCCGGGCACGACCACCCCGCACACCGAGTTCGAGGCGCAGGTCTACATCCTGTCCAAGGACGAGGGCGGCCGCCACACGCCGTTCTTCAACAACTACCGTCCGCAGTTCTACTTCCGTACGACTGACGTGACGGGCGTGGTGAACCTGCCGGAGGGCACCGAGATGGTCATGCCCGGTGACAACACCGAGATGACCGTCCAGCTCATCCAGCCGGTCGCCATGGAAGAGGGTCTGAAGTTCGCGATCCGTGAGGGTGGCCGCACCGTCGGCGCCGGTCGCGTGACGAAGGTCATCAAGTAGCAGCACCGCTGGGCGGCGGTCGGGTCCACAAGGGCCTGACCGCCGCACCGCGCAGGGGCCGGAGACGACCCCCCACGAACGACGAGACCGTGATCTCGCAGTGCTTTCGGCCGCACTTCGACCGAAGCCACTGCCAGATCACGGAACACCGGACGGGATCCGGGCGTCGGCCTCGTGGAAACAGACCTGCGGCAACAGGCCGCGCGAAGCTTTATAGGACGACAGCGAAGGACACCGAGGCCATTATGGCGGGACAGAAGATCCGCATCCGGCTTAAGGCGTATGACCACGAGGTCATCGACAGCTCGGCCAAGAAGATCGTCGAGACGGTGACGCGGACCGGCGCCAAGGTCGCTGGCCCGGTGCCGCTGCCGACCGAGAAGAACGTGTACTGCGTCATCCGGTCGCCGCACAAGTACAAGGACAGCCGCGAGCACTTCGAGATGCGTACGCACAAGCGGCTGATTGACATCATCGACCCGACGCCGAAGACGGTCGACTCGCTCATGCGTCTCGACCTTCCCGCCGGCGTGGACATTTCGATCAAGCTCTAAGGAACGCACTGACATGGCTAAGCAGATCAAGGGCGTCCTGGGCAAGAAGCTCGGCATGACCCAGGTCTTCGATGAGGCGAACCGGGTGATCCCGGTCACCGTCGTCGAGGCCGGTCCGTGCGTGGTGACCCGGGTCCGCACTCCGGAGAAGGACGGCTACTCGGCCATCCAGCTCGGCTACGGGCAGATCGACCCGCGCAAGGTGAACAAGCCCCTGGGCGACTACCTGCGCAAGCACGACATCACCCCGCGCCGCTACTTCACCGAGGTACGCACCGACGACGCCTCCGAGTACACGGTCGGCCAGGAGGTCCTCGCCGACGCCTTCGAGGCCGGCCAGTACGTCGACGTCACTGGCAAGAGCAAGGGCAAGGGCTACGCCGGTGTCATGAAGCGCCACAACTTCCGTGGTCTGGGCGCTTCGCACGGTACCCAGCGCAAGCACCGCTCCCCGGGCTCCATCGGCGGCTGCGCCACCCCGGGCCGCGTCTTCAAGGGCCTGCGCATGGCCGGCCGGATGGGCAACGTCCGCACGACGGTCCAGAGCCTCAAGGTGCACGCCGTGGACGCCGAGAAGGGCCTCATCCTGATCAAGGGTGCGATCCCCGGCGCCAACGGCAGCCTGGTCCTCCTCCGCACCGCTGCCAAGAAGGGGGTTGCTGCGAAGTGACCACGACCATTGACGTCCTCGACGCCAGCGGCGCCAAGACGGGGACCGTCGACCTCCCCGAGGAGGTCTTCGGGGCCAAGGTCAACGTCCCGCTGATCCACCAGGTGGTCGTCGCCCAGCTCGCCGCGCGCCGGCAGGGCACCCACGCGACCAAGACCCGCGGCGACGTCTCCGGCGGCGGCAAGAAGCCGTACCGGCAGAAGGGCACCGGCCGCGCCCGCCAGGGCTCGACCCGCGCGCCGCAGTTCGCCGGCGGTGGCACCGTCCACGGCCCGCAGCCGCGCTCGTACGAGCAGCGGACGCCCAAGAAGATGAAGGCGGCCGCCCTCAAGGGTGCGCTGTCCGACCGCGCCGGCGGCGGCCGCGTCCACGTGGTGGACAGCCTGGTCACGGGTGACACGCCCAAGACCAAGGCGACCCTGGAGGCGCTGCGCAAGATCACGCAGGCCCGCAGCGTGCTCGTCGTGGTCGACGAGAACGACGAGCTCACCTGGCTCAGCCTGCGCAACGCGCCCGAGGTCCACCTGCTGGACGCGGGACAGCTGAACACCTACGACGTGCTGTGCCACGACGACGTGGTCTTCACCCGTGAGGCCTACGACCAGGTCGTGGCCCGGCTGGCGAAGAGCGGGAAGGAAGAGGCCTGATGCAGAAGATCGCCGACCCGCGCGACATCATCCTCAAGCCGATCGTCTCCGAGAAGAGCTACGGCCTGATCGATGAGCACAACAAGTACACGTTCCTGGTGCGCAAGGGTGCCAACAAGACGCAGGTGAAGATCGCCGTTGAGCAGATCTTCGGCGTCAAGGTGACCGGCGTGAACACGATCAACCGCCAGGGCAAGCGCAAGCGGACCCGGCACGGCTACGGCCAGCGTCCGGACACCAAGCGCGCGATCGTGAGCCTGGCCGAGGGCGAGCGGATCGACATCTTCGGTCAGATCGGCTAGCACCTGCCGCAGCGGGGAGACGGGCCCCTCGCCTCGTGCGAGGGCCCCAATCAGAAAGCGCCGGGGGGACCGCCGTGAGGCGGACCCCGACCGGTACGAACCGACGAAGGATGAACGAAAAAGATGGGCATCCGTAAGTACAAGCCGACGACACCGGGTCGTCGCGGCGCGAGTGTCTCGGACTTCGCCGAGATCACGCGCAGCACCCCGGAGAAGTCGCTGCTTGCCCCCCTGCACAGCAAGGGCGGCCGCAACGTCCACGGCCGGGTGACCGCCCGGCACCAGGGAGGCGGGCACAAGCGCGCCTACCGGATCATCGACTTCCGCCGCCACGACAAGGACGGGATCCCGGCCAAGGTCGCGCACATCGAGTACGACCCCAACCGCACCTCCCGCATCGCGCTGCTGCACTACGCCGACGGCGAGAAGCGCTACATCCTCGCTCCGGCCGGCCTCAAGCAGGGGGACCGGATCGAGAACGGCCCCACGGCCGACATCAAGCCGGGCAACTGCCTGCCGCTGCGCAACATCCCGACCGGTACCTTCATCCACGCGGTGGAGCTGCGTCCCGGTGGCGGCGCCAAGCTCGGCCGCAGCGCCGGCGCGCAGATCCAGCTGCTCGCCAAGGAGGGCATGTACGCGACCCTGCGTATGCCGTCCGGAGAAATGCGTCAGGTCGACGTGCGCTGCCGGGCCTCGGTGGGCCAGGTGGGCAACGCCGAGCAGGCCAACATCAGCATCGGCAAGGCCGGCCGCAACCGCTGGAAGGGCAAGCGCCCCACGGTCCGCGGTGTCGCCATGAACCCGGTCGACCACCCGCACGGCGGTGGTGAGGGCAAGACCTCCGGTGGTCGCCACCCGGTGAACCCGAAGGGCAAGCCCGAGGGTCGTACCCGGCAGCCGAACAAGCCCAGCGACCGGCTGATCATCCGTCGTCGGAGCAAGAGGAAGAAGCGGTAGGAGCAGCCGATATGCCACGTAGTCTTAAGAAGGGTCCCTTCGTGGACGACCACCTTCAGAAGAAGGTGGACGCTCAGAACGAGAAGGGCACCAAGAACGTCATCAAGACGTGGTCGCGGCGCTCCATGATCGTGCCGGACATGATCGGTCACACGATCGCCGTGCACGACGGCCGCAAGCACGTTCCGGTCTTCGTCACCGAGTCGATGATCGGTCACAAGCTCGGTGAGTTCGCTCCCACGCGGACGTTCCGCAGCCACGTCAAGGAAGACCGCCGCAGCCGGCGGTAAGCGCCTTCAAGCAAGCAGTTAGAGGAGAAAGCGATGGAAGCCAGGGCACAGGCGCGGTACGCGCGCCACACGCCCCGGAAGGCCCGCCGTGTGGTGGACCTCATTCGCGGGCTGCCCGCTTCGGAGGCGCAGGCCGTGCTGCAGTTCGCTCCCCAGGCGGCGAGCGAGACCGTTTACAAGGTGCTCTCGAGCGCGATCGCGAACGCTGAGCACAACTTCAAGCTCGACCGGGACACGCTCTTCGTGAGCCGGGCGTGGGTCGACGAGGGCCCGACGCTCAAGCGCTTCCGCCCGCGTGCCCAGGGTCGTGCCTATCGGATCAACAAGCGGACGAGCCACATCACCGTGATCGTGGAGTCCCGCGAGCCGAAGGGAAGGACCCGCTAGTGGGCCAGAAGGTTAACCCGCACGGGTTCCGCCTCGGCATCACGACCGACTTCAAGAGCCGGTGGTACGCCGACAAGCTGTACAAGTCGTACGTCGCCGAGGACGTGGCGATCCGTCGCATGCTGCAGAAGGGCATGGAGCGGGCCGGCATCTCCAAGGTCGAGATCGAGCGTACGACCGACCGCGTCCAGGTCGACATCCACACCGCCCGGCCGGGCATCGTCATCGGCCGTCGCGGCGCCGAGGCCGACCGCATCCGCGGCGACCTGGAGAAGCTGACCAAGAAGCAGGTCCAGCTGAACATCCTCGAGGTGAAGAACCCCGAGATCGACGCGCAGCTCGTCGCGCAGGGCGTGGCCGAGCAGCTGTCCAGCCGCGTCTCGTTCCGCCGGGCCATGCGCAAGGCCATGCAGTCCGCCATGAAGAGCGGGGCCAAGGGCATCCGTGTCCAGTGCTCCGGCCGTCTCGGCGGCGCCGAGATGTCCCGCTCGGAGTTCTACCGCGAGGGCCGCGTGCCCCTGCACACGCTCCGGGCCGACGTGGACTTCGGCTTCTACGAGGCCCGCACCACCTTCGGCCGCATCGGCGTGAAGGTGTGGATCTACAAGGGCGAGGCCCCGACCAGCCGCTCCGAGCGGGAGGCGGCCGCGGCCGGTGCCCGCGCGAGCCAGCGTCGTGAGCGTGACGACCGTCGCGGTGGTGCGGGCGAGCGTCCGCGTCGCGGTGGCGGCGACCGTCCGCGTCGCGGCGGTGCCGGCCGTACCGACCGTGCACCCAGGACCGAGGCGGCCGCGCAGGCCGCCCCCGAGAGCGGCCCGGCGGAGCAGCCGGGTGCTGAAGGGAGCTGACCATGCTGATCCCGCGCAGGGTCAAGCACCGCAAGCAGCACCGGCCCGACCGCAGCGGCGCCGCCAAGGGCGGCACCCGGGTCGTCTTCGGCGAGTTCGGCATTCAGGCGCTTGAGCACTCCTACGTGACCAACCGCCAGATCGAGGCCGCACGTATCGCCATGACCCGGCACATCCGCCGTGGCGGCAAGGTGTGGATCAACATCTTCCCGGACCGTCCCCTGACGAAGAAGCCGGCCGAGACCCGCATGGGTTCCGGTAAGGGCTCTCCGGAGTGGTGGATCGCCAATGTCAAGCCCGGCCGTGTCATGTTCGAGCTGTCCGGTGTCGCCGAGCCCGTGGCCCGCGAGGCCATGCGGCGCGCGATGCACAAGCTCCCCATGAAGTGCCGTTTCGTCAAGCGTGAAGTGGGTGAGGCGTGATGGCTAAGGGTCTGACCGCCGCGGAGCTGCGAGTCGAGGACCAGGAGGTCCTGGTCCAGAAGCTGAAGGAAGCCAAGGAGGAGCTGTTCAACCTCCGCTTCCAGGCGGCGACCGGGCAGCTGGAGAGCCACGGGCGGCTGCGCGCCGTCCGCCGCGAGATCGCCCGCATCTACACCGTGATGCGCGAGCGCGAGCTCGGGATCGTCACGGTCGAGAAGGAGCCGAGCGATGTCTGAAGCAACCGAGACCCCGACCACCGAGACGCAGCGGAACTACCGCAAGACCCGTGAGGGCCTGGTCGTCAGCGACAAGATGGACAAGACCGTCGTCGTCGCCGTCGAGGACCGCGTCAAGCACCCGCTGTACGGCAAGGTCATCCGCCGTACGACGAAGTACAAGGCCCACGACGAGCAGAACTCCTGCGGCGTCGGCGACCGCGTCCTCCTGATGGAGACCCGGCCGCTGTCGGCCACCAAGCGGTGGCGAGTCGTCGAGATCCTCGAGAAGGCCAAGTAACCTCACATAGACGCGCCTCGTGGGGGGTGGGAGACCCGCCCCCCACTACGGTGTCCAAGGGGCGGGGCCGGCTGTCGGCCCCGTCCGCCAGCGGTGGCGGTCGTACGGCTGTCGCCGAGGGAAAAAGACCACATCAGTTCGGCCAGGCTCACCACGAGGGTGAGAACCGGCACGACACACAGGAGTAGACGTGATCCAGCAGGAGTCGCGGCTCAAGGTCGCCGACAACACGGGTGCGAAGGAAATCCTTTGCATCCGCGTGCTCGGCGGCTCGGGTCGGCGCTACGCGGGAATCGGCGACATCATCGTGGGCACGGTGAAGGACGCCATTCCCGGCGGGGGCGTTAAGAAAGGCGACGTTGTCAAGGCTGTCGTGGTGCGCACCGTGAAGGAGCGCCGCCGCCCCGACGGCTCCTACATCCGCTTCGACGAGAACGCCGCGGTCATCATCAAGGACAGCGGTGACCCCCGGGGCACCCGCATCTTCGGCCCGGTCGGCCGTGAACTGCGCGACAAGAAGTTCATGCGCATCATCTCGCTCGCGCCGGAGGTGCTGTGATGCCGAAGCTGCACGTGAAGAAGGGCGACCTCGTCCAGGTCATCGCCGGCAAGGACAAGGGCGCCAAGGGCCGGATCATCGCCGCCTACCCGCGCGAGGAGCGCGTGGTGGTCGAGGGCGTCAACATGATCAAGAAGCACTCCAAGGTCACCAACCAGGGACCGCGCGGCGCCAAGGAAGGCGGCGTGCAGACCATGGAGGCTCCCATCCACGTGAGCAACGTCAAGAAGCTCAAGGATGACGAGAAGAAGCCCGAGAAGAAGGCCGCCGCGAAGGGCGACGCCGAGGCGACGGGTGAGGACAACTGATGACCGCGACCACTGAAGAGCGGACCGTTCCGCGCCTCAAGCAGCGCTACCGCGAGGAGATCATCGCGAAGCTGCGCGAGGAGTTCGGCATCGAGAACATCATGCAGGTGCCCACGATCACCAAGATCAAGGTGAACATGGGCGTCGGCGAGGCCGCTCGCGACTCGAAGCTCATCGAGGGCGCCGTGCGCGACCTCACCGCCATCACCGGCCAGAAGCCGGCCGTCGCCCGCGCCCGCAAGTCCATCGCGCAGTTCAAGCTGCGCGAGGGCATGCCGATCGGCGCGCACGTGACGCTGCGCGGCGACCGCATGTGGGAGTTCCTCGACCGCCTGCTGTCCCTGGCGCTGCCGCGTATCCGGGACTTCCGCGGCCTGTCGCCGAAGCAGTTCGACGGCAACGGCAACTACACCTTCGGCCTCACCGAGCAGGTCATGTTCCACGAGGTGGACCAGGACAAGGTCGACCGGCAGCGGGGCATGGACATCACGGTCGTGACCACCGCGAAGAACGACGAGCAGGGCCGGGCGCTGCTGAAGCTCCTCGGTTTCCCCTTCAAGGAGGCCTGATCATGGCGAAGACGTCGCTGAAGGTCAAGGCAGCGCGCAAGCAGAAGTTCGAGGTCCGGGCGTACACTCGTTGCTCCCGCTGCGGCCGTCCCCGCGCTGTCTACCGCAAGTTCGGGCTGTGCCGCGTGTGCTTCCGCGAGATGGCGCACCGGGGCGAGCTGCCCGGCATCACCAAGTCGAGCTGGTAAGCCCCGCGGGCCAGCCGCAAAGAAGTCATATCAACCGGGCGCTGACCACAGCGCCCACGACCACACCGAAGGTCCCATCGGGGAAACCGCGGTGAGGAAGGCCACCGGCCATGACGATGACCGACCCGATCGCAGACATGCTGACGCGTCTGCGTAACGCGAACTCGGCCTATCACGACACCGTGAGCATGCCTTACTCGAAGATCAAGGCGCACATCGCGGAGATCCTCCAGCAGGAGGGCTACATCCAGGGCTGGAGCGTCGAGGACGCGAAGGTTGGCAAGAACCTCGTGATGGAGCTGAAGTTCGGCCCCAGCCGCGAGCGCTCCATCGCGGGCCTGCGCCGGGTGTCGAAGCCCGGTCTGCGGGTCTATGCAAAGAAGGACAACCTGCCCCGCGTTCTGGGCGGTCTGGGCGTCGCGATCATCTCGACGTCCGGCGGTCTCATGACGGACCGGCAGGCGACCAAGCGTGGAGTGGGCGGGGAAGTCCTCGCCTACGTCTGGTAACGAGGGGAGGAACTCAGCATGTCGCGAATCGGACGGCTGCCCATCCCCGTACCGGCGGGTGTCGACATCACGATCGACGGCCGGGAAGTCCAGGTCAAGGGGCCCAAGGGCACGCTCACTCACACGGTCGCCGAGCCCATCGAGGTCTCGCGTGGCGAGGACGGCACCATCGCCGTCACCCGCCCGAACGACGAGAACCGGGTTCGTGCGCTGCACGGCCTGTCGCGCACGCTCATCGCCAACATGGTGGCGGGTGTCACGCAGGGCTACACGAAGACGCTGGAGATCGTCGGCGTCGGTTACCGCGTCGCGGCCAAGGGCCCGACGCAGCTGGAGTTCTCGCTTGGCTTCAGCCACCCGGTGATCGTCGACGCGCCCGACGGCGTCTCCTTCCGCGTCGAGAAGCCGACCCTGTTCCACGTGGACGGCATCGACAAGCAGAAGGTCGGCGAGGTCGCCGCGAACATCAGGAAGCTGCGCAAGCCGGACCCGTACAAGGGCAAGGGCGTGCGCTACCAGGGCGAGGTTGTCCGCCGCAAGGTCGGAAAGGCTGGTAAGTAGCCATGGCTGGAAAGACTGCGTTCGGCAAGCACACGGCCGCCCGCACGGTCTCCCGGGCCCGCCGGCACAACCGCGTCCGCAAGAACGTGTTCGGCACGGCCGAGCGTCCGCGTCTGGTCGTCAACCGGTCCACGCGTCACCTGTTCGTGCAGATCGTCGACGACACCCAGGGCCACACGCTGGTGAGCGCCTCCACCATGGACGCCTCCCTGCGCGGCGCCGAGGGTGACAAGACCGAGAAGGCGAAGAAGGTCGGCGAGCTTCTCGCTCAGCGGGCCAAGACCGCCGGGATCACCGCTGTCGTGTTCGACCGCGGTGGTAACCGCTACGCGGGGCGGATCGCCGCTCTCGCGGACAGCGCCCGTGAAGGCGGGCTGGAGTTCTGATGGCTCCGGTCCGAGGGTCGCGCCTCATGACCCGTCCCAAGAGCAACGAGAAGAGGAACCACTGATGGCTGCAGCTCCGCGTCGCGGTGCCGGCGGCGGTGGCGAGCGGCGTGACCGTCGTGATGACCGCCGCGGTGGCGCCGCAGACAAGGGCGTCTCGTACATCGAGCGCGTCGTAAAGATCAACCGAGTGGCCAAGGTCGTCCAGGGCGGCCGGCGCTTCAGCTTCACCGCGCTGGTCATCGTCGGCGACGGCAACGGCCTCGTCGGGGTCGGCTACGGCAAGGCCAAGGAGGTGCCCGCGGCGATCGCCAAGGGCGTCGAGGAGGCCAAGAAGCACTTCTTCAAGGTCCCGCGCATCCAGGGCACCATCCCGCACCCGGTGCAGGGTGAGGACGCCGCCGGCGTCGTCCTCCTGCGTCCGGCCTCGCCCGGTACGGGCGTCATCGCGGGTGGCCCGGTCCGCGCGGTCCTGGAGTGCGCCGGGATCCACGACGTGCTGTCCAAGTCGCTCGGCTCGGACAACCCGATCAACATCGTGCACGCCACCGTGGCGGCTCTGAAGGGCCTCAGCCGGCCCGAGGAGATCGCCGCCCGGCGTGGCCTGCCGATCGAGGACGTCGCTCCCAAGGCCATGCTGAAGGCTCGCGCCGAGGGCCTGGCCGAGGCCGCGGCCGCCGCGAAGGCGGTGAGCTAGCAATGGCTCGCCTGAAGATCACCCAGACCCGGTCCAAGATCGGCGGCCAGCAGAACCAGCGTGACTCGCTGCGTTCGCTGGGCCTGAAGCGAATCGGCGACGTGGTCGTCAAGGAGGACCGTCCCGAGATCCGGGGGATGGTCGCCAAGGTGTCGCACCTCGTCGAGGTTGAGGAGGTCGACTAGTCATGACCGAGAACGCTCCGCTCAAGATCCACGACCTCCGTCCGGCCCCCGGCTCCAACAAGGCCAAGACCCGCAAGGGCCGTGGCGAGGGCTCCAAGGGCAAGACGGCCGGCCGTGGCACCAAGGGCACCCGGGCCCGTACGGCAGTCATGCCGGGCTTTGAAGGCGGCCAGGTTCCGCTCCAGCGGCGGCTGCCGAAGCTGAAGGGCTTCTCCAACGCCCTGTTCAAGACGACCTACCAGGTCGTCAACCTGGACAGGCTCGGGGAGCTGTTCCCCCAGGGCGGCGACGTCACGCTCGACGACCTGGTGGCCAAGGGTGCGGTCCGCAAGAACCAGCCCGTTAAGGTGCTGGGCACCGGCGAGATCTCCGTGGCGGTGAACGTGCAGGCGCACGCCTTCTCCGCCAGCGCGAAGGAGAAGATCGCCGCGGCCGGTGGCTCGGTTTCCGAGCTGTAGGCATGACGCTGCACGAGGCGCGGAGGTTCACTATGAGCCTCCGCGCCCGTAGTGCGTTAGAGTTCGCCTGGCACGGGGCTCCATCCGTGCCCGACCAAGCACTCTGGCAGGAAGACATGTCGATGGACGCCTTGCGGGCCATCGCCGACCGTTACCGCGTCACTGGCGCGCAGGAGGGACCGTGCTGACCGCGATTACCCGGGCGTTCCGTACGCCGGACCTGCGCAATAAGCTGCTCTTCACACTGGGCATCATCGTGCTGTTCCGGCTTGGCTCGGTGCTTCCCACGCCGGGCGTCAACGCCCAGAACGTGGCCCTGTGTCTGGAGCAGGCCCAGGCGGGCGACTCCGGCAACATCTACGGGATGGTGCAGCTGTTCAGCGGCGGCGCCCTGTTGAAACTTTCAGTGTTCGCACTCGGCATCATGCCGTACATCACCGCGAGCATCATCCTGCAGCTGCTGACGGTGGTGATCCCCAGGCTGGAAGCCCTCAAGAAGGAGGGCCAGTCGGGGACGGCGAAGATCACGCAGTACACACGTTATCTGACCATCGGACTGGCGGTGCTGCAGTCGACGGCGTTCGTCGCACTGGCGCGCAGCGGCCAGCTGTTCCCCAACTGTAACGAGCAGATCCTGCTGAGCCAGGAGGTCTTCCCCCTGGTGACCATGGTCATCACGATGACCGCGGGTACGGCTGTGATCATGTGGCTGGGCGAGCTCGTCACCGACCGCGGCGTCGGCAACGGCATGTCGATCCTGATCTTCACCCAGGTCATCGCGGTGTTCCCGTCCGAGCTGGTGAACATCTTCCGGCAGAGCCCGTTCAAGTTCGTCATCGTCATGATCGTCGGAATCGTGATGATCGGCGTCGTCGTCTTCATCGAGCAGGCGCAGCGCCGCATCCCGGTGCAGTACGCCAAGCGGATGGTCGGCCGCCGGATGTACGGCGGCACCTCGACCTACATCCCGCTCAAGGTGAACCAGGCGGGCATCATCCCGGTCATCTTCGCCTCGTCGCTGCTGTACCTGCCCCAGCTCCTGGTGACGCTGTTCGGCAACAGCCAGAAGCCCAACGTGGTGATCGACTGGCTGGCGCGGAACCTGGTTCAGGGCGACAGCGCGGTCTACATGGCCGTGTTCTTCGCGATGATCGTCTTCTTCACGTACTTCTATGTGTCCATCACTTTCAACCCCCCTGAAGTGGCCGACAACATGAAGAAGTACGGTGGGTTCATTCCGGGCATCCGCCCGGGCCGGCCGACCGCTGAGTACCTGAGCTACGTGCTCAACAGGCTCACGGCCACAGGCGCTCCGTATCTGGGCTTCATCTCGCTGATCCCGATCATCGCGCTTGGGGCGGTCGGGGCGAGCCAGAACTTCCCGTTCGGAGGGACCAGCATTCTGATCATGGTTGGTGTTGGTCTGGACACGGTCAAGCAGATCGAGAGCCAGCTTCAGCAGCGCAACTACGAGGGCTTCCTGAGATAGTGCGCGTCGTCCTGGTTGGGCCCCCCGGAGCGGGTAAGGGGACGCAGGCCCAGTTCATCGCATCGCACCTGTCGATCCCGAAAATCTCGACGGGCGACATCTTCCGTGCCAACGTGTCCGGCGGTACGGAGCTCGGCAAACTTGCCAAGGAGTACATGGACCGCGGTGATCTCGTCCCCGACGAGGTGACCGTGGCCATGGTCCGCGACCGGTTGTCGGAGGACGACGCGCAGGAGGGCTTCCTCCTGGACGGCTTTCCCCGCAACGTGCCCCAGGCCGAGGTCCTCAAGAAGATGCTGGCCGAGTTCGGCACGGGGCTCGACGTGGTCCTCAACCTGGTCGTCGAGGACGACGAGGTCGTACGCCGGCTCGCGGGGCGGCGTACGTGCCGTTCCTGCGGCAAGGTGTGGCATGTGCTGTTCGACCCGCCCGCGGTGGAGGGCGTCTGCGACGCCTGCGGCGGGGAGCTCTTCCAGCGGGACGACGATCGCGAGGAGACCATCAGGCGGCGCCTGGAGGTCTACCAGGAGCAGACGTCGCCGCTCATCTCGTTCTACGCCGACGAGGGCATCCTGCAGGGGGTCGACGCGACCGGGCCGGTCGAGGAGATCACCCAGCGGGCGATGTCGGCGCTGCGACGGTTCGCCGACTGAACCATTACCGCGGCCGGGAACGCCACTCCACTCCATGGGGTGGCGTTCAGGCTTATATGGGACAATTTCGGCAGGGGGTGTGACTACGTGTTCAAGAAGAACCGGCACGGAATTCAGATCAAGAGCGCGGAGCAACTGGAGAAGATGCGGGCGGCCGGCCTGGTCGTCGGCCGGACGCTGGAGTTGCTCCGGACGTCGGTCCGGCCCGGGATGACGCCGCTCGACCTCGACGCCATCGCCGAGGAGGCGATCCGGAGCGAGGGCGCGATCCCGTCGTTCAAGGGTTACCAGGGCTTCCCCGCCACGATCTGCGCTTCCGTGAACGACGAGGTCGTCCACGGCATCCCCACCGACCGCCGCGCGCTGCGCGAGGGCGACATCATCTCCATCGACTGCGGCGCGATCCTCGACGGGTGGCACGGAGACTCGGCGATCACCGTGGGGATCGGGGAGGTGGACCCCAAGCTGACCGAGCTCATGCGGGTGACCGAGGAGGCCATGTGGTGGGGCATCGCGGCCCTGCGGGTCGGCGGGCACCTGAGCGACATCGGCCACCAGATCGAGCAGTACGTGCGGTCTCAGGGCCGCTACGGCATCCCCCAGGAGTACGGCGGGCACGGCATCGGCACCGAGATGCACATGGACCCCTGGGTGGCCAACCACGGCCGTCCGGGACGCGGCCCCCGCTTCGAGGTGGGCATGTGCTTCGCGGTCGAGCCGATGGTGAACCTCGGCACCGACCGCACCAAGGTGCTGGCCGACGACTGGACGGTCGTCACCCTCGACGGCCGCGCGTCCGCCCACTTCGAGCACAGCGTCGCGGTGACGGAGAACGGCCCGCTGGTCCTCACCGCGCTCGACGGAGGCGCCTCCCGCTTCGGGGGCGCCGGGGCCGAGGTGGGGGAGACGTCCTGACGGCTCCGCCCGTCCTGGCGGCGCCTGCACCATAATGGTCATATCGCTCGAACAGCCGGGAGATGATGATGGCGGCAGCGCCGGAGATGCGGGCCTCGGACGGTGACCGTGACCGGGTCGCCGCGGCGCTGCGCGAGCACGTGGCCGAGGGCAGGCTCACCCTCGACGAGTTCAACGAGCGGCTGGAGCAGGTCTACCAGAGCCGTACGTACGGGGAACTGGCCAGGCTCACCTCCGACCTGCCCGGCATCGACCTGCACCGCCTGCCGGCCGCCGTCGAGCCCGCGCAAGGGGCCCGCCCGGTCCGGCCTGACGACAAGGCGCGCAGCCTGAGGTCCGCTTGGACCGCGTGGGCGGGGGTCAGCGCCATGACCTGGCTCTTCTGGCTCCTCGCCTTCATCGGCTCAGGCCATTTCGTCTATCCGTGGCCGCTGTGGGTGATGGGCCCCTGGGGGGTCGTCCTTCTCATCAACACGATCTCCGGCACGGGCGGACAGTCCCAGCGGCGCGACTCCTGAGCGTTCTTTACCTGAGAGCCGCCGTCGCGGGAGCCGCGGGCGGGTAGATGTCCGGTGTCGCGACGTACGGCACCACTCGGGCCGTGCCCCCGCGGTGATGAGGCCACATCCGCCCCGTCCCGGCATTTCGGCGGTGCCGGGCGGGCGGGTGTGGCGGTCTCCCCTCCACCACGCGATCCCCGCCGGCGTGGGATTGGCCACCGGCCTTCGCCGGGGGTACCCTGTGATCTGGTTGTGTCGGGACCCCTGCCGTCGTTTCGCAATTCGGCCCGGGTTGTCGTACACTCCTTTGTCGGTTCACTATGACCTTTGCGCCTAGGCGGCCTGGCTGGTCGCCGCTCTCTGAAAGCGCCCCGAAGGTCGCGGCTGCTTAGTGTTCCGAAGCCTCTGACGATCCGATCTGTGAAACGCGAGGGCCATGGCCAAGAAAGACGGCGCCATCGAGATTGAGGGCACTGTTATTGAGTCGCTCCCGAACGCCATGTTCCGGGTGCAGCTCGACAACGGTCACAAGGTCCTGGCCCACATCAGCGGGCGGATGCGGATGCACTACATCAGGATCCTGCCCGACGACAGGGTGGTCGTGGAGCTGAGCCCCTACGACCTCAGTCGCGGACGGATCGTCTACCGGTACAAGTAGCCCACCCCGCCAGCGGGACGGGCCGTATGCGGAACGAATAAGGACTATGAAGGTCAAGCCGAGCGTCAAGAAGATCTGCGACAAGTGCAAGGTGATTCGCCGGCACGGTCGTGTCATGGTGATCTGCGACAACCTGCGCCACAAGCAGCGCCAGGGCTGAGCCCAGCTCTCAGTACGTCGCCACCAGGCCCCTGCTGAGTCCGCCCATGTGGCGGGCTCGAGCCGCGTGAGGGCCGGAACAACGAAATCGCGTCACACACCCGCGCAGGCGGCGCAAGCCGTACCACGCGGGAGACCCCCGGTCGGAGGCCGGGGCCCTCGCCCGGGCATGGGAGGGGAAGTGCGGCGCAAGACCTCCGCCACATTGAAGGAGAATGCCCGACCATGGCCCGCCTGGTTGGCGTCGACCTCCCCCGCGACAAGCGGCTGGAGATCGCTCTCACCTATGTTTTCGGAATCGGCCGCACCCGCGCCAAGGAGATCCTTGACGCGACCGGCATCAGCCCCGATCTGCGCGTCCACCAGCTCACGGACGCCGAGCTCGTCCCGATGCGTGACTTCATCGAGGCGAACTACAAGATCGAGGGCGACCTCCGCCGCGAGATTCAGGCCGACATCCGACGCAAGATCGAGATCGGCTGCTACCAGGGCATCCGGCACCGCAAGGGGCTGCCTGTCCACGGTCAGCGGACGCAGACGAACGCGCGCACCCGCAAGGGTAAGAAGAAGACCGTCGCCGGCAAGAAGAAGCCGGGCAAGAAGTAGTCCTTAGCAGCCACTGCCAGGAGATAGCGCTTAAATGCCGCCGAAGAGCCGCCAGGGCGCACCGAAGAAGGTGCGCCGCAAGGAAAAGAAGAACGTCGCTCACGGGCACGCCCACATCAAGAGCACGTTCAACAACACCATCGTTTCGATCACCGACCCGAACGGGAACGTGATCTCCTGGGCCAGCGCCGGCCACGTCGGGTTCAAGGGCTCCCGTAAGTCCACCCCGTTCGCCGCCCAGATGGCTGCCGAGAACGCCGCCCGCCGCGCCATGGAGCACGGCATGCGGAAGGTCGACGTCTTCGTCAAGGGCCCCGGCTCCGGCCGTGAGACCGCGATCCGTTCGCTGCAGGCGACCGGCCTCGAGGTCGGGTCCATCCAGGACGTGACCCCGGTCCCGCACAACGGCTGCCGTCCGCCCAAGCGCCGTCGCGTCTGAGCTCAGGAGAGTAGAGAGAAATGGCTCGTTACACGGGTCCGGACTGCAAGCTCTGCCGCCGTGAGAAGACCAAGCTCTTCCTCAAGGGCAAGAAGTGCGAGTCCGCCAAGTGCCCCATCGAGATCCGCCCGTACCCGCCGGGTGAGCACGGCCGCGGCCGTCCGAAGGAGTCGGAGTACCAGCTCCAGCTCCGTGAGAAGCAGAAGACCCGCCGCATCTACGGCGTCCTCGAGAAGCAGTTCCACAACTACTACGAGGAAGCCAACCGCAAGGCGGGCAAGACCGGTGAGAACCTCCTCCAGATCCTGGAGAGCCGTCTCGACAACGTGGTCTACCGCGCCGGCTTCGCCGAGTCGCGTGACGCGGCCCGCCAGCAGGTGCGCCACGGCCACTTCCTCGTGAACGGCAAGAAGGTCGACATCCCGTCGTACCGCGTCCGCGAGCACGACATCATCGAGGTCCGCGAGAAGTCGCGCAACCTGCTTCCGTACGAGGTGGCCCGCGCGACCGCCGGCGACAAGACCGTCCCGGCCTGGCTGGGCGTCTCCGCCGAGAACATGCGCATCCTCGTGCACCAGCTCCCGGTCCGCCAGCAGATCGACACGCTGGTCCAGGAGCAGCTGATCGTCGAGCTCTACTCCAAGTAGTAGGGCCCCGGCATTTAATGGTGCCGTACGGCCGGTACACTCCCGGCCGTACGGCATCATGGTTGTAGGCGAGCGGCGTCAAATAGCGGGCGTCGCCGTAACCCAGGGACCCCTCGTCCACGGTGGCGGGGCCGTCCCGGATCCAGGAGATCCAGATGCTCATCGCACAGCGCCCGAGCCTCCAGGAGGAGTCGCTCGAGGAGCACCGGTCCAGGTTCATCATCGAGCCGCTCGAGCCGGGCTTCGGCTACACCATCGGCAACTCGCTGCGGCGCACGCTGCTGTCCTCCATTCCGGGGGCGGCGGTCACCAGCATCCGCATCGAGGGCGTGCTCCACGAGTTCTCGACCGTGCCCGGGGTCAAGGAAGACGTCACCGACATCATCCTGAACCTCAAGTCGCTGGTCGTCTCCTCCGAGCACGACGAGCCCGTGGTCATGTACCTGCGCAAGCAGGGCCCCGGTGAGGTCACCGCCGCCGACATCGCGCCTCCGGCCGGTGTCGAGGTGCACAACCCCGACCTGCACATCGCCACGCTGAACGGCAAGGCGAAGCTGGAGATGGAGCTGACCGTCGAGCGCGGCCGCGGCTACGTCTCCGCCGCGCAGAACAAGCAGCCGGGTCAGGAGATCGGCCGGATTCCGATCGACTCGATCTACTCCCCGGTGCTCAAGGTCACCTACAAGGTCGAGGCCACCCGTGTCGAGCAGCGCACGGACTTCGACCGCCTCATCCTCGACGTCGAGACCAAGCCGTCCATGAAGCCCCGCGACGCGGTGGCCTCGGCCGGCAAGACCCTGGTCGAGCTGTTCGGCCTGGCCCGCGAGCTCAACGTGGAGGCCGAGGGCATCGACATCGGCCCGTCGCCGACGGACGCGGCTCTCGCGGCCGACCTGGCGCTGCCGATCGAGGAGCTCAACCTCACCGTCCGTTCGTACAACTGCCTCAAGCGCGAGGGCATCCACACCGTGGGTGAGCTCGTCGCCCGCAGCGAGCAGGACCTGCTGGACATCCGCAACTTCGGCGCCAAGTCGATCGAAGAGGTCAAGCAGAAGCTGCACGAGATGGGCCTGGCTCTCAAGGACTCCCCGCCCGGGTTCGACCCCTCCGCCGTCGCCGGCGGCGGGTACGACGACGAGGACGGCGGGTTCATCGAGACCGAGCAGTACTGAGCAGTGCTGAGCAGTACTGAGCGTCCGTCTCACCAGTAGTGCCACCTCCGTCTCATGCCGCCCTTTCCGGGGCGGCATGAGACGGCGATGACAAGTCACGACCGGTACGCCGGTCGGCCCGACCCCGGTACCTGACACGGCCGGAGCGGGTTATCCATGAGGAGCATCACATGCCCAAGCCCACCAAGGGCGCCCGCCTCGGCGGCAGCCCCTCCCACGAGCGGCTGATCCTGGCGAACCTCGCCACCGCGCTGTTCCAGAACGGCCGGATCACCACCACCGAGGCCAAGGCCAGGCGTCTCCGCCCGCTCGCGGAGAAGCTGATCACCAAGGCGAAGAAGGGCGACATCCACAACCGTCGCCAGGTGCTGACGGTCGTCCGCGACAAGGGCGTCGTCCACCACCTCTTCACCGAGATCGCCCCGACGTACGCCGAGCGTCCCGGTGGCTACACCCGGATCACCAAGCTCGGCCCGCGTAAGGGCGACGCTGCCCCCATGGCGGTCATCGAGCTGGTGACCGAGCAGCTGAACCCGGTCCGGGTCTCCCGCACGGCTCCGGCCGCGCCCGCCGCCGAGGCCGCTCCGGCCCCCGCGGAGGCCGAGGAGACGCCGGCGGCGAAGGACGAGGCCGCCGAGAGCACCACCGCCGAGGCCCCCGAGGCCGCCCCGGCGGAGGGCGAGAAGAAGGACGAGGCCTGATCCCAGGCTCCGTGAGCGGGCTCAGCTACCCTTCGGGGGACGCTGGGCCCGCTTTTCTTTTGTGCACCGTACGAGGGATGTCGTGAGGCGAGAACTGCGGCTGAGGCTGGACCTGGGCTACGACGGGACGGACTTCTCGGGCTGGGCGCGCCAGCCCGGGCGGCGGACCGTGCAGGGGGAGATCGAGGACGCGCTCGGCCGGGTCCTGCGCCTGGACGCCCCGCCGCCGCTCACGGTCGCGGGCCGCACCGACGCCGGCGTCCACGCGAGGGGACAGGTGGCGCACGCCGACGTTCCGCTCGCCGCGCTGGCCGCCGCCGTCTCCGGGCGCGCCCCCGTCCCGGCGGAGCCGGAGGAGGCGTGGGAGGAGCGCGGCGCTGAGTGGCTCGCTGCGCTGACGAGGCGGCTGGCCGGTGTGCTGCCCCCCGACGTGCGGGTGCACGCCGTCAGCGTGGCCCCAGAGGGCTTCGACGCCAGGTTCTCCGCGCTGTCGCGCCGGTACGGCTACCGGGTCGCCGACGCCCCCGGCGGGGTCGACCCGCTGCGCCGGCGCGAGGTGCTGTGGTACGCCCGGCCGCTGGACGTGGATCTGCTGAACGAGGCCGCCGCCCGGCTGCGTGGCGAGCACGACTTCGCCGCGTTCTGCCGCAAGCGCGAGGGGGCGACCACGATCCGCGAGTTGCAGCGGCTCGAGTGGGTCAGGGGTGAGGACGGGATCCTCCTCGCGACGGTGGTCGCCGACGCGTTCTGCCACTCGATGGTCCGGGCGCTGGTCGGGTCGCTGCTCACCGTGGGGGAGGGCAGGCGGCCCGTCGAGTGGCCGGGCGAGGTGCTGGCGCGAGCCGTACGGGATTCGGGGGTGCACGTCGCGCCCGCGCACGGCCTCACGCTGGAGGAGGTGCGCTACCCCGAGCCGGAGGACCTGGCACGGCGGGCCGCCGCCACCCGCCGCGTGCGCACGTTGAGCCGCTGAGGCTGCGTCCATCGGGACGCGGCGGACGGCACGCTGAAACACGGACACCTCACGGCGCCGCCGTCCCCGGCCGGCCGCCGCCGGTGATGCCCTGTGCGCGCCGCGCGCCCGCGGGCGAGCGCTGAGCCGCCGGGGCCGCGCCGATCGGGGCGCAGGGGCGCGCGGCCTCCCGCCGGGGCCGCGCGCCGGTGTCGTCAGCGGCTCGCGCGCTTCTCGATCACCCTCGCCGTGTTGTCGCGGAAGGCGCCGCTGACCGGCCCGAGGTTCGTGTCGCTCGCCTCCGGGGTGTGCCCGTCCGCGTAGGTGGCGTAGCTGAACACGATGTAACGGCCCCACACCATGCCCGCGGCGTAGCCGCCGGAGATCGACACCTTGTCCGCGCCGCTCTTCTTGTCGCCGTCGAGGCCGCGGAACCAGACGTTCGTACCGAGGTTCTTCGTCTGGTCGACCGCGAGGGCCTCGGTCTTGCCGGGGAGCACTGCGATGCCCGTGGTCACGGCGTACTGGCGCTTGCCGTCGACGTAGGTCGCCCGGAGCACCCTGCGGCACTGCTGCTCGGTGAGGGCCTGCGCGAACGCGCCCACAGCGGCCTTGCCGCAGTCGTCGGTCACGTCGACCTTGACGCGGCGGTACGTCCGCCCGGCCAGCGTCACCTTCTCGTCCGGGAACGCCTCCTCCGGCTTGAGGGTCTTGGGGTCGGTCTGCTCCGAGTCGAGGATCGCGGAGGCGACCGTGGAGCTCGGCTGCGGCTCGTCGGAGGGGGGCACGGTGGTGGCCGCCGGTGTGCGGGCGGCCTGCCCGTCGCCGGGTTCGCCGGAGTACGCGAAGTAGGCGGCGGTGCCGATCGCCCCCACGACGACCACCGCTCCGGCGGCCATCAGGATGCGCCTGACCTTCCCGCCGCCGGGCGGGGGAGCGCCGGTGGAGCCCGGCGTCGCCGGGAGGTTGCCCTGGGGGGACAGGCCGCCGGGGGCGGACGGATCCGGCCCGAATCCGGGCGGGGGCGCCGGCTTGCCCGCCTTGGCGGGCGTCACCGGCGTGAACGCGAACGGGGTCTCGTCGGTCGGCTGTGAGGGCGAACCGGTCGTGGGAGAGGTTGTCGCCATCTGTCCTGAGTTGGGGGTAGGGGAGTCCGCCCCGTCGGCGCCATCGCTCGCGGACGGGCCCGTGGGCGGCGTGTCGGGTGACGCCGCGCCCGGGGGCACGGCGAATGGCGGGATTTCCGCGGAGGACGCCTCGGACGGTGCCTGGGACGCCGTGTCCGCCGGCATCTCGTCCTGTGTCCCCAGTGGTGTCCCTGACGGTGTGCTGTCCTGCGCCTGACTCGCGGCGCCCGGTGGGTGCGGGTGCGGCGGCGGGAGCAGCGGCTGTGTCGTCCTGTCGGGGGACGCCGGCTGCGGCTCGCCGTGCGCGGTGCTCCCGGGGTACTCGGGGTACTCGGGGTACTCCGGGTACTCGGGAGAGCGGTTCGGTTCCTGTGGTGTGCCGGGCGCCTGGAATCCCTCGGCCGGCGTCACCGCATGGGAGATCTCGGTGCCGAAGCCCGCGGGCGGTCCGGCAGGGCCCGGCGGGGGAGGATACGGCGCCGGCGTGTCCGGTGGCGGGACGCTCCCTCCGGGGACGTCCTGTGGCGAATCGCCGGCTCCGGGCGCACCCGTCCCCGAGGACTCTCCGGCCGCCCACTCCGTGGGAGCGGCGAGCGGCTCCCCACCCGGCCGGGCGTACGGGCCGGGGTCGCCCTCTGCGTCGGGGTGCCGGGCGGGGGCGTCCGCGCTCGCGCCGCCCTGGAGCGGCCGCTCGCCGGACTCGTCGGTCCGGCCCGGTTCCTCGCCGGACGCATCGGCGTGACGCGGGGCGTCCGCGGGCGTGCCGTCGCGATCGGGCACGCCGGTGTGGCTCACAGCGCTTGAGTGGCCGGGTGCGCTTGAGTGGCCGGGCGCGTCTGAGTGGCCGGGTGCGCTTGGGTGGCCGGGCACGTCGCCCGACGTGCCGCCGGACGGGCCGGCGGACGCCTGCGCAGTGCCGTGTTCGTTCTGGTAGGCGTCCACCGGCGGCCAGGACGTGCCCGCGGGCAGCTCCCCCTGCGGGTCCGGCTCGCCCGGCAGCCGTGGTGGCCACACGGGGACGTCGCCGGGCTCGCCGGGACGGACCTGGTCCGGGAACGCGGCCTCCTGCGCGTGCGTCTGCGCGCCGGGTGACTGCGGATCGGCCGCGAGCGGCGCCTGCGACGGGTCCGCCGGTGGGTACCCCTGGTGAGACGTCTGCTCCGGGGGCCACGCCTCCCCCATGGACGGCTGCCCCGCGGCGGGGGCGGGCCCCCATTCGGGGAACGACGGCACGCCGGGCGCCGTCTCACCGTGCGGGGCGGACTGCGGACCCCCCGTGTTCTGCTGATCCGGGCCGTAGGGGACGGGTGCCGCGGGGGTGCCGCCGTGGTGCGGCCAGGCGGATCCGGCGGGGTCCTGCCACGGCTGCCCGGGGGATCCGGCGTACGGCTCCCCGGCGCCGGTCTGCCCGGCGCCGGCCTGTCCCTGGGGGCCGGTGTCGTACGGCGAGGGGGACGCGCCGAAGGCGCCGGGAGCGGCAGGTTCGCCGGCCGGTGGAGCCGGCCACGTCGTGGGGCCGGTGTCACCCGTCGCGGCCGGCGCGTGGCCCTGCGGCCACTGCGACTCGTCGCCCGGACGAGGCCAGGAGCCCACGCCGGGATGCGCACCGGGCTGGCCGGCGTACTGCGCACCGGGCTGTGCGCCGGGCTCGGCGCCCGGGGCCGGCCACATCTGCGGAGCGCCGGGAGGGGGCGGCTCCTGCTGCCAGGACTGTGGCGCGGGTGGTTCCCAGGCCGGCCCCGGAGCGCCGGGAGGGGGCGGTCCCTGCTGCCAGGGCTGGGGGGCCGCGCCGGCGGGTGGTTCCCAGGCCGGTCCCACGGCGCCGGGAGGGGGCGGCTCCTGCTGCCAGGACTGCGGCGCGGGTGGTTCCCAGGCCGGCCCCGGAGCGCCGGGCGGCTGCCATACCGGTCCGTTCGGGCCGGGCGGCGGCTGCCAGACCGGATTCGCTCCGTCCGCCGGGGGCTGCCAGGCGTGCGGCCCGGAGCCGTACGCGGGTCCCTGCGGCGGCGGAGGCGGGGGAGTCTGGTACGCGGGGCCGCCCCCGCTCTGGCCGGGGTGCCAGGGCGGCGGCGCGGGCTGCCAGGGAGGCGTTCCGGGACCTGGCGCGCCCTCCCAACGAGGGGCGTTCGGGTCCGCCGGCGGGTGTCCGTAGGGGGCGGTGGGGCCGGCCCCCGCGTCAGGCCCCTCCTGCGCCCGGCCCGCGTTGTCCGGGCCGGGTGGGGGCTGCCAGGACACCACTGCCTGGCCCTCGGGCTGCCAGGGAGGCGTTCCGGGACCCGGGGCCTGCTCCCATCGGGGGGTGTTCGGATCGGCCGGGGGCTGCCAGTGGGGTCCGGCCGGAGCGGGAGGCTGCCACGCGGGCGGGCCGTACCCCGGCTGTGGCTGGTCGCCCTGGCCGGGCTGCGGCTGCCACGTGTGGACACCCTGGCCTTCCTGCGGCTGCCGGGCGTGCGGGCCCCCGCCGTACGCGGGCTGCGGCGGCACGGCGCCGGGATGCGGCCCGGCGGGCGCGGGCGAGCCGAGGCCCTCGTCGCCCGGCGGGCGCGGCGCGGGAAGGGCCCTGGCGTCCCCAGTCACCCCGGAGGAGGGCGGCGGGGGACCGTACGCGGGAACGGCCCGGAACCTGTTGGTGCTCTCCGGGTCGTCCTCGGCCGGTTCCGGTGCCCTGAGACCGCCGGGGAGGCCGTACCTGGTCGGGTAGGGAACGGCGGGCCGGTCCGCCGCGCCGGCGGCGTCCGGGGCCCAGGCCGTGCCGTCGTCCGCGGGAGGCTGCCCGGATCCGGGCGCCGGGGTCTGCCCGAAGCTCGGGGGTGGCGTCGGAGGTGTCGCCGAGCCCTCGGCGTCCGCCTCACGGTGGGCCCACGCCGTTTCGTGTTCGTGCTCGGAGCCGGAATCCTTGCCACGCATAGCCGGAAGCGTAACGGCGTGGGCGCGATCGGCGTGCCCCTATGGGCGTTTCGGTCCGTGCCGCCCCAGGTCGCCCACCGGCTCCCACCTCAGCGAACGCCTGGCCTCAGCTGGGGCCACCGGTCAGCGAGCGGGTGTCGAGGGCAGGGAAAACAGTCGCGTCGGTGACGTCCACTGCGGCCTGGTAGAGCCGCTTCTGCTCGGTCTTGGTCGGTTTGTGGCCGTCCTTGAACTGGAACCAGAGCAGCACCGCGTAGTGGCCGTGGGTCCAGCCGCCCGCGTACGCCTCGCCCGTGCCGAGGTGCTTGCTGGCCTCGTCCTTGCCCGGCAGCGGCTTGAGGTAGTCCTTCCGCTCGCCGCCGCCTCCGGCGGAGGCGACCTTCTTCGCCGCGGCGGAGGTCCGCAGGTTGGCGACGCCCACGGTGCCGATGATCGTGCCCTTGGCGTCCGCGAAGCTCGCCCGTAACAGCTGCGTGCATCCGCCCGATTTGAGCGCCTTCGTGATTTTGTCGCCGGTGACGCCGTCCGCGCATTTCTTCTCCCTGCGGACGACCGTGCGGACGTACGACCGCTTGTCCTTGAGGAATTTGCGCTTGGGGAACAACTCCCCGAGTGACAGCGGGCTTTTGTCGGTCGCACGGGAGCCCGTGTAGCCGTACTTGCCGGTAGGGCCCTCGGGGGCGAGCGGGGTGGACCGCTTGGTGGGCGCCGGAGCGGCGGCCGGCGGCTT
Source organism: Microbispora sp. ZYX-F-249 (assembly GCF_039649665.1). NCBI lineage: Bacteria > Bacillati > Actinomycetota > Actinomycetes > Streptosporangiales > Streptosporangiaceae > Microbispora > Microbispora maris. Next base: position 260,462 of record NZ_JBDJAW010000006.1, on the reverse strand, counting down.
CTCGTTGCTCGCGGCGTACCACAGGCCGGTGAACAGCGCCCCGATCAGGGCGAGCAGGCCGAGGCCGAGGGCCCAGGGACGTCGCCACCAGGGGCCCTTCACGTCGGGATCCCACACGGGCTCCGGCGGCGCGGGCACCCGCGGCTCCGTGGGCCGCCGCCGAGCGTCCCATCCGTCACCCGGCTGACCGCCGGGCGGGGGCGCGTAGGGACCCGGGCCGGACGAGAGCTCCTCCACGCGGTGCGGGCTCTCCTGCTCATGCGGCCCGCGTCCGGCGTACGGCGGCTGCTCGGGCCGATAGGGCTGGTAGGGGCCCTGCTCGCGCTCGTATGGCGATTGCTCACGCTCGTATGGCGAGTGCTCGCGGGCGTACGGCGACGGCTCACGCTGGTAGGGCGGCTGCTCGCGCTGGTAGGGCGGCTGGCCCCCGCCGTACGGGGGCGCGTCGCGACGACCGGCGAGGGGCGAGTCGTCCCCGCCGGAGTACGGCGGCAGGTCCCGCCTGCGGGGGTCCGGAGGCTGGTGCGGCGGAGGTGGTTGCTGGTCGCCGGGGTAACCCATGGCGCTGAGATTAGTCGGCGTTTCGGACAGACGACGAAGGGTCAGGAATACCCGAAGTCCTCGGTCCACCACGGGCCGCCGTCGCCCGTGCTCACGCCGACCCCGGTCGCGGCCAGCCGGCAGTCGAGCAGCGTGGCGCGGTCGCTCCGCCCCGCCATCCAGCCGCGCACGACCGCGGCGGCGGTCTGGTAACCCCTCGCGATCGTCTCGGCTCCGCCCTCGGAGTAGCCGGCCGCGCCCATGCGGTCCCAGGGAGTGGCGCCCCCGGGGGAGCTGTGCCGGAACAGGCCGCTCGACGCCATCTCCGCCGAGTGCGCGCGGGCGGACTCCACGAGGCGGGGGTCCACACGCAGGGGACGGCAGCCGTGCTTGCGGCGCTCGATGTTGACCAGGCGCACGACCTCGGCCTCCATCGAGGCGGCCCGCATCGCGTCGGCGTCGTACGCGCCGTCGTCCCCGTCCGTCCCGGGGGTGAGGACGCTGTACGGCGAGCCGCCGCCGGAGCCGTCGATCACGGTGGAGGGCGGCTGCTCCTTCCGGGGCCTGCGCTGCTGCGGCACCTCCCGGGGGGCGACCGGAGCCACGGTGCGCAGGACGTGGTCGAGGGTGGGCCGGTCACGCGGCACCGTGCCCGGCGCGCTCGCGCGGGGCGACAGGGACGGCTCCGACTTACGGAGATAAACCTCGTCGACCTCACTCGACCCGGCGCTCATCCGGCCGATCACGACACCGGTGAGCAGAATGGCGACCGCGCACGCCAGCAGACCCATCTGAGTCCCCCGCAGGGGGCCACGGAAGGTGTGATTTTTGTGAGGGGTCTGCCACATACCGCAGTCAAATATAGGGATCCCCGCCATGGGGATGAAGGGGCGATTGGGTATGGATTTGATGAACGTTCAAATGTGTCGTTCCAATGAGGGTCCCCGCTCGCTGTTTTGACCAGGCGGCATCGGGTCGGTAGTCTGCTAGTTCGTTGTGTGTGGATCGGTCTGTCCGCAGACCGGTGCACGGCGCGTCCGGCGTCTTCTCCCGTACATGTGGAGACGGAGGTTGTCGCCGTGCCTGCGCAACCTACCGAGAGTTCACATTTCCGACAGAAGGCACTGCCGTGCGCACGTTCTCACCGAAGCCCAACGACGTCGAACGTCAGTGGTACGTCATCGACGCGACCGACGTCGTGCTCGGCCGGCTGGCTAGCCAGGTGGCGACCCTGCTCCGCGGGAAGCACAAGCCGATCTTCGCCCCGCATGTCGACACGGGTGACTTCGTCATCGTCATCAACGCCGACAAGATCGCCCTGAGCGGCAACAAGCTCGAGCAGAAGAAGGCGTACCGCCACTCGGGTTACCCCGGCGGTCTGCGCGCCGTCTCCTACGGCGAGCTCATGGAGAAGCGTCCGGACCGGGCCGTGGAGAAGGCCGTCCGGGGCATGCTTCCCAAGAACGCTCTCGGCCGGAAGATGGCCAAGAAGCTCAAGGTGTACGCCGGTGGCGAGCACCCGCACCAGGCCCAGCAGCCGGTGCCCTTCCAGATCACCCAGATCGCCCAGTAATCGCGAGCCAGGAAAGTTAAGAGGAGAACCGTGGCCGAGCCCACCGGTATCGAGACGCTCGTCGAGGGCGAGCCGGAAGACTACACCGCGGAGGAGTTCCCCTCCGAGTACACCACCGAGTCGGCCCCCGCCGGCGACGGCGCCGTCCGCAAGCCCGTCACCACGGGCAACTCGTACGGCACCGGCCGCCGCAAGGAGGCCATCGCCCGGGTCCGCATCGTGCCCGGCACCGGCAAGTGGACGATCAACGGCCGCTCGCTGGACAGCTACTTCCCGAACAAGGTCCACCAGCAGCTGATCAACGAGCCGTTCGTCGTGCTCGGCGCCGAGGACGCGTTCGACGTCATCGCCCGCATCGACGGCGGCGGCGTGACCGGCCAGGCCGGCGCGCTGCGCATGGGCCTGTCCCGCGCGCTCGCCGCGCTGGACGCCGAGGTCAACCGCCCGCCGCTGAAGAAGGCCGGCTTCCTCACCCGTGACGCCCGCGCCACGGAGCGGAAGAAGTACGGCCTCAAGAAGGCCCGCAAGGCTCCTCAGTACAGCAAGCGTTAATGTCGGGGGAGCCCGTAGGCGCCTCCTCGCGGGGGCGCCTCTTCGGCACCGACGGGGTACGTGGGGTCGCCGGGCGCGACCTCACCGCGGAACTGGCCATGGACCTGTCCGTGGCCGCCGCGCACGTGCTCGGCGATGCCGGGGCGTTCCACGCCAGCGTCGGGCGGCGCGGCCGCCCGATCGCGGTCGTAGGCCGGGACCCGCGGGCTTCAGGTGAATTCCTGGAGGCCGCAGTGGTCGCCGGCCTCGCGTCGTCAGGCGTGGACGTCCTGCGGCTCGGCGTGCTGCCCACCCCGGCGGTCGCGTACCTGACCAACGCGCTGGGCGCCGACCTCGGCGTCATGCTCTCCGCGTCGCACAACCCCGCGCCGGACAACGGCATCAAGTTCTTCACCCGCGGCGGCTACAAGCTGCCCGACGCGGTGGAGAACGAGATCGAGCAGCGGCTCGGGGAGAAGTGGGACCGCCCGGTGGGCGCGTCCGTCGGCCGGGTCCGGGAGGCGTACGGCGAGGCCGACCGGTACGTCGCACACCTGCTGACCACCCTGCCCCACGGCCTCGACGGGCTGCGCGTCGTCATCGACTGCGCGCACGGCGCCGCGCACATGGTCGCCCCGGAGGCGCTGCTGCGCGCCGGCGCGATCGTGGAGACCATCGGCGCCGCCCCGGACGGGTTGAACATCAACGACGGCGTGGGCTCGACCCACCTCGCCCCCCTGCGGGAGGCCGTCGTCGCGCGCGGCGCCGACCTGGGCATCGCCTACGACGGCGACGCCGACCGCTGCCTCGCGGTCACGGGTGCGGGCGAGGAGGTCGACGGCGACCAGATCATGGCGATCCTGGCCCTGTCGATGCAGGCCGACGGCCGCCTCGCCAAGGACACGGTCGTGGCGACGGTCATGTCCAACCTGGGGTTCAAGATCGCCTTGCGGGAGGCCGGCCTGTCCGTGGTGGAGACCGCGGTCGGCGACCGGTACGTCCTGGAGGCGATGCAGGACGGCGGCTACACCCTGGGCGGCGAGCAGTCCGGCCATGTGATCATGCTGGATCACGCCACGACCGGGGACGGCCTGCTCACCTCGCTGCACCTGATGGCCGAGGTGGCCCGGCAGGGCCGTTCCCTCGCCGACCTCGCCTCGGTGATGACGAAGCTGCCGCAGGTGCTCGTCAACGTCCGGGACGTCTCGAAGTCGAAGGCGTCCGCGCCCGAGCTGCGGGCGGCGGTGGCCGAGGCCGAGGCGGAGCTCGGGGAGACCGGCCGCGTGCTGATCCGGCCGAGCGGAACCGAGCCCATGATCCGGGTCATGGTCGAGGCCGAGTCGCACGACCAGGCCAAGGCTGTGGCGGACCGCCTCGCGGAGGTCGTCCGTACGGTCTGCGGCTGACGCCGCACGCGTCACGACTCCTGAGGACCCCGCCGGGCACGCGCCCGGCGGGGTTCCTTATTGGAAGCCCTTCTCAATTGCGTAATATGCGCGTAACACTGGTGCATGTCTTGTTTGACCGGTGTTCGGGCGGATGCGTTAAGAGGCCGGGAAAAGGAATCGGACGCGCTGCGCGCACTGGTGGACCGGGCCGGAACCGGTGCGGGCGGATGCCTGCTCCTCCTCGGCGGGCCGGGCGCGGGAAAGACCGCGCTGCTCGACCTCGCCGCCGCGCACGCGGCCACCGGCGCCCCCGGCGAGCCGGGGTTCCTCGTGCTCCGCACCCGGGGTGTCGCGGGTGAGACCCACCTGCCGTACGCCGGGCTGCACGCCCTGCTCCGCCCGATCGCCGACCGGCTGGACGCCCCGGCGGCCGGCACGCGGGTGCTCGCCGAGGCGCTGCGGACCGGCGCCGACGCGGGCGGCCTGGCGCTCCCGGCCGCGCTGCTGCGGCTCCTGGAGGCCGCCGGGCGCCCGGTGCTGGTGTGCGCCGACGACATCCAGTGGCTCGACGCCCCCAGCCTGGAGGCGATCTGCTTCGTGGCCCGCCGGCTGGGGACGATCCCCGTCGCCGTGCTGCTGGCCTCCGCGGAGCCCGGCACCGCCCCCGCCGACCTGCCGCCGCTGCCGCTCGCCCCGCTCGACGGGAGGGCGTCGCGCCAGGTGCTCGACGACCTCGTCCCCGAAGGTCTGCCGGGAGACCTGCGTACGGCGCTGGTCCGGGCGGCCCGGGGCAACCCGCTCGCGCTGGCCGAACTCGCCGGTTCGCTGACCGACGAGCACCGCAAGGGCGCGGCGCCGCCGCCCGAGACGCCGCCGCGCGGCGGCCGCCTGTGGCGGGCGTACGCCGACCGGCTCCGCCGCCTGCCCGCCGACACCGCCGACCTCGTCCTGCTGATCGCGGCCGATCCCGGCATCGACGCGGTCACGCTGACGGGCGCGGCGGAGGCGCGGTCCGGGCTGGCGGCCCTGGAGGCGGCGGAGGCCGCGGGCATCGTGGTCGAGTCGCCGGACGGCGGCTTCGACCTCGCCGACCCGCTCCTGCGCCACGTGGCGTACGCCGAGGCGTCCCTCGCCCGGCGGCGGGCCGTTCACCGCCTGCTCGCGGGCCTGCTCGACGATGCTCCCCACGATGCCCGCGGTGGGGAACGCCGGCGGCTGCGGCGGGCGTGGCACCGCGCCGCCGCCCTCGACGGTTCCGCGCGTGAGCTCGCCGAGGACCTCGTACGGGCCCTGGCGGAGGTGCCGAAGACGACGCCGGCGGCCTTCCCGGAACCGTTCCGCGTCCTCGAGCGGGCGGCCGAGCTCACCGGGCACGGCGAGGCCAGGGCCGCACGGCTGGCGGCCGCCGCCCAGCACGCCTGGCAGGCGGGACAGCCGCAGCGGGCGAGGTCGCTGCTGTCCAGGATCGACACGGCCGCGGCCGGCGCCGAGGTGCGCGGCCGGGCCGAGCTGCTCAGGGGCAGCCTGGAGCTGCGGGCGGGCAAGACCGACAGCGCCTGCGACACGCTGCTCGCCGCCGCGGAGCGGCTGCTGCGCACCGACCGCGAGCAGGCCGTACGCGCGCTGGTCCGGGCGGGTGAGGCGAGCTATCTGGCGGGCGACAACCGGCGGTTCCTGACGATCGCCCGGCGTGCCGAGACCCTGCGGCGGCCCGACGACGCCCACCTCACGCGGATGGCTCTGGAGTATCTCGGGGGCATGGCCGCGACGTTCCGCGGCAGGCACCGGGAGGCGACCGCCTCCCTGCGCCGCGTCGCCACCGGGGTGATGGCGCCGCCCTCGGCCGGCAGCCCCTCGGCGCTCGTGTGGGGCGGTGTGGCGAACCTCCTGCTCGGCAACGGCGCCGCCGCGCTCACCCTGGCCTCCAGGGCGGTCGAGGTCGCGCGCGCCCACGGCGCGGTCGCCAGCATGCCGCAGATGCTGGAGATCCTGATCCAGGCACAGCAGTGGATGGGCCGCTACGACGCGGTGGCGGCCAACGCCATGGACGGCCTGCGCCTGGCGCAGGAGACGGGGCGTGCCGTCAGCGGCGCGCAGCACCTGGCCTGGCTCGCCTTCACCGCCGCCGTCGAGGGCGACGAGGAGACGTGCGCCCTGCGGGCGGCGCGCGCCGTCGAGCTGGCCGCCGCCCACGGCGTCAGCGTGGCCGAGGCGCTCGGCACGCTCGCCCTGGCCCATCTGGACGTCGCGGCGGGCCGCCACGCCGACGCGGTGCACCGCCTGCGCGCGGTGGCCCGCACGGGAGACCCCCTCGTCGTACGGGTGATGGCGACGCCGCTGCTCGTCGAGAGCGCCGTACGGACGGGAGACGCCGCGCAGGCGCGGGACGCGCTGGTCGTGCTGGAACGCTGGGCGGACAGCACCCGCGACCCCGACCGGCTGGCGCTGGCGGCCCGATGCCACGCGCTGCTTGCGCCTCCGGACGAGGCCGGGGAGCGTTTCGCCCAGGCGCTGGAACTGCACCGGCAGGGGTCGTGCGCGTTCGAGACCGCGCGCACACGGCTGTTGTACGGCGGCATGCTCCGGCGGTCGCGCCGACCGGGCGCCGCCCGCGAGCACCTGCACGGCGCGCTGGAGACGTTCGAACGGTACGGCGCCCGCCTGTGGAGCGCGCACGCCCGCGCGGAGCTGCGGGCGGCGGGGGAGTCGGTGCGGCCCTCGGGTTCCCGTTCCGAGGCGGGCCGGCTGCTCACGGCGCAGCAGTTCCAGATCGCCACCCTGGTGGCGGAGGGTGCGACGAACCGGGAGGTGGCGGCCCGGCTGTTCATCAGCCCGCGCACGGTGGAGCACCACCTGAGGAACATCTTCGCGAGGCTCGGCGTGCGCTCCCGGGTCGAATTGTCCCGCCTGCTGCGGTGACGGGCGGCCACCGTCGTTCGTCCGCGCAGATGCGTGATATCCAGTTCTTCCCAGCGCCCGCCCCCGGAACCGGGTGTCCGAAGGGCCTACCGACGATGAGCAAGGATCACGCAGTGACGCTTGACGCCCAGCGCGCGCACATTCTCTCGGGCCGGATGTACAACGACCTCACCGACGAGCTCGTCGAGGCACGCAGGCGCGCGGTGCTGCTGACCACCGAATACAACAACAGCTTCGGGCGGCCGCAGCACGACCGCGAGGCGATCCTGCGCCGCCTGCTGCGCCAGGTCGGACAGGACTGCCACTTCGAGCCGACGTTCCGCTGCGAGTTCGGTTTCAACATCAGCATCGGTGACCACTTCTACGCCAACTTCGACTGCGTCATGCTCGACGGCGGGGGCATCACCATCGGCCACCACGTGCTCTTCGGTCCCCGCGTCGGCATCTACACGAGCAACCACGCCATCGACGCCGCGGAACGCGCGGCCGGCGCCTGTTACGCCAAGCCGGTGACGATCGGGGACCACGTCTGGATCGGCGGCGACGTCACCGTCAACCAGGGCGTGACGATCGGCGACAACACGATCATCGGTTCCGGCAGCGTGGTCACCCGCTCGATCCCCTCCGGCGTCATCGCCGTCGGGTCCCCCGCACGGGTGCTGCGCACGATCACCGAGGCGGACAAGAGCGGCTACCGGCCCTGACCTCCGGCACCGCGGCTTCCGGTGAGCGCCTGTAGCCGGGCCCGTGGTGTGCGGGAACCGGTGATTTCACCGATGCGCGTACGGGGCTGACGGCGCGACAGTGACGGCGGTCAGACCGTTCGCGGGAACCGGCCCGCGTGGCCGTTCCCACTCCTATCCCCCAAGGAGTGCACCGTCGTGCCGACTCGCCCCCCAACCCCATTCCTGCACCGGACGTCCTCCGTGGTCACGACGCTGGTGCTCGTCGTGCTGCTCGCGCTGGCCGGCGGCCTCCTCACCGCTCCCGCCGCCCACGCCGCCGTACACGGCCCGGACCCGACGGACGCGCTCCTCGAGGCGTCGCGCGGGCCGTACGCGACCGCGCAGACCGACGTGTCGTCGTTGTCCGTGAGCGGCTTCGGCGGCGGAACCATCTACTACCCGACCACCACATCCGAGGGGACGTTCGGCGGCGTGGCCATCGCCCCCGGCTACACGGCCGACAAGTCCAGCCTCGCCTGGCTGGCCGCCCGGCTCGCCTCGCACGGCTTCGTAGTGTTCAACATCGACACGCTGACGCGGCTCGACCAGCCCGACAGCCGGGGCCGGCAGCTGCTGGCCGCGCTCGACTACCTGACCCAGCGCAGCTCGGTCCGCGGCCGGGTGGACGCGACCAGGCTCGGCGTCATGGGCCACTCGATGGGCGGCGGCGGCACGCTCGAGGCCGTCGACGACCGGCCGTCCCTGCGGGCGGCGGTCCCGCTGACCCCGTGGAACCTCGACAAGACCTGGTCGGGCGTCCGGACACCCACGCTGATCATCGGCGCCGAGGCCGACACCGTCGCGCCGGTCGCCTCGCACTCCGTGCCGTTCTACACCAGCCTGCCCTCGTCGCTCGACAAGGCGTACCTGGAGCTGAACGGCGCCAGCCACTTCGCGCCGAACACGACCAACACCACCATCGGCAAGTACGCCGTGGCCTGGATGAAGCGGTTCGTCGACGACGACACCCGCTACGACCGCTTCCTGTGCCCCGGCCCGGGCAGGAGCCTGGCCGTCGAGGAGTACCGCAGCACCTGCCCCTTCTGACGCCCCTCACAACGACGGCGGCCGCCTCACGGCGGCCGCCGGCCCGGCGCAGATGGCTAGTCGTCGCCGGTGAGGGACAGGGAGCGCAGGCGCTGGCCGGTCCACACGACGGCGCCGATCGTCACGACGATCACCGCCGGTACGGCGAAGCCGAGCGTCACCTCGGTGGAGAAGAAGGGCGAGGAGGAGACCTGGTCGGCGAGCGACTGGGCCCACTGCTGGATGGAGAACTTCCGCGCGCCGGGCACGTAGCCGCCGACCACGCCCTCCCACACGAGGGCGTAGATGACGCCGACCGCGACCGCGTGGCGGGTGAGCACGCCCAGCAGCAGGAACACCGCGGCGTACGCGACGCCGCCGAACAGCGCCCCGAGGGTGAATCCGGCCGCGACGCCCGACTCGGCGCCGGTCAGGAGATAGGCGGCGGCGTAGGTCGAGACGGCCGCGAACACCGCGACGAGGGACGCGGCGACCACGAACTTCGTCACCGCGATGACCGGACGGGAGATCGGCTTGGACAGCAGATGGATGATCGTGCCGTCCTCGATCTCCGGGGCGATGACGCCCGTCCCGGCGATCAGCCCGAGAAGCGGCAGCATCGTGCCGATCGCGAAGCTCTTCATCAGGGTCACGGCCAGCTGCTCGTCGTGGCCGTTGAACAGCCTGAGCAGCGCGGCGATCGCGACCAGCGCCACCGGCAGCAGCACCAGCAGCCAGATCCGCTTACGTCCGAGCATGGCCCGGTAGGTGATGTCGGCCACCACCGTGTTCATCGCGCGCTCCCGGAGATCAGGTAGGAGAAGACGCTTTCCAGGTCCTCGTCGGTGGGGGAGACCTGCCACAGGTGTACGGCGAGGTCGCGCGCCATCCGGGGCAGCAGTGCGGTGAAGCGCGCGTAGTCGGTGACCTGGACCTCGACGCCCTGCCCGGTCAGCGTGACCGCGCTGGAGGCGGAGTCGGCGATGAGGGCGGCGGCCAGGCGGCGGTCGTCGCTCGACCTGACCCGGAACAGGTGCGGCCGGTCGGCCATGCGGCGCCGGATCTCGCGGTAGTCGCCCGACGCGGCGTGCCGGCCGGCGACCAGGACCTCGATGTGGTGGGCGACCCGCTCGACCTCTTCCAGGATGTGCGAGCTGAACAGGATGGTCCTGCCCTCCTCGCCCATCCGCCGGACGAGGTCCATGAGGTGGAGCCGCTGCCGGGGGTCCATGCCGTTGAACGGCTCGTCCAGGAGCAGCACCTGCGGGTCGTGGACGAGGGCGGCGGCGACCTTCACCCGCTGCCGCATGCCCTTCGAGTATGTCTCGATGCGACGGCCGGAGGCGTCCGTCATCTCCACCAGGTCGAGGGCCCGCTTGGCCGCCTCGGCGGGGGCAGGCAGGCCGTGCAGCCGGGCGGACGACAGGACGAACTGCCATCCGGTGAGGAAGCCGTACACCGCCTCCTTCTCGGGGACCAGGCCGATCTGGCGGTAGATCTGGTGGTTGTGCCAGATCTGCCGGCCGTCGAGGGTCGCGGTGCCGCTGGACGGCGCGAGGAACCCGGCCATCATGTGCAGCAGCGTCGACTTGCCCGCGCCGTTCGGCCCGAGGAGGCCGGTGACGCCGGGCCCGATCGTCATCGTGACGTCGTTGACCGCCACGACGTTGCCGTACCAGCGGGACACCTGGGCGAGTTCGAGCACGCCCTGTCGGGTGGTCACGGGGGAGCTTGTGGTGGTCACGACGCCGCCTTCCGGTAACGCAGGAGGACGCCCGTCGCCGCCACGGCGGCCACGGCCAGCAGGATCAGGACCGACGCGATGCCCGGCGGAGGGCTGCCGGGGTTGACGGGCTCCGTGCCGAACAGGGCCGACTGGACGTAGTCGACGAGGAAGAACGGGTTGAGCAGCAGGGCCCACCCGACGAGGTCGTCACGTCCCATGGAGGCCATCGCGCCGGCGAAGATCCCGGAGACGGCGGCGGTGAACATGTAGAACGCGATCACCACCGCGACGCCCAGCCCGCGGCGCGGGGTGAACGACGCCAGGGCGATGCTCACGGTGGACAGCAGCAGCGCGAAGAGCACGGCGCCGCCCAGGGCGCCCAGGTAGTCGCCGGTGTGCGGCGGCCCGGGCAGGTCCACCAGCAGTTCGCCCACGAACTGGATGGTGAGCGGCACGGCCAGCAGGCCGAACACCGCGATCGCCAGCGCGCTCAGCTTCGCCAGGACGTAGTCGGTGACGGTCAGCGGGCGCGACAGGTACAGCGGCAGCACGCGGAAGCGCAGGTCCGGCGCGACCAGGTACGGCGACTGCGCGGCGAGGAAGACCGCGATCACCGCCTGCATGAAGATCGCGTATCCCGGATAGGGCATGACGTACTCTTTGGCGAGGGCCATCACGCCGATCGACACGACCGTCGGCATCAGCATGATCGCGACCAGCAGCAGCGGCATGATCTTCGCGCGGGCCGTACGGCCGAGCCCGAACACGCCGCGCAGGCTCTGCACGCCGAGGGCGAGCGTCGCCCGGCCGCGCCCCAGCCGTACGCCGTCGTAGTGGCGGTATCCGATGTCGTGGATGACCGCGGTCGGCTCTGTCGTCATGCCACCGGCTCCTTGAAGACGTCCTCGATGCGACCACGCCGCTGTTCCAGCCGCAGGAGGCTGAGGCCGAGGTCGCAGACGGCGTCGCGTACGGCGTCGTAGGTGCGGCCGGGGTCGTCCGCGGCCACCTGGACCGTCAGCAGCCTGCCCTGCGCGGCGACCGTCTCGCCGCCGGCGGTGAGGCGGTCGGCCAGCCGCTGCTGCCCCTCCTCGACCTCCACCGCGATGGTCTGCTCGGCCCGGGTGAACTCCCGGATCGCCGACGAGCGCAGCAGCCGCCCGCCGTCGATGACGATGACGTGGTCGCACACCCGCTCCAGCTCGCCGAGCAGGTGGGAGGTGACCAGCACGTTGATGCCGAACTCGGTGCCGACGCGCCGGATCAGCGCGAGCATGTCGTCGCGGCCCTGCGGGTCGAGTCCGTTGGTGGGCTCGTCCAGGAAGACCAGCTTCGGGTCGTGGACGAGGGCCTGGGCGAGCTTGACCCGCTGCCGCATGCCGGTGGAGTAGCCGCCCATCGGGCGGTAGCGCTCCTCGTCCAGCCCGACGTGGCGCAGGGTGTCGGCGGCGCGCTCGCGGGCGGCCGTACGCGGCAGCCCGGACATCTGGGCCATGTGCACCACGAACTCGGTCGCGGACATGTCCGGGGGCAGGCAGTCGTGCTCGGGCATGTAGCCGACGGCCCGCCGGATCTCCAGGCCCTGGGTGGCCGTGTCGAGGCCGAGCACCGAGGCGCGCCCGGCGGTCGGGGGGAGCAGGCCGAGCAGGATCTTGATCAGCGTCGACTTGCCCGCGCCGTTGGCGCCCACCAGGCCGGTCACGCCGGTGCCGGCGGCGACCGTGAGGTCGTCGAGCGCCGTGACACGAGGGAAGCGCTTGGTCAGCCCCTCGGTCGCGAAGCATGGGGTCGCGCTCGCAGTCATGATCCGACCCTACTCGGCGGGGTGAGCGCCGGACCTCCGTCTCATGGACGAACCCTTCTACGTCTCAGGTATGCCTGTCACGTCCGCCCCCTACCCCCGCCGTACCGGTCCCACAGGGAGCGCTGGAGGAACAGCGTCAGCGCGCCGGCGACGACCATGCCGGTGATGTTGACGAGGAGCTGCAGCGCCGAGCCGCCGACCTCGTCCCAGCGTGAGAGCGCCAGGGCCACGGCCATGTAACCGGCCGCCGGGACGGTCGTGACGGAGATGAAGACGCCCACGAGCGCGGAGGACTTGCCCGCCGTGATCGACAGCACGCCCGCGGCCCCGGCGAGCAGTGCCACGATGAACGACCACCGGTCGGGCGTCACGATGAAGCGCACCTCGTCGTGGTGCCGCAGGGTGTCGGGGGAGATCCAGCCGAGGCCGCGCGCGACGAGGGCACAGGCCAGGGTGACGGCGACCGCGCACCCGAAGCCGGCCGCGAGCGCGCGGGAGGCCGTCCCGACGAGTCGCCACCGGCGGCGCAGCAGGCCGAAGGAGACGGCGGCCACCGCGCCGAACTCCGGCCCGAGGACCATCGCGCCGACGATCAGGATCTGCGACGGGATCAGTACGCCGATCGCGGCGATCTGCGTCGCGATGACGAGGAACGCCAGGAACGCCCAGGTGATGCGGCTGTCGAGGGCCACCCGCTGCTCGAACTGGTCCCACACCACGGCGTCGTCGCCCTCTCCGGGCGCCCGTTCCTCCGCCTCGGCGGCGCCCCGGGAGATGGACAGCTCGATGTCCTCGGCCGTGATCGAGCCGTCCCGGTCCAGGCCGAGCGCCTTGAGCTCGTCGATGACCGCGTCGGCGGCCTCCCTGGCGACGTCGGCGAGCACGACGTCGCCCTCCGGCCGCCTCGCCGCCCCACGGAGGAGCACGACGTTGGTGACGCCGGGCGCGCGCTCGAAGACCTCGACGACCCGGCCGGTCCGCTGGAACGGGGTGATGACCCGCAGATGCAGCACGGCCGCATCCTAGGGAAGGGTCCGGCTAGCCGGCCTCCTCCTTGTCGGCCGTGACCTCATCGATCAGGCCGTCGATCTCGACCGCCGTCGCATCGGGCTCCGCGGCGTCGGCCCCCCACGCCGGCTCGGTGACCCATTCCTCCCACGACAGCCCGTGCTTGTCGGCCAGATAGCGGGCGCGGTAGAGCCTCGTCGCGTCGTCGACGGCCGAATAGAGCATGGTGAAGCTGAGTCCGGCGGCGAGGATGCCGCCCGCGATGGGCACGACGTTGGCGAGCCGCGCCTTGGTGAGCCGCAGTCCGAGCAGCTTGAAGATCTGCTGGATGACCTGGACGAGAGGCTCCTTGCCCAGCTGGTTCCATGTCGCGCGGCGCATCATCGTCTGGGTGAGGCGCGACAGGCTCGCGAGAGCGGCCGTCTTGCTCGTGGACGACGACGCCATGCTGTAGTTCAGGACCCCCATCAGGAACAACTCCTCGCCGGGCTCCCGAGGGTCGTAGCCGTAGTGGACGGCGACCTCGGCCACGGCGCGGCCGAGGAGAGCCATCGACATCACCGCGTCCGACGCCACCGCCAGGACCGCGACTCCCGCTGTCGTGCCACCGCTGACGGTCGTGCTGACCGTCGCTCCGGTCACCACGACGGAGGCGACGCCGGATTGGACCACCCCGATGAACGGGATGGTCAACGTGGGCCGGCCTTTGTCGAGGTCCTTGAGGTCGAGCGACGTGAACGGCGACTCCGCACCCAGATCCTCGTGCGTGCGACGCAGCTTCTCGACGCGCTTGTCCAGCGATGCCGAACGCACCGCGGGCAGGAAGACGGCCTTGAAGCCGCCCTCCAGCGCCTTGACGATGGTCTCGTCGCCGAATTCCATGACCTTGACCGCGCCGGGGACCTTCCTGATCCGCTCGCCGGCACGCTTGGTGACGAGTGCCACCCTGCCGGCCGCGCGTGCTCTCAGGCTGTTGCGGCGCTTCCGCTCGTTGTCGAGCAAAGCGGACCAGGCCCGGGCCTCGTAGTCGGACATGTCTTCCCGCATCTGCGCCCTTCACTGATTCGCTCGGGTACGGTTTGCGCTCGCTCACGTCATCCCAGCACACCAGAGCCCGGCGAACAGTCGTAACGCCACAGATTCGCGCGATTACACCGCGCAATTCGGGTATAAGTGCGTGAACCGCCCTCTCGGGCCTAGGTTCGGCGCAGCCGTACCCCCCGGACGGAGTGGCCGGAGGCCTTGTGGAGGATCAGGCCGGCCCGGTGGCGGGTGGGGGCGATGTTCTCCACCAGGTTGCGCTCGTTGATGTCGCGCCAGATGTTCTCCGCGAACGCGGTCGCCTCCTCCTGCGACAGCTCCGCGATGTGCCGGAAGTAGGACTTCGGGTCGGAGAAGGCCGTACGGCGCAGCTTGTGGAAGCGCTCCACGTACCAGGTGCGGATGTCCTCCATGCGCGCGTCCACGTAAATGGAGAAGTCGAAGTAGTCGTAGACCGCAAGGGCGTCCGGCGGCGCGGGCTGCAGGACGTTGAGCCCCTCGACGATGAGGATGTCCGGCCGGTCCACCGTCTGCGCCGCGCCGGGCACGATGTCGTACTCCAGGTGGCTGTAGACCGGTGCCTCCACCGAGGGGCGCCCGGCCTTCACGTCGGCCACGAAGCTCACCAGCGCCCGCCGGTCGTAGCTCTCCGGGAAGCCCTTGCGGTGCATGATCCCGCGCTCTTCGAGCACCTTGTTGGGGTAGAGGAAGCTGTCGGTAGTGATCAGGTCGACCCGCGGGTGCTCGGGCCAGCGGGCGAGCAGCGTGTGCAGCAGCCGCGCGGTGGTCGACTTGCCGACCGCGACGCTGCCCGCGATGCCCAGCACGTACGGCGGGGGCGGGGCCTGCTCGCCGAGGAACGCGCCGACGGCCGCGCCGCGCTGCCGCGAACCCGTGAAGTGCAGGTTCAGCAACCGGGTGAGCGGCAGGTAGATGTCGGTCACCTCGGACAGGTCGATCGGGTCGTGGACGCCGCGAAGCTCCTCGAGCTCCGCCTCGGTGAGCGTGAGCGGTGTGTTCTTGCGCAGGTCACGCCACTGCTCGCGGCTCAGCTCGACGTACGCGTCCCCATCTGCCACGACGGCAAGCGTAGCCATGGCGTCCCGGTGGTCCCGCGCGGGGTGTGCACAGGCTGTGGACAAAAATCGATGGATTACTTCCGCGCGCGACGGGGAAGGATGCAAGGCCCGTACGCTGGCGGTGTGATCGTGGGCATCGGGGTGGACGTGGTCGAGGTGGCGCGCCTGGGCGCGGCGCTGGAGCGCACC
Organism: Microbispora sp. ZYX-F-249; assembly: GCF_039649665.1. NCBI lineage: Bacteria > Bacillati > Actinomycetota > Actinomycetes > Streptosporangiales > Streptosporangiaceae > Microbispora > Microbispora maris. The sequence continues at coordinate 244,913 of NZ_JBDJAW010000006.1, read as the reverse complement.
CCCGGCCTGCGGCGCCGCCTGTTCACCGAGGCCGAGGGCGCCCTGGCGCTGGAGTCGCTGGCCGCGCGGTTCGCCGCCAAGGAGGCCGTGGCCAAGGCCCTCGGGGTCCCGCCGGGGCTGCGGCACCTCGACGCGGAGGTCGTGGCCGGCGGGCGCGGCCGTCCCGAGCTGAGGATCACCGGCCGGGCGGCCGAGGTGGCCCGCGACCTCGGGGTACGCAGGTGGCACGTCTCCCTGTCCCATGACGGCGGCATGGCCGTCGCCTACGTCGTCGCCGAGTCCTGAACGGGAGCCCGCCGCCCGTGCGCCGTCCTGCGCTGCGGTGATCGCCTTCGCTGCCGCGGCAGGCTACCGTCGGACCCATGCGGACCGCCTACACCTCCGAACAGATCCGCGCCGCCGAGCACGCGCTGATGGCGAGGCTCCCCGAGGGGACGCTGATGGACAGGGCCGCCGCCGGGCTCGCCGCGGTCTGCGCGCACCTGCTCGCCGGCTCCCGCGGCCGGGTGTACGGCTCCCGCGGCCGGGTGTACGGCTCCCGCGTGGTGGTGCTCGCCGGCGGCGGCGACAACGGCGGGGACGCCCTGTACGCCGGCGCCCGGCTGGCCCGCAGGGGAGCGCGGGTGGAGGCCGTCCTCGCCGGTTCGCGGGCCCATCAGGGCGGTCTGGCCGCGTTGCGGGAGGCGGGCGGCCGGACGCACCCGTACGACACCGCGGGGGCACGCGAGCTGGTCGCCGCCGCCGATCTCGTGATGGACGGCCTCGTCGGCATCGGGGGCGGCGGGGCGCTGCGGGAGCCGTACGGGACGCTCGCGGAGCTGACCGCCGAGGCCGCCGGCCTGGTCGTCGCGGTCGACGTGCCGAGCGGGGTGGACGCGAGCAGCGGACGGGTCGACGGGGCGGCCGTCCGCGCGCACATGACGGTGACGTTCGGCGCGTACAAGGCCGGTCTGCTCGTCGATCCGGGAGCCGAGCACGCGGGCGCGGTCGAGCTGGTGGACATCGGCCTCGGGCCCTTCCTGCCGGACCCCGAGGTGGCCGCGCTGACCGGCGACGACGTGGCCGACATGCTGCCCCGCCCCGGTGCGGACAGCGACAAGTACCGGCGGGGCGTCGTCGGGATCGCCGCGGGCAGCGACAGGTACACGGGGGCCGCCGTGCTCTCGGTCGGCGGCGCGGTGCGCGCCGGTGCGGGGATGGTGCGTTTCGCGAGTTCGGCGGAGCCGGTGCGGCTGGTCAGGGCCCGGTGGCCGGAGGCCATCACCACCGTGCTCGACCCGTCACTGGTGCTGAAGAGCTCACTGGACGAGGTCGGGCGCGTGCAGGCGTGGGTGCTCGGCCCCGGCCTCGGGACCGGACCGGAGGCGCACGCGGTGGCCCGCGCCGTGCTGTCCACCGGTGTGCCGGTGCTGGTGGACGCCGACGGGCTGACGCTCCTCGCCAAGGACCGCACGCTGCTGCGCCGGGCCGCCCCCACCGTGCTCACGCCGCACGCGGGGGAGCTGTCGCGGCTGCTCGGCGTGCCGCGCGAGCGGGTCGAGGCCGCGCGGCTCGAACACGTACGGCGGGCCGCCGCGGAACTGGGCGCGACGGTGCTGCTCAAGGGCTCGACCACGCTCGTCGCCGAGGAACACCGGCCGGTGCGGGTCAACACGACGGGGACGCCCTGGCTGGCCACGGGCGGCACCGGTGACGTCCTGTCGGGCATCGCCGGCGCTCTGCTCGCCGCCGGGATGACGGGGTACGACGCGGCCTCGTGCGCGGCCTACGTCCATGGGCTGGCGGCGCGGATCGCCGCCGGGGGCGGCGCCACGGGAGGCGGGCAGGCGCCGATCGCCGCCCTCGACGTCGCCCAGACGCTCCCCGAGGCCCTTCGCACGCTCTGACGTGCGGCGTCAGGGTGGGCGCGGTCACCCGGGTCCACCTGACACACTGGGAAAATGAGCTTCTCGACGGTGCACTCCGCCACCCCGGCCGAGGCGCGCGTGGACCTGTCCGCCATCCGGGACAACGTCCGGCTGCTGGCCGAGCGGACCTCCGGCGCCGATCTCATGGCGGTCGTCAAGGCCGACGCGTACGGCCACGGCGCCCTGCCCGTGGCGAAGGCCTGCCTGGAGGCGGGGGCGACCCGTCTCGGCACGGCCTTCGTGCGCGAGGCGCTGGCGCTGCGCGAGGCGGGGATCACCGCGCCGATCCTGTCGTGGCTCATCACGCCGGGCGAGCCGCTGGACGCCGCGCTGCTCGCGGACGTCGAACTGTCCGCCGGCGCGACGTGGGTCGTCGACGAAATCGCCGCGGCCGCCGGGCGCACCGGTCGTACGGCCCGGGTGCACCTGAAGGCCGACACCGGCAACTCCCGGGGCGGCGCCACCGTCGCCGACTGGCCGTCGCTGGTCGAGCACGCGCTCGCCGCGCGGGCGACCGGAGCGATCGAGATCGCCGGCCTGTGGTCGCACTTCGCGTGCGCCGACATCCCGGGCCATCCGTCCATCGCGCGCCAGCTCGCGACGTTCGATGAGGCCGTCGCCGTCGCGGGCAAGGCCGGTGTGCCGGGCGATGTCACCCGCCACATCGCCAACTCCGCCGCCACTCTCACGCTGCCGCAGGCGAGGTACGACATGGTGCGCCCGGGCATCGCGGTCTACGGCCTGAGCCCGGTCCCCGAGCTCGGCGACTTCGGGCTGCGCCCCGCCATGACGCTGTCGGCCCGGCTCGCGCACGTCAAGCGGGTCCCGCCCGGCTCCGGTGTGTCGTACGGGCACCTGTACGTCACCGAGCGGGAGACCACGCTTGGCCTCGTCCCTCTCGGGTATGCGGACGGCATCGCGCGAAACGCGACCAACCAGGCGGAGGTGCTGGCGGCGGGGAGCCGGCGGCGGATCGCCGGCCGGGTGTGCATGGACCAGTTCGTCATCGACCTCGGTGACGATCCGGCGGAATCGGGGGACGAGGTGATCCTTTTCGGGCCCGGGGACCACGGCGAGCCGACCTGTCAGGATTGGGCGGATTCCCTGGGCACGATTAACTATGAGATCGTGACGAGGATCGGATCCCGCGTGCCTCGCGTCCACCTGGACGAACGCTGAGCCGCGGCTGCGAGGAGGGCAGGCATGGGCACACGTCGCAAGGTCGGGATCGCCGGAGCGGTCTTCGGCGCGGCGTCGGCGGGGGTGGCCGCGGCCACGCTCGCCAAGAGGTACGCCGTGGGCCGTATCCGTCTGCGGCCGGACCTGGAGGCGAGTGAGCCCTTCGGCGAGCTGCGCGGCCGCCCGGTGACGCTCACGACCTCGGACGGCGTGAAGATCCATGCCGAGGTCGACGGCGTGGAGGACGCACCGCTGACGGTCGTGCTGTGCCACGGCTACTGCCTGTCCTCGGACTCCTGGCACTACCAGCGGCGCGACCTGCGCGACTCCTACCGGCTGGTGCTGTGGGACCAGCGCTGCCATGGCCTGTCGGCCCGCGCCCCGGCGAGCGACTGCACCATCGAGCGCCTCGGCGAGGACCTCGCGCTCGTCCTCGACGAGCTCGTTCCCGGGCCGTGCGTGGTCGTGGGCCACTCCATGGGCGGCATGACGATCATGGCGCTGGCGGAGCGGCGGCCCGAGCTGTTCGGGGACAAGATCCGCGGCGTGTCGCTGATCGCCACCTCGGCGGGCAAGCTCGCCGAGCTCACCCTGGGCCTGCCCGCCCTGGTCTCCAAGCTCGTCAACCTCGCGGTGCCGCCCGCCGTGTCGGTCATGCGCAGGAGCGGCGCGCTGGTCGACCGGGGCCGGCAGGCCGGCACCGACCTGTCGTTCCTGGCGCTTCGCCACCTCGGGTTCGGCGATTCCAAGAACGTCAGCCCGACCGTCGTGGACTTCGTCGAGTCGATGATCAGGGCCACCCCCTCCGAGGTGATCGCCGACTTCTACCCGGCGCTGATGTCGCACGACAAGCTCACCGCGCTCGACGTGCTGAACAAGGTGCCCACCGCGATCATCGTGGGGGAGCGCGACTGGCTGACGCCGCTCGACCACAGCAGGGCGATGGCGGCGGCCGCGCCGACCGCGCAGCTCACCACGGTGCCGGAGACGTCGCACCTCGTGCAGCTCGAACGGCCCGACACCGTGAACGAGGCGCTGCGCGAGCTGCTGAAGAGGGCCGAGAGGGGCAACACGTGACCACGGCCGAGTTCCGGGCCGCGACCGCGGAGGAGACGCGGGCGCTGGGCGCGCGGCTGGCCGCGCTGCTCGGGCCCGGAGACCTGGTCGTGCTGAGCGGGCCGCTGGGCGCGGGGAAGACGACGCTGGTGCAGGGCGTCGCGGAGGGTCTGAAGGTACGCGGCCCGATCACGTCCCCGACGTTCGTGATCGCCCGGGTCCACCCGTCCCTGTCCGGCGGGCCCGCGCTCGTGCACGCCGACGCCTACCGCCTGGGCGGCGCGCTCGAGGTGGACGACCTCGACCTCGACGCCTCGCTGGAGGAGTCGGTGACCGTGGTCGAGTGGGGCGAGGGCCTGGTCGAGGGCCTGTCGGAGGACCGCCTGGAGATCCACGTCGAGCGGGGCGCCGAGGGCGAGGAGCGCCGCGTACGGGTGACGGGCGTGGGCCCTCGCTGGTCCGAGATCTCCCTCGCCTGAGTCCCCCCTGCGAGTACGCATAAAGGCCGCAATCTGGGCTCTGACGTGCGGATGAGGAGCTGTGGGGACAAGCCGGGCGTCGTCCGTGCATGATTCAGACCGGTCCTCCGCACATCCTTGACGCCTGTCCGCACACCTGTGGATCATCGGGACCAAGGAAGATCCTCGGCCATGAGTCGGCAAGGATTTTCTGGGTAAGGGACCGGCGTGGAAGAGGTGTGCCGTTGAGCAGGATCACGCAGGTCGCCGTCGCGGGAGTCTTACTGTTCGGCGCGCTGGGCTGCACGGCGTCGGCCGAGACGGTCTCCGCCGACCCGACGATGACGCTGACCCCGGCCCTGCCGTCGCCGATCGTCTCGACGAAGCGGCAGGACGTGCGGGTGGAGGTCGATCCCAAGCGCGACGTCGGCGGGTCGACCAAGAGCATCCACATCACCGCCAGGTGCCCGCTGCCCCAGGGCGGCACCGACTACCGGGCGACCGCCCGCTCCGACGCCTTCACCGGGCTCGTCACGCTGGTGGCCCCGTCGCCGCCGTCGGCCACCCCCGGCGCCGCGGCCGTGCCGATGGTGCGCGGCAGCGCGACCATCAGGGCCGGAGCCAAGGCGGGCGGCTACCGCGTACAGGTGCGCTGCGAGGCCACCAACGACGTCGGCAGCGCGTCGTTCAGGGTCGTCGCGCCTGAGCCGGACCGCACCGAGGACCACACGAGGATTCCCACCCGGGCGCCGCACGCGGGCGGCGGCGGCACGGCGGCCGGAGGCCCCACGGACGACTCGGGCCTGCCCACCGGCGTCACCGTCGTCGTGCTCCTGGCCGCGCTCGGTGTCGGCATCGGCGTGGCACGCAGGCGCTCCGGAGCCTGACCTTGGCGCTGTCCACCCGGGGGGTGATCATCGCCGGGGTGGTCACCGGGCTCGTGTTCGCCGCGGTCGCCGGCGGCAAGGGGGAGACGGACCGGCCCGCCGCCAGGTCCTCCGTCGTCCCCAAGCGCATCGACATCCCCGCGCTGCGTCTCAAGGCTCCTTTGATGAAGCTCGGCCTGTCCGACGAGGGCGACGTCGAACTGCCGCCGTTCGACAAGCCGTCCACCGCGGGCTGGTACACGGGCAGCGCCGTGCCGGGCGACCCCGGCGCCTCCGTGATCATCGGGCACGTCGACACGAAGACCGCCCCCGCGGTCTTCTACCGGCTGCGCGACCTGCGCGAGGGCGCGGTCGTGAAGGTGGTCCGCAGCGACGGCAAGACCGCCTCCTACCGGGTCGACTCGGTGGAGCGCGTGCCCAAGGACGACTTCCCGGCCGAGCGCGTCTACACCGAGGACGGCCTGCGCCTGATCACCTGCGGCGGCGACTTCGACTGGTCGCGGCACGAGTACCGCGACAACGTCATCGTCTACGCCTCCCTGATCCGCGACGCCTGACATCGGGGGCGGGGATCGCCCGGGCGTGGTCGTCCGCCTCGGCACAGCGACTACGCTTGACCTCCGTGCTTGTCTTGGCCTTCGACACCGCCACTCCCGCCGTCACCGCCGCGCTGCACGACGGCCAGCGTGTGGTGGCAGAGTCGACGACGATCGACGCGCGGCGGCACGGGGAGCTTCTGGCGCCCGCCGTCGAGCACGTCCTGCGTGAGTCGGGTGTGACGCTCAAGGACGTCACCGCCATCGTCGCGGGTACCGGCCCCGGGCCGTACACCGGTCTGCGGGTCGGACTGATGACCGCTACCGCGCTGGCCATGACCGCCGGTGTGCCGGCGTTCGGGGTGTGCACGCTCGACGCCCTCGCCTATGCCGCGCGCGAGAGCGGGCCGTTCCTCGTCGCGACCGACGCACGCCGCAAGGAGGTCTTCTGGGCCCGGTACGGCGACCCGCGCACGCGGCTCGACGGGCCGCGCGTGGACCTGCCGCACGATCTGCCCGCCGAGCTGCCCGTGATCGGCGCCGGCGGCGCGATGTACGCCGGCGTCATCGGCCCCGGCCGGGTCCGCGGTCCCGAGCATCCCTCGGCCGGGGCGCTCGCGGCCCTGGCGGCCGAGCACCTCGCGACGCTGAGCGAGGAGGAGGCGGCGGAGATCGCCCGGGTGCCCGAGGGGCGCGTGGACTCGGTCGAGAAGGCGCGGGAGCTGGCCGTGCTCGGCCCGCCGCGGCCCATCTACCTGCGACGTCCCGACGCACAGGTGCCCGGGGCGCCGAAGCGGGTGACGGCGTGACCCGCCGAGAGGACACTCCGTGAGACAGACCGAGGTCGTCCTGCGCCAGATGACCCACGAGGACCTGCCCGCCGTGATGGAGATCGAGCGGACCACGTTTCCCGCGGACGCCTGGAGCGAGGCCATGATGCGCGGCGAGCTGGCCGACCAGCCGCGCACCCGCCACTACCTCGTCGCCGAGGTGGGCGAGCGCGTCGTGGGCTACGCGGGGCTGGCGGCCGCGGGCGACCAGGCCGACGTCCAGACGATCGCCGTCCTCGCCGGCCACCGGCGCGCCGGCATCGGGACCGCGCTGATGGACGCGCTGCTCGCCGAGGCCGTACGGCGCGGCGCGGTCTCGGTGTTCCTGGAGGTACGCGCCGACAACCCGCCCGCTCAGGCGATGTACGAGCGGTTCGGCTTCCGGCGGCTGGGCCTGCGACGGCGCTACTACGACGACGGGACCGACGCCATCACGATGGTGAAGGACCTCGGGCCACAACACGGAGAGATGGGGGGCGGACATGAGCGAGCGTAGCGAGCGTGACGAGCCGATCGTGCTGGGGATCGAGACGTCCTGCGACGAGACGGGCGTGGGCATCGTCCGGGGGCACACGCTGCTGGCCAACACCATCGCCTCCAGCATGGACGAGCACGCCCGCTTCGGCGGCGTGGTGCCGGAGGTGGCCTCGCGGGCCCATCTGGAGGCGATGACGCCCACGGTCGAGAGCGCGCTGGCCGCGGCGGGGCTGCGGTTCTCCGACATCGACGCGGTCGCGGTCACCGCGGGCCCGGGCCTCGCGGGGGCGCTGCTCGTCGGCGTGGCCGCCGCCAAGGCGTACGCGCTCGGGCTCGGCGTTCCGCTCTACGGGGTCAACCACCTCGCCGCGCACGTCGCGGTGGACCAGCTGGAGCACGGCCCGCTGCCCAAGCCCTCGATCGCGCTGCTGGTCTCGGGCGGGCACTCCTCGCTGCTCCTGGTGCCCGACGTGGCGCGGGACGTGATCTCGCTCGGGTCCACCGTGGACGACGCGGCCGGGGAGGCGTTCGACAAGGTGGCCCGGGTGCTCGGCCTGCCGTTCCCGGGCGGGCCGCACATCGACAGGGCCGCCCGCGAGGGGGCGGGCACGGCGGTGGCGTTCCCGCGTGGCAAGTACGACGACGGAACCCTGGACTTCTCCTTCTCCGGCCTGAAGACGGCCGTGGCACGGTGGGTGGAGGCCCGCGAGGCGGCGGGTGAGCCGGTGCCGGTGGCCGACGTCGCCGCGTCGTTCCAGGAGGCGGTCGTGGACGTGCTCACCCGCAAGGCCCTGCAGGCGTGCGCCCGCTACGACGTGAAGGACCTGCTGATCGGGGGCGGCGTGGCCGCCAACTCCCGGCTGCGGGCCCTGGCCCAGGAGCGCTGCGACGCGGCCGGGGTGCGCCTGCGGGTGCCGCGGCCCGGGCTGTGCACCGACAACGGCGCGATGGTGGCGACGCTCGGCGCCGACCTGGTGTCGGCGGGCGTCACGCCCTCCACCCTGGAGATCCCGGCCGACTCGTCGCTCCCGATCACCGTCGTCAACGTCTGAACGCGCACGGACGGCTCCCGCGGCCCGCGGCGTCCGTCCATCGCCCGAGCGAACGGCCCGGCCGGGTACGCGCGGCCGGGGTGGTCGGATCAGTGCCTCCGGGAGTCTGCTCAACGCCCCGAGGCGACAGGGCGGAGCGGTGCTCAGTCGGTATGGCCGCGGGCGGGACGCAGGAGGACCTCGGCGAGCGCCAGCATGGTCTCCTCCAGCGCGGCGAGGCGCCGGGCCACGTCGCCCCTGGCCGGTTCCATGGCGCGGGTGACCGCGTCCGAGACGGTCTCGGCGATCTGCTCACGGTCCGGCCTGCCGCGCACCGCCTCGGCGAGCGGCGCCATGGCCCCCGCCGTCAGCGTGAGGTCGGCGTTCATGCCCGCGATGGTGGTGCTCATCTCGTCCATGCCGGCGGCGACGTCGCGGACGCCGCTCCGCACCGCCTCGACCCCGCCGCCGACCGAGTCGATCCGTTCGACGACCACGGACTCCAGCCGCTCGGTGCGCTCGGTGAGCGCGGCGAGGGCCTTGTCGAGCCGGGTGAAACGCCCGGCGGCGGCCTCCATGCTCCCCTGGAACTTGCCGAGCCGGTGCGCGAAGTCGGCCATGCGGTCGGCGAGGCCCTGGGTCCGCCCGCCCACCTCGTCCACGTGGTCGCGCAGCAGTTCCACGTGCTGGGCCAGTCCCTCGGCCCAGGCGGGCGGTCTGGTGTTCATCTCGTCGAGCCGCTGGGTGATCGCCTCGAGAGTCGCGCCGAGGCCGCCCAGCTCGCGCTCGCGCACCTCGCGGAGGAGCCACTCCATGCCCTCCAGCCGCTGGCGGATCTCGTCGAGCACGGCGCCCTGCGTCCGCTGCTCGTAGACGTGGTCCTGCGCCGCCCGGGCGAGCAGTTCGCGCATCCGGTCGGAGATGGCGGTCTGGCTGCCCGCTTGGAGGAGGTTGTGGCTGGAATGCTCCACCGAGAATGCTCCTTCACTCGCCGAAACGTCGGTTCGGCCCGGTCTCGCGCAGGATGAACGAACAGGCGGCACGCCCGACGGCCAACTTTAGGCCCTGACCCGCGGCCATCAGGGGCGGAATGAGAAAGGCACCAATTGCCGGTGAATTACTCCGGTTTCACGCGTCAGCGCTGGTCATGGGCTGGCAAAGCAGGGCGAAGGGCCGCTCTCCGATGCGGGTCAGGACAATCACGAGGGAATTGTCGCCGGAAAGCCGCAAATCCTTGCGCAGCCGTTCGACGTCGACGGCGGAACCGCGCTTCTTGATCGTGACCGCGCCGACGCGCCGTTCGCGCAGCGCCGCCCTCAGCTGTTTGAGCGAGAACGGCATGACGTCGGTCACCTCATAACAGGACGCCCACTCCGTGCGTACGAGACGATCGCTCGTGATGTAGGCGATCTGGGGATCGACGAGGCGGCCGGACACGAGGGCGGCGACCTCGGCGACGAGGTGGGCCCGCACCGCGGCGCCGTCGGGCTCGTAAAGGTAGCGGCTCACCGGCCCGGTCTCCGCCTCCGCGCCGGACGCCGTGAGCGTGACCCCGGCAGGCAGCAGGGTGGCGCGCCGCCCGCCCGCTCCCATCCCGGTCCAGATCGCCGCCTCCTTCACCTCGCCGCGGTACGACACCCACTCGGCCTCGGCGCCCTCCGGGATGAACTCGTACGGGATGCCGGGAGCCACCTTCAGGCAGGCCGCCGGGGCACGGGCCACCAAATCGAGCACGACCGGCCAGGTGGGGGAGTACGCCATCGGGTCGAAGGTCCGTCCCCGCGCCCCACGCCTGGCGGGATCGGCGAACAGCAGGCCGTAGCCGCCGGGGTCGGCCAGCGCGGCGTCGCCCGTGCGGACGACGGCCAGGGAGGACAGGCCGAGCGCCGCCGCGTTGGCGCGGGCGACCTCCACGGTCAGCGGGTCGAGGTCCACGGCGTCCACGGCGCAGCCCGCCCGTGCCAGCGCGAGGAGATCGCCGCCGATCCCGCAGCAGACGTCGAGAACGGCGGGGCCGCCCGCCGGCTCTCCGCCGACCCGGATTCCGGCGGCCCGGATCCTGGTGGCGCGGTGTGCGGCGACCTCGGGGCGCGTGGCCTGCTCCAGCCCGTGCGGGGTGAAGTACATGACCGCGGCGTCGGGGCCGAACTTGGCCTCGGCCCGCCGCCGCAGCGACGCCTGGGTGAGCGCCGCCGCCGCCAGGTCGGCCGGGTGGCCGCGGCGCAGGGCGCTCGCGGCGGCCACCGGGTCGGCGCCGTCGGCGAGTATCCTCACGGCCTCGTCCAGGGCCCCGCGCCCGGTGGGCGTGAGCAGCATGCGGAAGGCGTCCAGGTCCACGCCCGCGACGCTACCGCCTGCCCGGCGCGTACGTCGGCCGCGGGCGTCGCCCTGTGGACGACCGCCGGAGCGGACGACGGCAGGGGGCCGGCCGTCGGGGACCGGCCGGAGCCGGCGGAACGGGAAGGCCGTGCCCGGCGGTCAGCAGGAGCGGACGTCGCCGAGCGAGGCGAGCAGCTTGCAGAGCAGCCCGGACAGCTGGGCCCGGTCCTCGTCGGTGAGGCCGGCCAGCATTCGCTCCTCGTTGGCCACGTGACCCGCGAGCAGGGCGTCGACCACCGCCCGGCCCTCGTCGGTGAGGGTGATCAGGACCATGCGGCGGTTGGACGGTGAGACCTTCCTGTGCACCAGTCCCTTGGCGACGAGGCGGTCCACCCGGTTGGTGAGCGCCGCCGAGCTGACCATCGCGGCGGTGGCGAGGTCGCTCATGCAGAGGCGGTGATCGGCATTGGACCGGAAGAGAGTCGCGAGCACGTCGAACTCCCACGGCTCCAGGTCGTGTTCGGAGAAGTACTCCTTGATGCCCTTCTCGAGCAGCCGGGACGCGCGGGAGATCCGCCCGGCCACCCCCATCGCCGAGCAGTCCACGTCAGGGCGCACTTGGGCCCACTGGCTGAGGATCTGGTCGACGGCGTCGTTGCCGGTGGCGCCGGTGCAGGTGGTGTCGGTGCAGGTGTCGTCGGTGCCGGTGCGGGTGCTGTCGTTCGCGAGGGTGTCGTTCATAGCGCGCGCGGCCTGGGTCCTCCGCCGCTCCTCCTCCACCGGCCATCGTAACCGAAACTTCGACGTTGAAATGTCGCTGGGGTATGCGCTACCGTCTGCGTCGAACAGTAAAACATCGAAGTGTTCGAGGTGGAAGAAATGAAGGTCCTGCTGCTCGGTGCCACGGGGTACATCGGCTCGGTGCTGGCGGAGCGCCTCGCCGAACACGGCCACGAGGTCGTCGCGCTCGTCCGTCCGAAGGCGCGCGACACCGCCGTGCCCGGCGAGGTGCGCCACGGCGACATCCGGGAGCCCGAGACGCTCCGCGCGGCGGTGACGCCGGACATCGACGTCGTCGTGCACGCCGCCAACCCCGTCGGGGACGAGGCGGTGGACGTCGCGGCGATCGAGGCGCTGGCGGGCGGCGGCGCGCGGCTCGTCTACACCAGCGGCGTCTGGGTGCTCGGCGCCACCACGGAGGCGGCGGGCGAGGACGCGCCGCCGAACCCCATCACCGCCTCCGTCTACCGGCCGCGGGTGGAGAAGCTCGTGCTCGACGCGGGCGGTGTCGTCGTCAGGCCCGGCATCGTGTACGGCCGGGGCGCCGGCATCCCCACGCTGCTCGCCTCCCCCGAGGGTGAGGACGGCCGGTACGTCCACGCGGGCGGCCCGGTGCCGACCTGGGCGACCGTGCACGTCGACGACCTGGCGGACCTGCTCGTGCTCGCGATCGAGAAGGCGGCGCCGGGGAGCCTCTTCAACGCCGTCGCCGAGGAGGCGGTGAGCGTCGCGGACGTGGCCGCGGCGGCGGGCCGCTCGGGCAAGGCGGTGGCGTGGCCGATCGGCGAGGCGGGCGAGGTGCTCGGCCGTCCGTTCGCCGAGGGCCTGGCCCTGAGCCAGGTGGTGAGCGGCGACCTCGCCAGGAAGGTCCTCGACTGGCAGCCGAGCCGCCCCGGCATCGTCGACGACGTCCGCTCCGGCTCGTACGCCTCCCGCGTCTGACCTGCGATGCCGGTTCGTGTTGACTGTCACGCGCCACTTGCATACTGTTTCGTGTTGGCACTCTGCCATTGAGAGTGCCAACAGCGACGAGACAGGTCTGACACCCGCGACGGCAGGCCGCTGGTCGCCTCTTCAGCTCATTCATCGCAATCTGAAGGGGAGGTCCGATCGTGACGACCGCCACCAAGGTTCCCGTTAAGCCGCTTGGCGACCGCATCGTGGTCCAGCCGCTTGAGGCCGAGCAGACCACCGCCTCCGGCCTGGTCATCCCGGACACCGCCAAGGAGAAGCCGCAGGAGGGCCGCGTCCTCGCTGTGGGTCCGGGCAACTGGGACGAGGACGGCGAGAAGCGCATCCCGCTCGACGTCAAGGAGGGCGACGTCGTCCTCTACAGCAAGTACGGCGGCACCGAGGTCAAGTACGGCGGCGAGGAGTACCTGGTGCTCTCGGCCCGCGACGTGCTCGCCATCATCGAGAAGTAGGCCGCGTCGGCCAGTGGAGCCCCGGGACACGCGCCCGGGGCTCCGCGCGCTCACAAGGAGACCTGAATGCCGAAGATCCTGGAGTTCGAAGAGGACGCGCGGCGCGCTCTCGAGCGTGGTGTGAACGCTCTCGCCGACGCAGTCAAGGTGACCCTCGGCCCCCGTGGCCGCAACGTCGTCATCGACAAGAAGTTCGGTGCCCCGACGATCACGAACGACGGTGTGACCATCGCTCGCGAGGTCGAGCTGGACAAGCCGTACGAGAACCTCGGCGCCCAGCTCGCCAAGGAAGTGGCGACCAAGACCAACGACATCGCGGGTGACGGCACCACCACCGCGACCGTCCTCGCCCAGGCCATGGTCCGTGAGGGCCTGCGCAACGTGGCCGCCGGCGCGCAGCCGCTGGGCCTCAAGCGCGGCATCGACAAGGCCGCGCAGGCCGTCAGCGAGCGGCTGCTCGGCAGCGCCCGCCACGTCGAGGACAAGAAGGAGATCGCCAACGTCGCCACGATCTCCGCGCAGGACGCGAAGATCGGCGGCCTGATCGCCGAGGCGTTCGACAAGGTGGGCAAGGACGGTGTCATCACCGTCGAGGAGTCCAACGCGATGGGCCTGGAGCTGGAGTTCACCGAGGGCCTCCAGTTCGACAAGGGCTACCTGTCGCACTACATGGTGACCGACTCCGAGCGCATGGAGGCGGTCCTCGAGGACCCCTACATCCTCATCACCCAGGGCAAGATCTCCTCCATCGCGGACTTCCTGCCGCTGCTGGAGAAGGTCGCCCAGACCAAGCGCCAGCTGCTGGTCATCGCCGAGGACGTCGAGGGCGAGGCCCTGGCCGTCCTGGTGACCAACAAGATCCGGGGCACCTTCACCTCGGTGGCCGTCAAGGCCCCCGGCTTCGGCGACCGCCGCAAGGCCATGCTGCAGGACATCGCCATCCTCACCGGTGGCCAGGTCGTCAGCGAGGAGATCGGCCTCAAGCTGGAGCACGTCGGCCTCGAGGTGCTCGGCACGGCCCGCCGCGTCGTGGTCAACAAGGACACCACCACGATCGTGGACGGCGCCGGCGAGGCCCAGGCGATCGAGGACCGCGTCCGCGAGATCAAGGTCGCGATCGAGCAGTCCGACTCCGACTGGGACCGTGAGAAGCTCCAGGAGCGTCTCGCGAAGCTGGCGGGCGGCGTGTGCGTGCTGCGCGTCGGCGCCGCGACCGAGGTGGAGCTGAAGGAGAAGAAGCACCGCCTCGAGGACGCGATCTCCGCGACCCGCGCCGCGATCGAGGAGGGCATCGTCTCCGGCGGTGGCTCCGCGCTCGTGCACGTGTCCAAGGAGCTCGACGACCTGGGCCTGACCGGCGATGAGGCCACCGGCGTCTCGATCGTCCGCAAGGCGCTGATCGAGCCCGCCCGCTGGATCGCCGAGAACGCGGGCCTGGAGGGCTACGTCGTCACCACCAAGATCGCCGCGATGAACGCCGGTGAGGGCCTGAACGCCGCCACCGGTGAGTACGGCGACCTCGTGGGCCAGGGCGTCATCGACCCGGTCAAGGTGACCCGCTCGGCCGTGCAGAACGCCGCGTCCATCGCCGGCATGCTGCTCACCACCGAGGCCCTCGTCGTGGACAAGCCCGAGGAGGAGGCTCCGGCCGCCAACGGCGGTCACGGCCACGGCCACGGTCACGGCCACTGATCGAGGCCGGGCGGCCCTCCCGGCCGTAGGCTCCGTAGCACTCCGCGCCCCGCGCCCGCCCGTAAGGGCGGACCGCGGGGCGCTCCGCTTTTCGCCTCCTGCCCGTTGCGCGCGCGGGACGGGCCGCTGCGGCCGAAGCCGGGCCGCGGGCAATGGCAACGACCGGCATACTTCTTTTTCCCTGTCAAGCCGTCCGGCATATATATGTTGTTTTGGGCATTACGGTTGGAATGTTCCAACGGGCGAGTGGTCAAATGATTACGGACCGTTATCGACGCGTCAATGTGACCAATCCGTAGCCGTTAACCATGACGACATCAACGATCGCGACGGGCATCATGCCTAACGTGACCGAGGGATGCGTCGCCGACGCCGCAACTGGGGTAAGGCTTGCGACGAGATCGGATGAGTCCGACCTCAGGGAACTGACCAGCCTTGCCGTACAGGGAGATCGCACCGCGATCGAATCACTGCTGGGACATTTGCGCCCGATGGTGGTCCGGTACTGCAGGGCTCGACTGGGCAGGGTGTCCGGTCAATACCACATCGCCGACGACGTGGCCCAGGAGGTGTGCATCGCGGTGCTGTCGGCACTGCCGCGCTACCGCGACATGGGCCGTCCGTTCGCGTCGTTCGTCTTCGGGATCGCCTCCCACAAGGTGGCCGACGCCTTAAGGAGCTCGGTCCGCTCGGCCGTCCCGACGCAGGACCTGCCGGACGGGCCGGACGAGGGCCCCGGGCCGGAGGAGACGGTGGTGCGCTACATCGAGGCGCAGCACGCCAGGGATCTGCTGTCCCGGCTTCCGGACACCCAGCGCGAGCTCCTCATTCTGCGGGTGGTCTCGGGCCTGTCCGCCGAGGAGACGGGTAATGTACTCGGCATGTCACCGGGTGCCGTCCGGGTCGCGCAGCATCGCGCGCTCGCGAGGCTCCGGCAACTGGCCGAGTTGGAGTCGATTGCGTGACCACGAAACGTCGTCGTACGGCGCGCCACCTGCGGTCGTACGGCGATGCCGACGTGGAGGGCGACGTAATGCGGACGGACGCCGTCCTCGACGCGCTCGCCCGCCGCGAGCCGGTCGGCGGCACGGACGCCGCCGTCCGGTTGCTGGGCGCGCTCGTGGCCGACGTGGACAGTCAGCGGCTCTCCTCGGTGTCGATCACGCCGTCCACGTAGCCCCGGGCGTACTCCCAGCTGACGTAGTCGGCCGGATCGGGCTGGTAGGCCGGCTCGTGGACCTGCGGCCGGCCGTTGTCGATCATCTGGCGCAGGTTGCCGCGCAGCAGGTCCCAGTCGAAGTAGTGCTGCTCGCCGCATTCCGGGCAGTCGAGAACGAGCCCGAGCACACCCTGGGGTTCGAGCAGGGAACGGAAGACCTCCACGTCGGCGAGATCGGTCAGCGCCTCGTCGCGCTCGGCGAGCGTCAGCGGCTCCACGTCGTCGGGCGTGCCAAGCTCCGCCGCGGGGTCGTTGGGGTCATCCGCGAACGGGTCGCGGGGGACGTCTTCCAGCACGCATCCCACCTTATGACCACCGCCCCCTCCACGAGGATAAGTGCGCTCCATCTGCTCGTCGGGCCGCGGCCCGGGACTCCGGTGTCCCATCCTCGGCGACGCTGACCTGGCGACACAGACCTCGTCGTCGCAGCCTTGACGTGCCCCGCGCCCCGCGTCACAGCGGGCCCCGTCACAGTCGGCCGCGTCACAGCCAGCCCCGGCGGGCGGCCTCCACCCCCGCCTGGAAGCGGGACTGCGCCCCGAGCTCCGACATCGCCTCGGCGAATCTGGCCCGCACCGTGCGCACGGACACCCCGAGGTGGCGGGCCACGGCGTCGTCGGACAGGCCGTGGGCGGCCAGCCGCAGCACCTGCAGCACGTTGTTGTGCGGGGAGATCGGCGCGGCCCGGGCCCACAGCTCCTCGAACAGCGCCCGCAGCGCCCCCACCGCCACCGGAGCGTGGACCAGGTAGCAGTTGTAGGAGTGCTCGGGCAGCGGGACGCCCCACTCGGCGGGCAGCCCCGCGGCGCCGTCGCCGAGCGCGAAGAACCAGCTCGGCACCGCGTCGAGGGCGCGCAGCCTCGCGCCCGCCGTGGACAGACGCCCGCACGTCTCCCGTACGGCGGGTGAGGACAGGGCGTCGAGCGCCACGACGATCCGCAGGCGCAGGATGCCGTCGGCGGCGGCCTGGAGCCACTGGCCGCCGTACCCGTCGGCGAACCGGGCCATGGTGCGGCGGTCCGGCACGGCCATGACCAGCTCGGCGGGGGGCGCCTGCAGCGCGAGGCCGATCACGCTCTCGCACAGCTCGTCCGCACCGCTCATCGGCTCGACCGTGAACCGGCCGCTGCGCCAGTCGCGGCCGGCGTCGTAGTGATGGGCCAGGCGTCCGGCCGCGGCCAGCACCTCGTCGATCTGGCGGGTCTCCCTGGCCATGCGGTCCAGCCTCTCGGCCACCAGCCGTCCGATCGCCGCGGCCGGATGCCGCGCGAGGAACTCCTCCCGCCGCCGGTTCACCGCGCCGAGCCGTACGAGCCCGTCCAGGGCGTCGAGCACGTCCTCGGCGGGCCGGCCGACCGCCTCGGCCAGCTCCGTGAGCGTGGCGCGGTGCAGCCGCAGCATGGCCGTGTAGAGGGCCGCCTGGCCGGGGGACAGGCCCAGGCTTTCGAGGGGGCCGGTTCGAGAATCGGCGTTGCGCGTCGTACTCATGCTCGCTCCGTCGGTGGTCGCGCCGGTCTCAGGGCGCTGATCGCGTCGCACTGATCACGTCGCACTGATCACAACGCGCTGGTCGCATTGGCCGGACCGGTCGCATTGGCCGCACCGGTCCATCGGTCGAAAACGTCTCCCGGCGTCCGGCGCTCCGACTTCGGTCCTCATCTCGCCTCGCTCCGCGTGACAATAGCGTGGCTTTTCCCTGTTGTCCGTCCTGTTCGCACATTCGGCACGGTTGGAACGTGGCGGCTTTTGTATGGATGTGAGTGATCGCATTTTGTTTCGGTCGCAGTTTCGAAGCGCGAAATGCATCTTTGTGCAGTTGCACGTTACGCCATTGCGCATGGACGCTGTGTGACGCATCCTTGACCCAGCGTTAGCCGGGAACGCCGCGTCTGCCGGGCGCGGAGGGGGGCTCGACGGGCGTGGCAGGCGCGACGCGGGGAAGTGGGGGGACCGGGAGCCGGTCCCCCCACTTTTTGTGCCATCCCTCTTGACAGGTCTGCCGGATGCGGTTTGGGGCGCCCACTAGACTGACCTCGGGTCTGGCGAGGGACCCACGCGCGAGGGACCCACGGCGCAGGAGGGTGCAGCAGATGGCCAAGTTCACCGAACCGGGACTCACGTTCGACGACGTGCTCCTGGTTCCCGCCTATTCGGACCTGCAGCCGGGGGAGGCCGACACGGCGACGCGGCTGTCCCGGAGCATCACCCTGCGGATCCCGCTGGTGTCGGCCGCGATGGACACGGTCACCGAGGCGCGCATGGCGGTCGCCATGGCACGGCAGGGCGGCATCGGCATCCTGCACCGCAACCTCTCGATCGAGGAGCAGGCGCAGCAGGTCGATCTGGTCAAGCGGTCCGAGGCGGGGATGGTCACCAACCCCGTGACCTGCTCACCCGAGGACACCCTCGCCGACGTCGAGCGGCTGTGCGCGACCTACCGGATCTCCGGGGTTCCGGTCACCGACGCGGACGGCGTGCTCGTGGGCATCGTCACCAACCGCGACATGCGGTTCGAGAGCGACCAGAGCCGGGCCGTGCGCGACGTCATGACCCCCATGCCGTTGGTCACCGCGCCGGTGGGCGTCGACCGCGACGAGGCCTTCCGGCTGCTGCGGCAGAACAAGGTCGAGAAGCTTCCGCTCGTGGACGAGGCCGGTCGCCTGCAGGGGCTCATCACGGTCAAGGACTTCACCAAGAGCGAGCAGTACCCGATCGCGACCAAGGACGCCGACGGCCGCCTCATGGTCGGCGCGGCCGTGGGCGTCGCCGGCGACGCCGAGGAGCGCGCCATGACGCTGATCGAGGCGGGCGCGGACGTCATCATCGTCGACACCGCGCACGGGCACTCGCGGGGTGTGTGCGACATGATCGCCAAGATCAAGGCCAACGGCCGGGTCGACGTCATCGGCGGCAACGTCGCCACCCGCGCCGGCGCGCAGGCGCTGGTCGACGCCGGCGCCGACGCGGTCAAGGTGGGCGTCGGGCCCGGCTCCATCTGCACCACCCGGGTCGTCGCGGGCGTGGGCGCCCCCCAGCTCACCGCCATCTACGAGGCGGCGCTGGCGTGCGGCCCCGCGGGCGTCCCGGTCATCGGCGACGGCGGCCTGCAGTACTCGGGCGACATCGCCAAGGCGCTGGCCGCCGGGGCCGACACGGTCATGCTGGGCTCGCTGCTGGCCGGCTGCGAGGAGTCGCCCGGCGAGCTGATCTTCATCAACGGCAAGCAGTTTAAGTCGTACCGGGGCATGGGCTCGCTGGGCGCGGTGCGCAACCGCGAGCGCGGCGGCGCGTCGTTCAGCAAGGACAGGTACGCGCAGGCCGAGGTGTCCGGGGAGGACAAGTACATCCCCGAGGGCATCGAGGGTCAGGTGCCCTACCGCGGCCCGGTCGCGGCGGTGGCCCATCAGCTGGTCGGCGGCCTCCGGCAGGGCATGTGGTACACCGGCTCCCGGACGATCCAGGAACTGCACGAGAAGGCGCAGCTCATGCCGATCACGGCGGCCGGGCTCAAGGAGAGCCACCCGCATGACATCCAGATGACGGTCGAGGCCCCGAACTACCACGGGCGATAGTCGTACCGGAAGAAACGGAAAGAACAGGCGATATGACACAGGTGGAGATCGGGCGCGGCAAGAGCGGACGGCGTGCCTACGCGCTGGACGAGATCGGCATCGTGCCCTCCCGGCGCACCCGCGACCCGGAGGAGGTGTCGATCTCCTGGCAGATCGACGCCTACCGGTTCGACTCTCCGCTCGTCGCGAGCCCGATGGACAGCGTCGTGTCGCCGCAGACGGCCATCGAGATCGGGCGCCTGGGCGGCCTCGGCGTGCTCGACCTCGAAGGGCTCTGGACCCGTTACGAGGACCCCGCGCCGCTGCTGGAGGAGGTGGCCACCCTCGACCGGGAGGCCGCGACCCGGCGGCTGCAGGAGATCTACACCGCGCCGATCAAGGACGAGCTGATCGGCCGGCGCATCGAGGAGATCCGCGCCGCCGGCGTCACGACCGCCGTACGGCTGTCGCCGCAGCGCACCGTGCAGCACCACAAGGCCGTGATCGACGCGGGCGTGGACATCTTCGTGATCCGCGGCACGACGGTCTCCGCGGAGCACGTGTCGGGCCGGGCCGAGCCGCTCAACCTCAAGCAGTTCATCTACGAGCTCGACGTCCCGGTCATCGTGGGCGGCTGCGCGACGTACACGGCGGCGCTGCACCTCATGCGGACCGGCGCGGCCGGCGTGCTGGTCGGCTTCGGCGGCGGCGCCTCGCACACCACCCGCAACGTGCTGGGCGTGGTCGTGCCGATGGCCACCGCGATCTCCGACGTGGCCGCGGCCCGCCGCGACTACATGGACGAGTCGGGCGGCCGGTACGTCCACGTCATCGCCGACGGCGGCATGGGCGGCTCCGGCGACATCGCCAAGGCGATCGCCTGCGGCGCGGACGCCGTCATGGTGGGCTCGCCGCTCGCGCGGGCCAGCGAGGCCCCGGGCCGCGGGTTCCACTGGGGGTCCGAGGCGCACCACCCCGAGCTGCCGCGCGGCAAGCGGGTCGAGTTCGGCACCATCGGCACGCTGAAGGAGATCCTGCACGGCCCGTCGTCGCTGGCCGACGGCTCGATGAACCTGCTCGGCGCGCTGCGCCGCACGATGGCCACGGCCGGATACTCCGACCTCAAGGAGTTCCAGCGCGTCGAGGTGGTCGTCGCCCCGCCGCAGCGCTGAGCCGTCACCCGGAGCGGGGCCCGGCCCCGCTCCGGGCGCCCCGGCCCCGCTCCGGGCGCCCCGGCCCCCGCTCCGCGCCTTCGGCGCTGCTCAGAACGCCCGGCCCCGGCCTCGGGGCGCGGGCTCCCCTCGAACTCGGGCGCCGCGTCAGCGCCCGCGCGGGGTCACCAGGCCGGACTCGTAGGCGAAGACCACGAGCTGCGCGCGGTCACGGGCGTGGAGCTTGGCCATGGCCCGGTTGACGTGGGTCTTCGCGGTCATCGGGCTGATCATCATGCGGTCGGCGATCTGGTCGTTGGACAGGCCGTGGGCGACCAGGGCGACGGCCTCGCGTTCGCGGTTGGTCAGCTCCGCCGGTTCCGGGCCGGCGCCCGTGTGGAGCGGCTGGGTGACGTACCGGTCGATCAGCTTGCGGGTGATCGACGGCGCGAGCAGGGCGTCGCCGCGCGCGGCGACGCGCACGGCGTGCAGGAAGTCTTCCGGCAGGATGTCCTTGACGAGGAAGCCGGCCGCGCCGGCCCGCAACGCGTTGAAGACGTACTCGTCCAGGCCGTAGTTGGTCAGGATCACGACGTGCACCCCGGCCAGCGCCGGGTCCGCGGCGATACGCCGGGTCGCCTCGATGCCGTCGACGCCCGGCATCTGGATGTCGATGAGAGCGACGTCGGGCAGGTGCCGCCTGACCAGAGCCAGGCCCTCCCTCCCGTCGCCGGCCTCGGCGACCACCTCGATGTCGTCTTCGAGGTCGAGAAGCGCGCGGAATCCGCCGCGCAGGAGCGGCTGGTCGTCGACCAGCAGGACCCGGATCACGGCGTCCGCTCCACCGGGAGCTCGGCGTGGACGGTGAAGCCGCCCTCGCCGCGCGGCTCCGCGCGCAGCCGACCGCCGAGGGCGGTGACGCGTTCGCGCATCCCGAGCAGTCCGACGCCGGGCACGGGCGCGGTGCCGGGGGTGGCCTTTCCGTCGTCGTCGACCCGTACGACCAGGGCGTCCGGACGGTAGTCGATCCGGACCGCCGCGCTGGTGGCGGCGGCGTGCCTGGCGATGTTGGTCAGTGACTCCTGGACGATTCGGTAGACCGTCCGGTCCACCGCGGCCGGCACGTCGTCGCGGTGTCCCTCGATCGTCAGCGTCGCGTCGAGGCCGGTCGTCCGGGCCCGTCGCACCAGGTCCGGCACGTGGTCGAGCCCGCGCGCCGGGTTGTCGCCGTCGTCACGCAGCGCCTCGAGGGTCGCCCGCAGTTCGCGGGCCGCCTCACGGCCGGCCTCCCGGATCGCCAGCAGGGCCTCCGGCACCTGTTCACCCCGCTTGCGCGCCACGTGCACGGCGACCTCCGCCTGCACCTTGATGACCGAGATCTGGTGGGTCAGCGAGTCGTGCAGCTCCCGCGCGATGTGCAGCCGCTCCTCGTCGGCGCGGCGCCGCGCGGTCTCCTCACGGGTGCGCTCGGCCTCCTCCGCCCGGCGCTCGGCCTGCCGCAGCGCCTCGCCCGCCGCGCCGGCCGCGATCAGCCAGGCCAGTTCGAGGGCGCCACGGGCGTGCGCGAGCGCCGCGCCCGCGTCGTGCAGGCCCGACGCCAGGGCCGCGAGGGGGAGAGCGGCCAGCGTCGTCACGCTCGCCGCCACCGTGATGGCGCGGTGTCCCGCCCGCATCGCGGCGTACACCGCGAACAGGTACGCGACGGCGGGCACGTCGAAACCGGCCGCCTGGTAACCCACCGCGCACAGCCCCGTGACGGCCAGGACGGGAACCGGCGCCCTGCGGCTCGCGGCCAGTGCCAGGCCACCGGCCACCAGCAGCGTGTAGCCGACCGGATCGAGGCCGGTCGCCTGGTGTTGCTTGGACAGCCCGGTCACGAGCAGCGCCGCCGCCACGCAGACGGCGATCGCCCAGTCTCTGACATCGGACCGGACTGACCTCATGCGCGCACCCTAGCCTGATGCCGGCGCGGGAGGCTCCTCCGCGCGGATGATCGGCCGCCTACCGCGTCCGCGGTACTTCCACCGCTGCTGCGGCGCCCGCGGCAGCCGGGTGCGGCACCGGCGGCAGCGCCGATCG
Source organism: Microbispora sp. ZYX-F-249 (assembly GCF_039649665.1). NCBI lineage: Bacteria > Bacillati > Actinomycetota > Actinomycetes > Streptosporangiales > Streptosporangiaceae > Microbispora > Microbispora maris. The sequence goes on along the minus strand of NZ_JBDJAW010000006.1, from coordinate 222,337 downwards.
CCCGCTCGCGGCGGACGACCGGCGGCGGGTCCGGCGGACATGCTCGGGTGAGGTTCCGTCGTACGAGGAGAAAGAGCACCCTCATGTCCGTCCGTCACCTGTTTTCCGCCGCCCCGACCGTCCTGCTCCGACACGCCGGGCGTGCCACGCCGTCGGCGGCGCTTCTCCTGGTCCAGCCGGCCGGCGTCGGCGCCTACGCCATGACCGCCGGACGTCTCTGGTCCTTGGTGGCCATAGTGCTGGGGCTGGCCGGCGTGGTCGTCGGCGGGCTGGCCCTGGCCCGCTCCGCGGGCCGTATCGGCATCGGCGACGCGAGAAGCGGGGCCGTCGTCGCCCTGGTGGCCGCGCTGGCCTGCACGGTCATCGGCGGGCTGGTCGTGGCCGCCGCCGAGGGTGGTCCCGGCACCGGCTACGGAATCGTCGGGGGCTGGGTCGCCCTGGTGGTGGGGCCGGCCGGCGTGGTCGTCGGCTGGCTCGCCCTGACCCGCGCCCGGCGCGCCGGCTGACCGGCCGCGGCCGTCCGCCGGGTTCCTCAGCGGAGGGCGCGTACGTGGGCGGGCACCAGGCACGCCGCATGCCCGAGCGTCGCGATGAAGGCGGCGGCGAGAGGATCGGGGCGGCCCCGCGTGTAGGCCGTCATGAGGCGCTCCACGGGCGGCCGGGGCCACAGCACGCGTCCGTCGAAATGGGGAGGGATGACGTTGGCGGGCACCAGGGTGGGACCCAGCCCGGCGGCGGCGAGGACGGGCGCGGCGGCGGTCTGCTCGGTGCGCACGGCGGCCCGCGGCTGGAAACCGGCGGCCGCGCACGCCTGGTCGAGGATCTCGCCGAGCCCGTTGCCCGGCGCGAAGTGCACCCAGTCGCGGTCGGCCAGCGCCGTCAGGTCCACAGTCTGCGCGCCGTCCGAAGCGTCCGCGCCGTCCGGACCGTGTGCGCCGTGCGTGCTGTCCGCTCCCCGCACACCGTCGGCGCCGTCGCCCGGGCGGCCCGCCGGGTCGTCGGCGGGCAGCACGACGAGGAACGGTTCGGTGCCGAGCGGCGTGACGGGGCCGTCCCAGTCGCGCGGGGCCGGCCCGATGGCGAGGTCCGCCTGGCCGGCGACCATCGCCTCGCGCAACTGCTCGGCGTGCGAATGCTCGAACAGCCTGACCCGTACGCCGGGATGCGAGCGCCGCCAGGCACGCAGCGCGGGCGGCAGCACGCCGAGGCTCACCGAATAGAGGGTCGCGACCTGGAGCTCCCCGGTCTCCAGGCCGCCGGCCTGTCGTGCCGCGCACCGCGCCCGCTCCGCGTCGGCCAGCGCGGCCCGGGCGTGCGGCAGCATCGCCCGGCCCATCGCGGTGAGCCGTACCGCCCGGGGAAGACGTTCGAGGAGCGGGCCGCCGACTTCGCGTTCGAGCGCCCGCACCTGGTGGGACAGCGCGGGCTGGGACACGTGGAGGAGCTCGGCCGCCCTGGTGAACGACCCCTCCTCCACGATCGTGACCAGGTACTCGAGCTGCCGCAGGCTTGCCATGAACATATGTTATGGGACATGTGAAAGACATGTCTTGGACTTATCACTGGTGCTTGCCCGAAGCTTGAGCCATGAACACGGACAACAAGGTCGCCCTTGTCGTCGGGGCGAACGGCGTCATCGGCCGCAACCTGATCGACCACCTCGTGGAGCTCGGAGACTGGGACGTGATCGGCCTGTCCCGCCGGGGCGGGACCGACGCGGGCCGGATCCGGCACATCGCCGTGGACCTGCTGAACGCCGAGGACTGCCGGGAGCGGCTGCGCGGCCTCGACCGCGTCACACACGTCTTCTACGCCGCCTACCAGGACCGGCCGACCTGGGCGGAGCTGGTGCCGCCCAACCTCGCCATGCTGGTCAACGTCGTCGAGGCCGTGGAGGCCGCCTCGCCCGTCCTGCGCCACGTCAGCCTGATGCAGGGCTACAAGGTGTACGGCGCGCACCTCGGGCCGTTCAAGACACCGGCGCGGGAGGACGACCCCCACCACATGCCGCCGGAGTTCAACGTGGACCAGCAGAACTTCCTCGAAGAACGCCAGAAGGGCAAGGCCTGGACCTGGTCCGCGCTGCGCCCCTCGGTGGTCTGCGGTTTCGCCCTCGGCAACCCGATGAACCTCGCCATGGTGATCGCGGTGTACGCGGCGATCTCCAAGGAACTGGGCCTGCCGCTGCGGTTCCCCGGCAAGCCCGGGGCGTACCGCACGCTGCTGGAGATGACCGATGCGACGCTGCTGGCCAAGGCCACGGTGTGGGCGGCGACCAGCGAGGCGTGCGCCAACCAGGCGTTCAACATCAACAACGGCGATCTGTTCCGGTGGGAGGAGATGTGGCCGGAGATCGCCCGCTTCTTCGACCTGGAGGTGGCGCCGCCGCTGCACATGTCGCTGGCGGAGGTCATGGCGGACAAGGAGCCGCTGTGGGACGCGATGGTCGAGCGGCACGGCCTGGCGAAGCACTCCTACCAGGAGGTGTCCTCGTGGGCCTTCGGCGACGCGGTCTTCTCCTGGGACTACGACTTCATCGCCGACGGCTCGAAGGCGCGGCGGTTCGGTTTCCACGAGTTCGCCGACACCCGGCAGATGTTCCTGGACATCTTCGCCGGCTTCCGCCACCGCCGGATCATCCCCTGAGCGCGCCGCGCCCCCACCGGGAGGCACGGCACGGCGAACGGTCTCGCGGCCGCCGGATCAGGGGTGGCGAACCCAGGCGCCCCGCCGCATCACGCCGGCGACGTTCAGATCGTCGTCGAGCACGACCAGATCGGCGTACTTGCCGACCGTGATCGAGCCGGCCTCGCCGTCCAGGCCGAGGACACGGGCCGGGGTCAGAGAGGCCATGCGGGCGGCGTCCACCAGCGAGCGCCCGACCTCCCGCACCGTGCGGCGGAAGGCCACGTCCATCGTGAGCGTGCTGCCGGCGATCGAACCACCCTCGGCGAGGCGGGCCACGCCGTCCTTCACGTCCACCGTCATCGGGCCGAGCGGGTAGCGCCCGTCGCCCATGCCCGCGGCCGCCATGGCGTCGGTGATCAGCGCCGTACGGTCCGCGCCCGCCGCGTCCATGGCCAGGCGCAGCATGGCCGGGTGGACGTGGACCCCGTCGTTGATGAGCTCGACCGTCACCCGCTCGTCCTGTAGCAGGGCGGCGATCGGCCCCGGCGCGCGGTGGCCCAGCGAGGGCATCGCGTTGTAGAGGTGGGTCGCCACGCTCGCCCCCGCCTCGATGCCCTCGAGCGTCTGCTCGTAGGTGGCGTCGCTGTGACCGAGGGCGGCGACGATCCCCTCGGCGGCGGCGTCCCTGATCACGTCGAGCGCGTTCGGCAGTTCCGGGGCGATCGTCAGCATCCGCACATGCCCGCGCCCGGCCTTGACCAGCGCACGGAACTCCGCCCGGTCCGGTTCGCGCAGCAGCGTGGGCTCGTGCGCGCCGCACCGGGACCGGGCGATGTACGGCCCCTCGAAATGAATGCCGGCGATGAGGCCCTGCTCGCACAGGTCGGCGAGCGTGGCCGCGGCCCGCGTGAGCGTGTCGGGCGCGGCGGTGACCAAACTGGCCACGAGAGTGGTCGTGCCGCATCCGAGGTGGAAGGCGGCGACCTCGGCGGCGCTCGCGGGGTCGCCGTCGGGGAAGCTTCCGCCGGCTCCGCCGTGGCTGTGGATGTCGACGAAGCCGGGGACGACCGTACGCCCGCCCAGGCCGAACCCGTCGCGTGGCGCCCGCCCGCGCCCGATGTGGGTGATCCTGCCGTCCTCGATGGTCAGCCAGCCGTCGTGGACGCCGTCGGGAGTGACGACGCGGGCATCGGAGAGAGTCACGCTCATGCCGCCATCCTCGCGTGTGCGGCCCGCGCTCGCCGCTCCGGGTCCGGGCGCTCCCGCCGTACGGGAACGTCCCGATTCCCGGGAAAAAGCAGTCATTAGTGCAATAAGTCCTCTTAACAGCGCGAAATGCCAACCCTGTACACAGGGATGAGCCGGAGGTAAAACCTTACGGTGGTGAATCCGCGTGCGAACTACGGTGTGGACGCTCCCGGCGTGCTGGCCGGGCTGGCCCTGGGCGGTATCGCCGAGCTGGCACTCGCCGCCGTGCTGTTCGGGATCGGCCTGCCCGTTCCGGCCGTCGTGCTCCTCGTGGGCGGGATCGTGCTCGCCGCCGGTGCGGCGTTGTTCGCGCACACCACTTCGCGCGGGAAGTCCAGGGTGTGGGACGCCGAACTCGACCGGCTCGGGCTGAAGGGGGACGAGCAGGTCCTCGACCTGGGCTGCGGCCGGGGGCTGGTGCTGCTGAAGGCCGCCGCGCGGCTTTCCGGCGCCGGCCGGGCCACCGGCGTCGACCTGTGGGTGACGAAGGACCAGTCGGGCAACAGCCAGGACGCCACCCTGGCCAACGCGCGCGCGGAAGGGGTCGCCGACCGGGTGGACCTGGTCACCGGCGACATGCGCGACCTGCCGTTCGACGACGCCGCGTTCGACCTGGTCGTCTCCAGCCTCGCCGTGCACAACATCGTGCAGGAGGAGGGCCGTGCGGAGGCGGTGCGCGAGGCCTTCCGCGTGCTCAAACCGGGCGGCCTGCTGCGGATCGCCGACTTCCGCAACGCACGCCGGTACGCGGAGGTGCTGACCGAGTGCGGCGCCGCCGACGTCGAGGTCTACGACCTCGGCTGGCGGTTCTGGTACGGCGGGCCGCACGCCCGGACGTCGATGGTCGCCTGCAGGCGCCCCGGTGACCCGGACGAGGGGCGGTCCGCCGAGCCGGCCGCGTAGGGCGGCGTAGAGGTCATCGACGTCACGGCGGCGCGAGGAGCGCGGCGGGGCCGCGGCGTTCCGCCCCGGGGCGTGCCGCGGCCGTGGCGTGTCGGTGTGTGGGGAAGAGTTCACCGACATTTCCGGAGATCATTGGGAAAGGCGGCAGAAAGGATGGATTCCCGGGTAGCTACTCGTGGGTAGATTTACTCGACAGAGGTGAAAGCGGTACAGAAGGAGCCCTATGACGGCGAGGATGGGCACGGCACGACTCGGCCCGGCGGAGCGCACCGCCGCCCTGGCGCGGATGGAGGCGCAGGAACTCGACGTGGTCGTGATCGGCGGTGGCGTGGTCGGCGCCGGCGTCGCGCTCGACGCCGCGACCCGGGGGCTCTCGGTGGGGCTCGTCGAGGCGCGCGACTTCGCCTCCGGCACGTCGTCCCGGTCGTCCAAGCTGATCCACGGGGGGCTGCGCTATCTGGAGCAGCTCAACTTCGACCTGGTCAGAGAGGCCCTGCGGGAGCGGGCCCTGCTGCTCAAGCGGATCGCGCCGCACCTGGTCAGGCCGGTGCCGTTCCTGTATCCGCTCACCCACACGGGCTGGGAGCGGCCGTACATCGGGGCGGGGCTCGTGCTCTACGACACGCTCGGGCTGTCCTTCGGCCTCACCCGGGGCGTGCCGGGGCACCGCCACCTGACCCGCCGCCAGGCCCTCCGGGTGGTCCCGTCGCTGCGGCGGTCGGCGTTCACCGGCGCCGTGCAGTACTGGGACGCCCAGGTGGACGACGCCCGCTACGTGATGACCACGCTGCGCACCGCCGCGACGTACGGCGCGCACGTCGCCTCGCGGGTGCAGGCGATCGGCTTCCTCCGGGAGGGGGAGCGGGTCACCGGCGTGCGCGTGTGCGACCTGGAGACGGGCGCGGAGCTGGACGTGCGGGCCCGGCAGGTCGTCAACGCGACCGGCGTGTGGACCGACGACATCCAGCAGCTCGTCGGCGGCCGGGGGCAGATCCACGTGCGGGCGTCCAAGGGCATCCACCTCGTGGTGCCGCGCGACCGCATCCACTCCCGCAGCGGCCTGATCATGCGCACCGAGAAGTCCGTGCTGTTCGTCATCCCCTGGGGGCGGCACTGGATCATCGGCACCACCGACACCCGCTGGAACCTGGACAAGGCCCACCCCGCCGCCTCCCGGGCGGACATCGACTACCTGCTCGACCGGGTCAACTCGGTGCTGTCGGTGCCGCTGACCAGGGACGACGTCGAGGGCGTGTACGCCGGGCTGCGACCGCTGCTGGCCGGGGAGTCGGAGGAGACCTCCAAGCTCTCGCGCGAGCACGTCGTCGCCCACCCCGTGCCGGGGCTGGTCATGGTGGCCGGCGGCAAGTTCACGACGTACCGGGTCATGGCGGCCGACGCCGTCGACGCGGTCGCGCTCGGCCTCGACCAGCGCGTGCCGCCGTCGTGCACCGACCAGGTGCCGCTCGCCGGCGCCGAGGGCTACCAGGCCCTGTGGAACTCCCGCCATCGGATGGCGCGCGCCTCCGGGCTGCACGTGGCCAGGATCGAGCACCTGCTGGAGCGGTACGGCTCGCTCATCGACGAGGTGCTCGCGATCATCGAGCGCGACCCCTCGCTCGGCCGGCCCCTCGACGGCGCCGACGACTACCTGCGCGCCGAGATCGTGTACGCCGCGACACACGAGGGCGCCCGGCACCTCAACGACGCGCTGACCCGGCGCACCCGCATCTCGATCGAGACCTTCCACCGGGGCACGGCGGTCGCCCGGGAGGCCGCCGAGCTCATGGCCGGCCCGCTCGGCTGGGACGGCGAGCAGGTCAAGCGGGAGGTCGAGTACTACACCAAGCGGGTCGAGGCGGAGCGGGCCTCCCAAGAGCAGGACACCGACCAGGAGGCCGACGCGATCCGCCTCGGCGCGCCGGAGATCGTCCCCGTCGCGCCCCCGCGCGACCTCGCGAAGGCACGTGGGGAGGCGGGCTGACCCTCGCCGATCAGGCGCGACCGTACAGCGCCGGCAGGTCCACGAGGAGGACGGCGGGCTCCCGCGCGGCCTCGGCCCGCAGGTCGTCGTCGAAACCGGCTCCGCCGAAGTAGAACCGCCGAGAGTCTCGGCCAGGTTCTTGAGCAGGAAGGCCTTTCCCCGCCTGCGGCGGCCGCTGACGACGCCGAAGGCCACCTCCGGCTGCGTGCCGGTCGCGAAGGAGGCGAGCGCCTCCCACTCCCAGTCCCGAGCGAAGATGGGTGCCGGCTTGGTCACCACAAGCGATCACCTCGCTACTGAAATCGCTTGACCGTATTTCAGTAGCGGGTGCGTCGTCAGGCGAAGGGGATCCACGCCCGATCGGTCAGCGTGCCCGCGTCGCTGACCTTGAGGCCGGCGTCGGACAGGGTCCACAGGTCGTCGCCGATGACGAGGGATCGGCGGATGCCCTGGTCGGCGGGGGCGAAGTCGCTCCTGGCGGGCTGCCGCGGGTGGCTGACGACGCCCAGCTTGGTGATCTCATGGTCGCCCACCCGCAGGGCGAGGGCGGCGCTCCCCGCGATCCCGCCGTCGGCCCAGTTCGCGAGCGGGAGCACGGCCAGCCCGGTGGCGGGCCAGTAGAGGAAGGCGTGCGGGTCCCACTCGGCCTCGGAACCGGACTGCTCCTGGTGGAACCGCGACAGCACGGCGGGCGCGGCCGGGTCGGCGACGTCGAACAGCGAGATCTGCGTGCCGAGCATGCGGCCCTCCCCGCTCGCCTCCTGCCCGACGCCGATCAGCCGCCCCTCGCCCGCCGGGTGGAGATAGGCGGAGAAGCCGGTGATCTTCAACTCGCCGGTGACCTTCGGCGCGGCCGGGTCCCGCAGGTCCAGCGCGTAGAGGGGGTCGGTCTGGCGGAACGTCACCACGTAGCCGAGGCCGTCCATGAACCGCACCGAGTGGATCCGCTCGCCCCTGCCGAGGCCCGTCACCGAGCCGGTCTGTGCGAGCGTGCCGGCGTCGAGCACGTACACGCCGCTCTCGCTGCCGCCCGGGCTCGCCCCGAACACCTCCGCGCCGCTGGTCGTCGCCACCCGCAGATGGCCGTCGTACTCCGACAGGGAGTACTGGTTCAGCAGGCGGCCCGGCACAGAGCCGGAGGTGACGTAGCGGGGGGCGCCGGGGGCGGAGACGTCGAAGCGGTGCACCTCCGTGCGCTCGGGCGGCGCCTGCGGCGTCGACATGGCGGCCGAAGTCTCGGGGATCGGCACCACGTCGACCGGGCGGGCCGCCCACCACCGGGGATTGCTGGTGACATAGAGGCTGCCCGCCGTGCCGTACACCGTGTCGCCGTCGGCCGCGACCGCGATCGGGGTGAGTGCGCCGAACGGCGTGGCGGCGGCCAGGTCGATCGTGTGGATGGTCAGCATCGAGGTGCCGGTGAACTGCTCGGGGTGGCTGACCCGGTCGCAGCCGACCCGCCCGGTGCGGCTCGCGCCGCCGGACTCGACGTCGTACGACGGCAGCCACGCGTCGGCGGGGGCGGACAGCACGGCCTGGCGGTTGGCTTCGAGCAGATCCTTCTCCGGCTCGTTCCCCTTCGGCGCCGGGAAGGCGATCGCCGGCTGGGACCGGACGACGAGCCGCACCGTGGAGCCGGTCTGCCGGGCGTCGACGTGCTGTCCGGTCACGGTAATCGCGCCGAGGACGCGCGGCTCGCCGGACAGGTCCACGAGGACGTATCTCGGGCCGCCGGCGCCGGCCCTGGTCTTGGCCGTCGCCCCGAACGGGATGATCCCGCCGCCCTGGAACAGCACGAGCGCGCGGTCGCCCTGGACCAGCAGGTCGGCCTGGGCCCACGACTGGTCCTCGGCGACGAGCCGCAGCGTTCCGGTGACCTTCCGGCTTTTGGCGTCCACGACGCGCAGCACGCCCCTCGTGACCGTGATCACCCGGTTGCCGTCGGTCTTGACCAGGTCGGGCTCGTCCACGCCCGCCTCGTGCGTGTTCGTGGTCGAGTGCGACGGCTGCCCGGCCGTCGTCTCCTTGGCGGCGGCGACGTCCGAACGGGCGGCGAAGAGCATGTTCTCCCCGAATCCCCAGGGGGTCACGTTCCGCGCGGCCGCCTGCCGCAGCCCTTCGGTCAGCTCGTCACAGTCGCTGTAGGCGACGAGCCGCACCCTGCCGGTCAGGTCGGCCGGGGAGGGCGGGAAGTCCTGTGCCGTACGGCCACCCGCGCAGCCCGTGGCTCCCGTGGCCAGCAGCGCGGCGAGAACGCCCGCCGTACGAATCGATGTCCTCATGCCCCCAAGACGGATCGGATCCCGCACCGGTTCGACGTTCCCGGGTGCCTTGGAACCCAAGCTACAATCTAGGGCTATTAGGAAATAGCTAATTGCCTTAGGAAGAGGAGCGGGCGGATGGGGCGGGCCGGGTTGACGGCGGATCGGGTGACGCTCGCCGGCGCCGAGCTGGCGGACGAGGTCGGGCTCGACCACGTGACCATGTCGGCGGTGGCGCGCCGGCTCGGGGTGAAGGACGCCAGCCTCTACGCGCACGTACGCAACCTCGAGGACCTGCGCGGGCGGATCGCGCTGCTGGCGGCGGACGAGAAGACCCTCCGTATCGCGGAGGCGATCGCCGGGCGGGCCGGGAAGGACGCGCTGGTGGCGTACGCGAACGCCTGGCGGCAGTACGCCCACGACCACCCGGGCCGATACATGGCGACGCAGATCCCGATACAGATCGATCCCGAGCTCGTGGCCCGGGCGCCCGGACCACGACGCGCCGTCGAGCTGACCTACGGCATGCTGCGCGCCTACGCGCTGGCGGAACCCGACCTGACCGACGCGGTCCGGCTGATGCGCAGCACACTGCACGGCTTCACCAGCCTCGAGGCCGCGGGCGGGTTCGCGCACGCGCGCCCGGCGGAGGACTCCTGGGTCCGCTGCCTCGACGCCCTGCACACCCTCCTCGAGCACTGGCCCCCGCACGACGAAGGAGACCCCGCATGACCAGCCCGACCACCGGCCGCCTGCGCGTGGACGGCGCCACCCTGCACTACGAGGTGCGCGGCACGGGCCCGCTCCTGCTGCTGATCCCCGGCGGCACGGGCGGCGCGGCCGCCTACGACGGGGTCGCCGACGACCTGGCCGCCGATTACACGGTCGCGTCCTACGATCCGCGCGGCCTCACCCGCAGCCCGCTGGACGACCCGGAGGCGGGGCAGTCGGTCGCGCGGCACGCCGACGACGCGGTGCGGCTGCTTGACCTGCTGTCCCCGGACGCGCCCGCCCTCGTGGCCGGCTGCAGCTCCGGCGCGATCGTCGCGCTGCACCTGCTCACCACCCACCCCGAGCGCGTCGAACGCGTCGTGGCGCACGAGCCGCCGGTGGTCGAGGTGCTGCCGGACGCCGCCGAGCACCGGGCGCTGCTCGCCCGCGTCCGGGACACGTTCCGCCGGGAGGGACTGATGCCCGCCGCCGCGGTGTTCGCGGCCGGTCTCAGGCGGCCCGGTGACCCCGTCGAGCCCCCGGCGGCCGCCGAGCTGCCGCCGCAGGCGGCGGCCCGAGCCGAGCGGACGATGGCGGATATGTCCTACTTTCTCGGGCGAATCGTGCCGAGCTTCATGGCGTACACGCCGGACGTGGACCGCCTGGAGACCCTGTCGGACCGGCTCGTGCTCGCGGCCGGAGCGGACTCGCGCGGTGAGCTGCCCTACCGTCCCGCCGCCTTCCTGGCCGAACGCTTCGGCACGGAGCTCGTCCACTTCCCCGGCGGCCACGTGGGGCTCACCACGCATCCCGCGGAGTTCGGGAAGACGCTCCGCGCGGTGCTGAGCGCGTAACCGCGGCGCGAGGGTCGTTACCTACCGGTAGCCACGAGCGGAGCTCCGGAATATTCTTCCGCCATGGGTGCCATGAATCGGACGCTCGACGCGGCCATGGTCGACCGGATCCTCACGCACGTCTCCTCGGAGGGCAAGACGCGGGAGATCCTCGCGCCGTTCACCGGCGAGGTCCTGGCCGAGGTTCCGATCTCCACGCCCGAGGACGTGCGGGCGGCGTACGCCAGGGCCAGGCAGGCGCAGGAGGCCTGGGCGGCGCTGCCGGTCCGTGAGCGGATCAGGCCCTTCCTGCGGCTCCACGACGCGATGCTCGACCGGCGCCGGGAGCTGCTCGACGTGGTGCAGTGGGAGACGGGCAAGGCGCGCCGCCACGCGTACGAGGAGCTCGCGGACGTGGTGGGCTGCACGCTCTACTACGCGCGGCGGGCGTCCGGGCTGCTGGAACCGCAGCGCAGGCAGGGCATCTTCCCGATCGCCACCCGCACGACCGAGCTGCGCCACCCCAAGGGCACGGTCGCGGTGATCAGCCCGTGGAACTACCCGCTGGCCCTCGGTGTCACCGACGTGGTCCCCGCCCTGATCGCGGGCAACGCCGTCGTGCACAAGCCGGACACCCAGACCCCGCTGTCCACGCTGTGGACGATCGACCTGCTGGTCGAGCTGGGCATGCCGCGCGACATCTGGCAGGTCGTGCTCGGCGATCCGGAGGACATCGGCGACCCGCTGATGGACGGCGCCGACTACGTCGCGTTCACCGGCTCGACGCGCGGCGGGCGCAGGATCGCCGAGGAGGCGGCCAAGCGGCTCATCGGCTGCTCGCTGGAGCTCGGCGGCAAGAACCCGATGATCGTGCTCGACGACGCCGACCTCGACGTCGCCGCGCAGGGCGCGATCCGGGCCTGCTTCACCAACGCCGGGCAGCTGTGCATCTCGATCGAGCGTCTCTACGTGCACGAGGCCGTCGCCGGCGCCTTCCGCGACAAGTTCGTGCGGGCGGTGCAGAACATGAAGATCGGCCCCGGGCTCGACTGGGACCCGCAGATGGGCTCGCTCACCTCGCAGCGGCAGCTCGACGGCGTCGCCGCGCACGTCGAGGACGCGGTCGCCAAGGGCGCCACGGTGCTGACGGGCGGCCGCCCGCGTCCCGACCTCGGCCCGTTCTTCTACGAGCCGACCGTCCTCGACGGTGTCGGCGAGGACATGGCCGTCTGCCGGGACGAGACGTTCGGGCCGGTCGTGTCGCTCTACCGCTTCAGGGACGAGGACGAGGCGGTCCGCGCGGCCAACGACACGGCGTACGGGCTGAACGCCTCGATCTGGACCGGGGACGTCGCGCGGGGCCGCCGCCTCGCCGCCCGGATCAAGGCGGGCACCGTCAACATCAACGAGGGGTACGGCTCGGCGTACGCGTCCTACGACGCGCCGATGGGCGGGATGAAGTCGTCCGGGCTCGGCCGCCGCCACGGGACCGAGGGCCTGCTGAAGTACACGGAGGTCCAGACGGTGGCGAGCCAGGCCACGTGGCTGGGCTTCGAGCCGATCCTCGGCATGACCTACGACAGGTACGCCGACACGCTCGCGGGGCTGCTCAAGACCATGAAGCGGCTGCACCTCAAGTGAGAAGGAAGGCGGGACGTTGGACTACGACGTCGCGGTGATCGGGTCGGGGTTCGGCGGGAGCGTGACCGCGCTGCGGCTCACCGAGAAGGGCTACTCGGTCGGCGTCCTCGAGGCCGGCCGACGGTTCGACGAAAAGACCCTGCCGAAGACCTCGTGGCGGGCCAGGGACTTCCTGTGGGCCCCCGCGCTCGGCCTGAAGGGCATCCAGCGCATCCACGTCCTGCGCGGCTCCAACGGCGTGATGGTGCTGGCCGGCGCGGGCGTGGGCGGCGGCTCGCTCGTCTACGCCAACACGCTCTACGAGCCCCTCGACCCGTTCTTCCAGGACCCCCAGTGGTGCCACATCACCGACTGGAAGGCGGAGCTCGCGCCCTACTACGACCAGGCCAAGCGGATGCTGGGCGTGGTGGAGAACCCCACGGTGACCGCCGCCGACGAGGTGATGAAGAAGGTCGCCGAGCGGATGGGCGTCGGCCACACCTTCCACCTCGCCCCGGTCGGGGTGTTCTTCGGCGAGCCCGGCGTCGAGGTCGACGACCCCTTCTTCGGCGGCGTGGGGCCGCGCCGCCGCGGCTGCGTCGAGTGCGGCGAGTGCATGACCGGCTGCCGGCACGGCGCCAAGAACATGCTGATCAAGAACTACCTCTACCTGGCCGAGAAGGCCGGGGCGAAGGTCCACCCCGAGACCACAGTGACCGGGGTGCGGCCCGTCGAGGGCGGTTACGAGATCACGGTGAAGCGCACCGGGGCCCTCTTCGGCCCCACCCGCACGCTGACCGCCGCCCAGGTGGTCTTCGCCGCAGGCACGTACGGCACGCAGCACTTGCTCCACCGGCTCAGGGCGACCACGCTGCCCCGGATCTCGCCCCGGCTCGGCGCGCTGACCAGGACGAACTCCGAAGCGCTGCTCGGCTTCGAGCGGCCGACGGCGAAGGGCGGCAAGCTCAACCACGGCGTGGCGATCACCTCCTCGATCCATCCGGACGCGGAGACGCACATCGAGCCGGTCCGGTACGGCGACGGCTCCAACGCCATGGGCCTGCTGCGCACGCTGCTCGTGGACGGCGGCGGCCGGGCCCCGCGCTGGCTGAAGTTCCTCGGCGCCGCGCTGCGGCGGCCGCACCTGCTGCCCCGGCTGTTCAACCACCGCAGGTGGTCCGAGCGCACGGTCATCGCCCTGGTCATGCAGGCCAAGGACAACTCGATCACGCTGTCCCTGAAGGGCGGCAGGCTGCGGGCGGGACCGGGCCACGGCGAGCCGAACCCCACCTGGATCCCCGCCGGGCACGAGGCCGTCCGCCTGGCGGCCGAGGAGATCGGCGGCCTTCCCGGCGGCTCCTGGCTCGACCTGTTCGACGTACCGGCGACGGCGCACTTCCTCGGCGGCTGCGCGATCGGCGACTCGCCCGAGACCGGCGTGATCGACCCCTACCACCGGGTCTACGGATACGAGGGCCTGCACGTCGTGGACGGCTCGGCCGTGTCGGCCAACCTCGGCGTGAACCCCTCCCTCACGATCACCGCGCAGGCCGAGCGGGCGATGGCGCTGTGGCCCAACAATGGTGAGCCCGATCTTCGGCCCGCCCTCGGCTCGCCGTACGCGCGGCTCACGCCGGTCGCGCCCGTGCGGCCGGTCGTCCCGCCGTCCGCCCCGGCCGCGCTCCGCCTGCCCATCGTGGAGATCACCCACCGCGAGGCCCCCGGCTCCCCACCCCCGGCGGAGCCCGCGCCCTCCTGATCCGGCAGCCGACCGGCCCATCGTAAAGATCTTCACGGCGGTTTACGCTCGACGCGTGCAGGCCGAGGGACCCAGCGGGACGGCGCTTCACGCGGCGGCGGCGCGCGCCGCGCACCTGATCGTCGACGGCGAGCCGGTCGTCTTCCGTGATCCGCTGGCATACCCCCTGCTCGGGGAGTGCGCGGAGGAGCTGGTGGGCCTTCATCGCGCGACGGGCGCTCATCCCGTGCTCGCCGGGCTGCGCGCGGCCGTCGTCACCCGGAGCCGCTACACCGAGGACCGCCTGGCCGGCGCCGTACGGCGCGGCGTCCGCCAGTACGTGATCCTCGGCGCGGGACTGGACACCTACGCCTGCCGGTCGGCCTCGGGTCCCGTGCGGGTCTTCGAAGTGGACCACCCGGCCACCCAGCGCTGGAAACTGGAGGCGATGGAGCGCGCCGGTCTCCCGGCGCCGCCCCGCCTCACGTACGTCCCCGCGGACCTGGAGGCCGACCGCGCGGCCGACCGGCTGGCCGCGCACGGCTTCGATCTCGCCCGGCCCGCGTTCGTGAGCTGGCTCGGCGTCACCGCGTATCTCACCCGTGAGGCCGTCGCCCGTACGCTGGCCGGGCTCGGCCGCCTCGCCCCCGGCAGCGAGATCGTCGTCGACCACCTGCTGCCCGAGGCCTCGCGCGGCCCGCGCGCCCGGGCGTACGCCGAGACCCTGATGCCGCTGGTGGCCGGGCACGGCGAGCCCTGGCTGACGTTCCTGAGCCCGGCGGAGGCGGCGGACCTGCTGGAGGAGCACGGCTTCGAGGTGATCGAGCAGGCGCCGGAGCGCGACGCCGTCGATCCCGCGTTCTGGGCGCGCACCGACGCGCTGGCCTCCAGTGAGATCTCGGTGCTGACCCGCGCCCGCCCGCCCGGCCGCCCGCGTGGTGCGGCCGGGCGGGACGCGTCACCGCGCCGATAGACTGGCGTTACCGCCTCGCTGCCTTCATGGGGGTCCTTTCCAGTGTCTGAGTTCGACACGGTCCTCGTCGTGGACTTCGGCGCGCAGTACGCGCAGCTGATCGCACGACGGGTGCGTGAGTGCCACGTCTACTCCGAGATCGTCCCGTCGACCATGCCGGTCTCCGAGATGCTGGAGAAGAAGCCGAAGGCGATCATCCTGTCCGGCGGTCCGTCGTCGGTGTACGCCGAGGGCGCCCCGCCGGTCCCGGACGGCCTGTTCGAGACCGGGGTGCCGACCTTCGGCATCTGCTACGGCTTCCAGGCGATGGCCCGGGCGCTCGGCGGCGAGGTCGCCAGGACCGACTCCGCCGAGTTCGGCGGGACCGCGCTCCAGGTCCTCAAGGAGGGCCTGCTGTTCGCCGGGCTGCCCGTGGCGCAGACCGTCTGGATGTCGCACGGGGACTCCGTGGTCGGCGCCCCGGCCGGGTTCGCCGTCACGGCCGCCACCGACGCCACCCCGGTCGCCGCGATGGAGGACCCCTCCCGCGGCCTGTACGGCGTGCAGTTCCACCCCGAGGTGCTCCACTCCGAGCACGGGCAGCAGGTGCTCAAGCACTTCCTGGAGGCGGCCGGGTGCCGTCCCTCCTGGACCATGCTCAACATCGTCGAGGACGCCGTCGAGGCCGTGCGCGCCCAGGTGGGCGACGGCCGGGCGATCTGCGCGCTGTCGGGCGGGGTCGACTCCGCCGTCGCCGCCGCCATCGTGCAGCGGGCCATCGGCGACCGGCTCACCTGTGTCTTCGTCGACCACGGGCTGCTGCGCAAGGGCGAGGCCGAGCAGGTCGAGCGCGACTTCGTCGAGGCGACCGGCGTCAAGCTCCGCGTCGTGGACGCCGCCGAGCGCTTCCTCAAGGCGCTGTCGGGCGTCACCGACCCGGAGGAGAAGCGCAAGATCATCGGACGGGAGTTCATCCGGGTCTTCGAGGACGAGCAGCGCGCGATCCTCGCCGACGGGCCGGTGGACTTCCTCGTGCAGGGCACGCTCTACCCGGACGTGGTCGAGTCCGGCGGCGGCACCGGCACCGCGAACATCAAGTCGCACCACAACGTCGGCGGGCTGCCCGAGGATCTCAAGTTCGCGCTGGTCGAGCCGCTGCGCACGCTGTTCAAGGACGAGGTGCGGCGGGCCGGCGAGGAGCTCGGCCTGCCCCCGGCCATGGTCTGGCGCCAGCCGTTCCCCGGGCCCGGCCTCGGCATCCGGATCATCGGCGAGGTCACCCGCGAGCGCCTCGACCTGCTCCGCGAGGCCGACGCGATCGCCCGCGAGGAGCTCACCCGCGCCGGTCTCGACCGCGACATCTGGCAGTGCCCTGTCGTGCTGCTGGCCGACGTCCGCTCGGTCGGCGTGCAGGGAGACGGCCGCACCTACGGCCATCCCGTCGTCCTGCGGCCGGTGACCTCCGAGGACGCCATGACCGCCGACTGGTCGCGGGTGCCGTACGACGTGCTGTCGCGTATCTCCACCCGCATCACCAACGAGGTCCGCGAGGTCAACCGCGTGGTCCTCGACGTGACGAGCAAGCCGCCGGGCACCATCGAGTGGGAGTGATCCGGGATCGATGAGTGGAGATCAACCGGATTGATCCCGGCCGTGCCGGATAGGGTATCGCGGTGATTGCCACTCAGCCCGACACCGCTCGCTCCGGCGCCAAGGCCACCAGGCTCGCCTGGCTGGACGCCCTGCGGGGGATCGGCGCGATGGCGGTGGTCGCCGAGCACGCGCTGCCCTGGCTCATGCCGTCGTTGCGCCCCTACTGGTTCAGCCTCGGCATGTACGGCGTGCTGGTCTTCTTCCTGGTCAGCGGGTACATCATCCCCGCGTCCCTGGAGAACAGGGGCGACGTCGGGGCGTTCTGGGTCAGCCGGGTCTTCCGGCTGTACCCGCTGTATCTGCTGGTGATCGCCCTCGTGCTCGCGATGGCGTTCTGGGTTCCGGTGCGCCAGGAGGTGCCCCGGGACCCCTCGGCCGTGGCCGCGCACGTGACCATGCTGCTCGACGTCGTGCACACCGGCGCCCTCGCCGACCCCATGTGGACGCTGTCGTACGAGATGGTGTTCTACCTGCTGGTGACCGCGTTGTTCGTGGGCGGCGTGCACCGGCGCAGCGGGACGCTGGCGATCGCCTTCGGCGTCGTGGCGGTCGGCGCCGGGCTGGTGCTGTCGGCGCCGCTGCTGCCGGGGCCGTGGCCCGCCGTCGCCACCGGTGTGCTGTTCGTCGCGGGCCTGGCCTGCCTGATCACCGGCCGGTTCCGGACGGTCGCGGCGTACGCGCTGGGTCTGACGGCGCTCGTGCTGCTCGTGTTCGGCAGCTTCGTGCCGTGGTTCGGCGCGGCCATCCTCGCGGTGATGTTCACGGGGACGGCGCTGTACCGGTGGGAGCGGGGGACGGCCGGGCTCGGCCCGGTCGTGGCCGCGGCGGCCCTGGTGGCCGCCGCGCCGGTGTGGTCGATCCAGGCGGGCTGGTGGTGGGTGCAGCCCGACGTGTGGATCATCACGATGGTCCTCGCCGGCGGGACGTTCGCGCTCGGCATGGCGCTGCGCGGGCGGCGCGTCCCCGGCGTGCTGACCTGGCTCGGCCTGATCAGCTACTCGGTCTACCTGCTGCACCACCCGCTGCTCAAGTATCTGAACGTGCTCGCCGGCGACCTGCGGTCGCTCGCGCCGACCGGCCGGACGGCTCTCGCACTCGGCTATCTCGTGGCGCTGCTCACGCTGAGCTGGCTCACCTACCGCTTCGTCGAGGCGCCGGCCCAGGCGCTGGGCCGCAGGATCATTCGACGGCGGCGGTCGTCGCCGTCCCCGAGCGGTCGGGATATACCTGTCCCGGGGTGAGCTCCTCGCCCTCCAGCAGGGTGGACACCGTCACGAAGCTGTAGCCCTCGGCGGTCAGCGTCTGGAGCACCTCGGGCATCGACTGCACGGTCTCCTTGACGGTCTCGTGCATCAGCACGACCTCGCCCTCGCCGGCCACGTCGAGGGCCCGGCCGGTGAGCAGGTCCACGTGCCGGTAGTCCTTGATGTAGTCCTTCGTGGCGGTCGTGCCGGGCACCTGGAGGAGCCCGAACTTGGCGGTGATCTCCTGCACTCCGCCGTTGCGCAGCCCGCCGGGGGCGCGGAAGAGCTTCGGGGCCTTGCCCGTCGTCTTCTGGATCAGCCGCTGGGTGTCGCCGATCTTCTTGTTGATCTGGGCGTACGTGAGCTCGGTCAGGTAGCTGGCGTCCCACGAGTGGTTGCCGATCTCGTGGCCCGCCTTGGCGATCTGCTGAGTGAGCTTCGGATGCTTCTTCACCTCCGTCCCGATGACGAAGAACGTCGCCTTGGCCTTGTATTCGGCGAGGGTCTTCAGCAACGTCTGGGTGTACGGCCCCGGACCGTCGTCGAAGGTCAGGGCGATGCACTTGTGGGTCGCGCAGTACGGCTCATCGGTCCCGCGAGCCTGCGCGGGAGTGGCGGTGGCCGCCGCGAGGGCGCACGCGACGGCCACAGGGATCAGACGACGTACAGCCATGGGGATACTCCTCGGGAATCTATAACGCGGCATCGTAACGTGCTTCGCGGCACTTCCTCCTCGTCAGTCCGGTTCCGTACCGCCGGAAAACCCGCGCCCACCTGCGGCGGGGAGCGATTAAACCTTCGGCCAAGGAAGGGGCTAAGGCGGCCCCGTCCGGAGCGGGGTTCGCGATGCTGGGCCGGTCGGAAGAGGAACCGGGCAGTGTGAGGAGGGCGGGTGACGCGAGCCGCCTCCCGGTCGGCGTGGGGGACGTGGATCGGGTTCGAGTCCTGTCCCGCGCTGCTCGGCCGCCTCGTCGAGGACTTCACCGGTCCCTGGACACCGCTGGAAGACGTCCCCGTTCCCGTGCCGCCGCCGCTTGCGGCGGGCGACGCGGACGCGAGCCCCGGCGCCTACTCCGCCCTGCCGTGCGCGAACGGCACGAAGGGTGGGAAGGGCGCGGACGGCAGTGATGGCGCGAACAGCGGGGACGGCGCGGATCGTGCGGACCGGCCGCCGGACGGCACCGGTGCGATCGGATGCGTCGTGCTCGCCGTGCGGTCCCCGGCCGATCTGCGCAGGGCGGTGCCGCTGCGTGGCCTGCTGCCCACGGCGACACGGGTGCGGATCGCCGTCGCCGACGTGCCGCCCTGGGCGGCCCAGCCCCTGCCGGTCGCCACGCCGGGCGCCTGCTGGCGTCACCTGGCCGAGCTACGGGTCACCCGCCGCAGGCGCGGCTGGCACCTGGACGCCGCCTTCACCGAGCCCGTGCCGGCCGGCGACGTCGTGGCCCACGTGGCGCGCGGCCTGTTCGGCGCGTGCGGGGCGACGACTCCCGTCGCGGGCCTGGAGGGCGGCGGCACGGCCGACTGGCGGCCCGGCGACCCGAACGTGACGTTGTCGCCGCCCGGCGGGCCGGTGCCGGACCGCCGCGACGCCCCCGGCTGCGACCTGCCGCTGCGCCGGGCGCACGCGGACGGCCCGGTGGTCGTCGGCCCTCTGATCGACGGCCGGACGGATGGCGGCCCGGTGGTCGGTGGCCCGGTGGCCGGCGGGCCGGTGGAGGACGGTCTGGCGCCGCCGCTGGACGAGGCCGTGGTCAACCCCATCGGGTTCCGCCGGCAACCCTCGCGGGGGATGGCGGCGCTCGCCGCGCACCGGGACGGGTTCGCCGTCGCCCTCGGCGCGGACAGGCTCGTACGGATCCCGGCCGCGGGACGGGTCACGGATGTGGACGTCGCCCGGCTGCGGGACGTACGCGGGATCGAGGTGCCCGCGATCGGCCCCCATGCGGGGGAGGGGCGGGCGAGAGCGGTCGCCCGCGTCGTCGCCGCCCTCGCCGCCGCCGGGATCCCGGTGCTCGCCGCACCCGATCCCGCCCGCGACCGGGCGCTCGGCCCCTGCCTGTCCGCCGCGCTCGCGGCCGTGACCGGCGAGGCGATCGCGTCCGACCTGCGCCGTGAGGAGCTGAGCATCCGCCTGCGCAGGGCCGCGCTGCGCGAGCACGGGGCCGCCGCCCGCTGGCGGCGTCTCGCCCCGGCCGCCGGCCTGCCGGTGCCGCCGGAGCCGCGGGTCTCGATCCTGCTGTGCACGCGCCGCCCGGAGATGGTGCCGTTCGCGGTCGGGCAGATGGAGCGCCAGCGCGGCGTGAGCGCCGAGCTGATCGTGGGCCTCCACGGCTTCACGGCGAGGGAGACGGCGATCCCCCGCACGCGGCTGCCGCTCACCGTGATCGAGGCCCCGGCCACCACGCCGTTCGGCGAGGTCCTGAACCGGATGGCGGCCGCCGCGTCCGGGTCGTACCTGACGAAGGTGGACGACGACGACTGGTACGGCCCCGACCACCTCGCCGACCTCCTGCTCGCCCGGCACTACAGCGGCGCCGACCTCGTCGGGACGGCGGCGGAGTTCGTCTACCTGGAGTCGCTCGACGTGACGATCAGGAGATGCATCGGCACCGAGCGGTTCGCGCCGCTCGTGGCCGGGGGCACGATGCTGGTCACCCGGGCGGCGTTCGAGGCGGCCGGCGGGTTCCGGCCGCTGGCGAGGACCGTGGACGGCCAGCTCCTGCAGGCGGTGGAGGCCGTCGGCGGCCGGATCTACCGCACCCACGGCCTCGGCTACGTGCTGCGCCGCCGCAGCGCGTACGGCCACACCTGGCGCCAGCCCGTGCAGTCGTTCCTCGCGGCCTATCAGGAGCAGTGGCGCGGGCTGGTCTTCAACGAGCTGATGGAGGACGGTGCCCCATGGCGGGCGGAGGTGAGGACGTGACGGGGGCTGTGCGCATCCCGCTCAACGACTACGGGGTGCTCGGGGAGCCGCCCGCGCCCGGGGAGTGGACCCCCACGCGGACGGTGAGCGTGGTGATCCCCGCCTCCCGCGCGGAGCGCACGCTGCCGCTCACGCTGGCCGGCCTGGCCCGGCAGACCTACCCGGCCCACCTCATGGAGGTCCTGGTGGTGGACGACGGCGACCGGCCCATGGCGCCGCTGCCCGACTCGTCGGCCGGGCCGCTGCCGGAGCGGCTGCGGGTGGTCCGCCCGCGCGGCGGGGCGTGGGGCAGGGCGAGCGCCTGCGCGGCGGGGGCCGAGGCGGCACAGGGGGAGGTGATCCTCTACCTGGACGCCGACCTCGTGCTGTTCCCCAAGCACGTGGAGGCCCAGATGCGCTGGCATCACCTGGCCGACTACCTGGTCGTGCTCGGGCACCTGCGGTTCGTGCCCGGTCTGGACGAGGTCCCGGCGAGCGAGGTGCTCGCGGCCGTCGAGGCGGGCGCGGTGCACAAGCTCTACGCAGAGGAGGACGCCACGCCGCAGTGGACCGAGCGGCGCTGGGACCAGACCGACGACCTGCGGGCGGCCGGGTTCAACGCCTTCTCCGTCATGGTCGGGGCCACCGCGTCGCTGCCGGCCCGCCTGCTGCGCGCCGCCGGCGGGCTGGACGCCTCGCTGGTCCTCGGCGAGGACACCGAGCTCGGCTACCGGCTGGCCCAGGCGGGGGCCGTGTTCGTGCCCGACCGGCACAGCCGGTGCTGGCACCTCGGCCGGTCCACCGTCATGCGCAGGGAGGCCGACGTGAAGCGGCACAACTGGCCCCACCTCGCCGAACGCGTCCCGAGCTTCCGCTGGCTGCGCAGGCACCCCCACCGCTCCTATCTGGTGCCGTACGTCGACGTCGTGGTCGAGGTGGGGGACGCGTCGTTCGAGGAGGTCAGGGCGACCGTCGACGCCGTGCTCGCCGGGCGCCTGCCCGACGTGCGGGTGACCGTCGTCGGGCCCTGGGGGCGGCTCGGCGGCGGACGGCGCGACCCGCTCGGCGATCCCTCCCTCGACCTCCGGCTGGTGCTCGCGTGTTACCGGGGCGAGCCGCGCGTGCGGTTCCTCGAGGCCGTGCCGGACGACTGTTTCCCCGTGCCGTTCCGCTTCCACTGCCCGGCGGGCTGGGTGCCCTCGCGGGGCACCATCGGGTCGGTCGTGAAGCACGCCGACCGGCAGCGGCTGGGCATCGTCTCGCTGGCGCTGGACGAGCGGAAGGACGGCCGCGTGGTCAGCGCCCGGCTGGAGCGCACCGCCGCGATGAGCCGCGCCCGGCGGTGCGCCGGGCCGGGGGACGACCTCGACGACCTGGTCCACGAGATGTACGGCACGGTGTGGGACGCGGGTTCCACGTGGGGCTTCCTGCCCGCCGCGCTCGCCGCGGCCACGGTGCCGCCGCTGCCCGGCCGCGCGTCGGCGAAGGCTTCGGGCGAGGCGGGTGCTCCGCGTGCGGCCCGCTCAGTGCCGTCGCTCCGCTCGGTTTCTGAATCGCTTCGCTCGATGCCGAAATCGCTCCGCATGGTGCGTGGATCGCTTCGCTTGGCGCCCAAACCGCTCACCCGCTCGGTGCCCAGGCCGCTGCGCCGCACCGCGCGGGTGCTCCGCAGGCGCCTGCGTGCGCTCGTGCGCCCGGCCTGAGCCGGGCCGACCACCGAAATCCGACCACCGAACTCCGACCACCGAACTCCGACCTCCGACCTCCGATCGCCGTTCCGCCGACTCGCAAGGACCAGCCATGTCCCGCCTGAGCGTGATCGTCCCCATCTACGACGTGGAACCGTACCTCGCCGGATGCCTGGCCTCGGTCGCCGCGCAGACCTGGCAGGACGTCGAGGTCGTCATGGTCGACGACGGCTCACCGGACGGCAGCGCCGAAATCGCCGCCGCCTTCGCGGCGCGGGACCGCCGGTTCCGGCTGGTCCGCCAGGCCAACGCGGGGCTCGGCGCGGCACGCAACACGGGGGTGCGGCACGCCACCGGGGACTACCTGATGTTCCTCGACAGCGACGACCTGCTGCCGGCGCACGCCCTCGAATACCTCCTGGCGTCCCTGGAGCGTACGGGCTCGGATCTCGCCACGGGCAACGTGCTGCGCCTCGACGGGCGCGGCGCCCGTCAGTCGGCCATGCACCGGGCCGTGTTCGCCGACGCCGCCGCGGCGACCCACATCACCCGGACGCGCACGCTCCTGCGGGACCGCCTGGTGACCAACAAGCTGTGGCGCCGCTCGTTCTGGGACGCCCACGGGTTCGCCTTCCCCGAAGGCGTGCTGTACGAGGACATCGCCGTGGCCCTGCGCGCCCACTTCCTGGCGCGGGCCGTGGACGTGCTGCCCGCGCCGGTCTACCTGTGGCGGCGGCGCGAGGGCGGCGGCCGTTCGATCACGCAGGACAAGACGCGCGCGGCGCATCTGGAGGACCGGTTCGCCGCCGTCACCGAGGTCCGCCGCTTCCTCAGCGAGCACCACTTCACCGCGCACATCCACGCCTGGGACCACGCGGTCCTCGACGGCGACCTCACGAACTTCCTCGACGTGCTCGACCAGGGGTCCCCGGCGTTCCGGGAGCGCTTCCTCGACCTCGCCGCCCTCTACCTGGAGGACGTGGCGCCCCCCGTGCTCGACGGGCTGCCCGCCCTGCGGCGTCTGCAGTGGCATCTGGTGCGGCTGCGCCGCCAGGCCGACCTGCTGGAGGTCCTCGCCTGGGACCGGGAGGTGCACCCCGACCGGCGGCTCGTCCGCAGGATGGGCGGTCACCACCTGAACGTGCCCCTCGCGCGCTCCGCCGAGATCCCCGCCGCCGTCACCAGGGCCAGGGACGAGCTCGTCCCGCGGCACCGGATCGACGCGATCCGGTGGGAGGACGGCGTGCTCGTGGTGGAGGGCCGCGCCGCCGCGCCGTTCCTGCGGCCCACCCGGCGCGTGCACCAGCAGGTCTTCGCCGCCCTCGTCCACGAGCGGACCGGGCGGCGCGTCCGGGTGCCGGCCTCGGTCGTCAGGACCCGGATCTCCGCGAAGTCGAAGGAGCGCGACTGGGGCGGCTTCCGGTTGACGATCGACCCCGCGGAGCTGGCCAGGCCGGGCCGCCTCGGGCGGTGGCACGTGGAACTGCGTGTGCTCCACCGGGGCGTCCTGCGGCGCGGACGGCTGACCGACCCGCGCGCCGCCGCCTCGATCGCCGAGCAGGCGGGATACCGCGCCGTGGGCTCCGACCACTACGTCGCGCCGCTGCTCGGGGAGACCGGCGACCTCGTGCTCCGGGCCGGACGGGAGACCGCCCGGGTCGTCACCCACGAGGTGCGAGACGACCGGCTGCGCCTGGTGGGCCACGTCGTCAACGACCTCGGACCGAATCCGCTGCTCGAGGTCACCCGGCGTCCCGGCGGCG
This sequence comes from Microbispora sp. ZYX-F-249, assembly GCF_039649665.1. Taxonomy (NCBI): domain Bacteria; kingdom Bacillati; phylum Actinomycetota; class Actinomycetes; order Streptosporangiales; family Streptosporangiaceae; genus Microbispora; species Microbispora maris. Next base: position 198,206 of record NZ_JBDJAW010000006.1, on the reverse strand, counting down.
TCCCCCGCGCCTGTCCCGTGCACGTGGACCGGCGGACGTTCGAGGCCGTCGTCGACCTGCGCGACCTGCTGCCCGCGGGCCGGACCACCGCGTTCCGGGAGGCCGCGCCGGCGGAGGTCGCCGCGCCCGAGGTCTGGTGGGAGGTCGCGGTGCGGGCCGCCGACGGCACGGTCACGCCGGTGACCCTCGCCGAGGACGTGCCCATCGGCCGCTACGGCCTGGCCGGCCGGGAGATGGTCGTGTCGCGGGACCGCACCGGCGGCCTGATCCTGCGAGACCAGCCCGTCGCGGCGTACGCCGACCTCGCCGAGTGGCTGCCGGGCGGCGAGCTGCTCGTCGAGGGCGGCCTCGCCGTGCCGTACGAGATGTCGGCGCTGGTGGTGACCGCACTGAAGCCCGTTCCGGGGCGCGGGGAGTGGCTGCTGCCGATCGAGGGCGCGGGAACCCGCTTCCGGGCACGGCTGACGCCCGAGCGGGTGGGTTCGCCCGCCGGGCCGCTGCCGCTGCCGCGCGGCCGGTACGCCCTGTCGATCCGGGCACGCGCCGCCGAGGGAAGCTGGGCCGACCTGCCGCTGGAGTTCGACACGGACGTTCCGGCCGCTCACCAGACGGCCCGCCGTACGTTCGGGATCGTCACGACGGGCCCCGGCCGGGCCCTGCTGACCGTGAGCGGCGACCTGACCGCCGACGAGCGCGGCAGGAAGGCGCAGCGGGCGCTGCGCACGACGGCCTATCCCCAGATGAGGGACAGGCCGCTGCGGGACGCCGTCCTGTTCGACGGCGGCGCGGGCACCCGCTTCGGCGGCAGCCCGAGGGCCGTCTGCGAGGAGCTGCGCCGCCGGGGGTTCGACCTGCCGCTGCTGTGGAACGTACGGGACGGCCAGGTCGCCCTGCCGGGCGACGTCGAACCGGTGCGCACGCTGGGACGGGAGCACTACGAGGCCCTCGCGCGGTGCCGGTACGTCGTCACCGACGCGCCGCTGCCGCCGTGGTTCGAGCGCAGGCCCGGTCAGGCGGTGGTGCAGACCTGGCAGGGGCCCGTGTATCCGGGCAAGGACGCCTCCGGCGGCTTCGGGGCGGGTCAGTGGACCCATCTCGTCTCTCCGGGCCCGTGGTGGACGCCGCTGCTGCGGCGGACGCTCGGCTTCGACGGGGAGGTGCGGGAGACCGGACTGCCGTGCGACGACCTGCTGACCGGGCCCGGCGCCCGCGAGCGCGCCGGCGAGGTGCGGCGCCGCCTCGGCCTGCCGGAGCCCGCCCGCGTCCTGCTGTACGTCGCGGGGGAGCACGACACGCTCGACGCCGGGCGCCTGGCGGCCGGGCTCCCTGAGGACCACGTGCTGCTGGTCCGCCGTCCCTCGGCAGCCGGGCCGGACGACGCCCGGCTCCGCGACCTCACCGGCCATCCGGACCCGCACGAGCTGTACCTCGCCGCGGACGTCCTGGTCGCCGGGGAGGTGACGGCGGTGTTCGACTTCGCCGTGACGGGGCGGCCGGTGCTCCTGCACGCCGGCCGGCCGCGGGACCTGTGGCTCCTGCCCGAGGCGCCGGGGCCGGCGCTGCTGCGGGAGGCGGAGGTGCTCGACGCGGTCGCGCACCTCGACGAGGTCGCCGACAAGCACCGGGACGCGTACGCCGCGTTCCTGGCGAGGTACCGCCCGCTGGCCGACGGGCAGGCCGCCCGCCGGGTGGTGGACGGCCTGTTCGGCTGACCGCGGCGCCCGCGCCCTCCACGAGAAGTGGGCGGCCTGGGGAGCATCGGTCCGAGTGGTGGCACGACCAGGGACTGTGAGCGGAAGAGAGGCCCGGCAGTCGTACGACTGCCGGGCCTCCTTCACAGGTCCTGCACGTCGCCCCCCCGAACGCCGGGCTGCCGAGCCGGGGCGCGCCGTCACCTTCCGCGGGTCAGGCGAGCCGCCACTCCTGGTTGGGCCATCCGTTGCCGCAGGTCCACTGCACGATCCTCGCCTCGTCGGCGGTGCTCCGGCCGTAGACGTCCAGGCACTTGCCGCTGTGCCGGGCGACCAGATTGGCGACGAACTTCGCCTTGAGCCGGTCACCGCCGGCGGCGGTGGCGGCCGGCGCCAGGGTGAGCGAGCCGGCGAGCAGACAGGCGGCCACCGCGAGTGTCCGACCGGTCAGCGTGAATGCCATCGAGCCTCCTGAACTCGTGGGAGATCATGGAAGCTCTTGCCTACCACGCGTTATTACTCACTGTAACGTCGTTCTTTACTGTCCGTAGTCAAAGTGCGGGGCGGGTTACGGAGGGCTCGTGGGTCAAGAGGCGGCCAAGGGAGGGTAAGACGGTGTGGATCGGCCGGGTGCCGCCCGCCGCGCGTCGGCATGCTGACGGCGTGACGGTGCCTCCCAGCCTCTCGGTGGTCGTCCCCCTGCACGGCGGGGAGGAGCACGCCGAGGAGTGCCTCGAATCCCTGCGCGACCAGACCCTGGACGACCTGGAGGTGATCCTGGTCGGGCGCCCGCGGGGCCTGCGTCCGCCCGACCACAGGTTCACGCTCCTCACGCTCGGCGACGGCGGCGACGACCCCGGTGTCACGCGCAACGCGGGCGCGGCCTTCGCCACCGGGCGCTACCTGACCTTCGCCGACCCCGGCTCGGTCGTCCCCGCGGACGCCTACCGCACGCTGGTCGGCGCCCTCGACCACACCGGCTCCGACCTCGCCTGCGGCCGCATCCGCAGCTGGACGCCGAACGCGCAGGACACGGCTCAGAAGGCCAAGGAGTTCCTGCGTACGCACATCACCCGGCATCCGAAGCTGCTGGACGACCCGAGGGCGGGCGGCACGGTGTTCCGCCGGGAGTTCTGGAACCGGCACGACTTCGCCTTCCCCGCGGGACTGGGCGAGGACTTCCCGGTGACGATCCCCGCGCACGTGCTGTCCACCTCGGCCGACGTGCTCGGCAGCGTGGTCTGCCGCACGCGCGGGTCCCGGCCGCCCGCCGATCCCCTGTGCCGCCTGCGGGCGATGCTGGAGGTGTCGGACCTGCTCGGCCGGCACGCGCCCGCGTTGCGCGCGGCGTACGACCTGCGCCTGGCCGAGGGGCCCGACCTCGAGGCGGTGCTGGACGCCGTACGCGACCGCGTCCCGGACGGGCTCGCCGAGACCCTGGGCCGCCTGGACCCCGGTGCGGTCGAGCGGCTGCCGGTTCTCAGGCGGCTCCAGATCCACTTCGCCGTGCACGGGATGACCGGCGAGCTGGCGGAGCTGCGGATGTTCGCGGCATCGGAGATCAGGCACCGGGGCGTGCTCCGGCGGGGGCTGCGGCGCCGCCGCTGGTATCTCGACTACCCCTTCCGGCGCGACCCCCGGCTTCCGCGCTCGCTGTTCGACGCCACCCGAGACCTGCGGCTCGTGGCCCGCGTGGACGACGTCCGCCACACGGACGACAGGCTCGTCCTGGCCGGTCACGCGTACATCGCCTATCTGGACAGCGGGCGCAGCCGGATCGAGCTGTGGCTCCAGCGGGGGGAGGAGCGGATCACCCTGCCGGTACGGCGGACCCGCAGGCCCGACGTGACCGCCGACTCCCGCCAGTCGGCCGCCTGCCACGACGACTCCGGCTTTGAGACCGTGGTCGCCCTCGACGCGCTGCCTCCCGGCCGGTGGGCGCTGCACGCGCGGGTCCGGGCGCGGGGCGTGACCCGGGCCGGGCGGGCGGCCGGGGGCGCGAGCGAGCGCGTCTTCGACGCCGGGGACGTGCGCGTCTGCCTCACCCGAGACCGCGGGCTCACGCTGGGCCCGACCGCCGTGGGCGGCCCCGGTCGCGATCCGGTCAGCGTGAGCGCGATCCGGTGGACGGACTCCGGCGAGCCGGTCCTGGAGGGGACGGGACGGTGCCCGTCCGGCCCAATCGTCCTCGAGTGCGGCACGGAGCGGCACGCGTGGCCCGTCCGCCAGGACGAGGCGGGGTGGACCGCCGCCGTCGGCACGACGGCCGAGGGACTTCCGCTCCGCAGCGGGACCTGGCGCGTGCTCGCCGTGACACCGGAGGGCGGGCAGGAGCGGGTGCGCCTGAGCTCCGCGCTGATCGCCGACCCGCCGCGGCCGCGTGTCACCGGGTTCCACGAGGTCTCCGTCCGCACCTCCCGCGACGGCGACCTGAGCCTCGCGGTGCGGCCCGCGCTCGGCCCGCACGAGCGCGGGCCGTACGCGACGCGCAGACGCAGGGCCGCCGCACGGTCCTGGCCAAGGGGACGCGCCGCTCTGCGGAACGCCGCGCTGTTCGACAGTTACGGCGGCGGGCAGTACTCGTGCAACCCCCGGGCGGTCTCGGAGGAACTGGCCCGCCGCCACCCGGACGTGGAGATCGTCTGGGTCACCCGCGACGGGCAGTTCGCGGTCCCGCCGGGCGTGCGCCTGGTCCTGTTCGGCTCGCGCGAGCACGAGGAGGCGCTGCACACCAGCCGCTTCGTCGTCGCCAACCGGCGCACCCAGCCGGGGTGGTACCGCAAGCCGCGGGGACAGACGTTCGTGCAGACCTGGCACGGCACGCCGCTCAAGCGCCTGGGGCTCGACCTGGAGGGCATGCCGTACGCGCAGCGGGTGCCGCGCGGGGAGCTGGCGCGGCAGGTGGCGGCCTGGGACCTGCTGCTGTCGCCGAGCCCGTTCGCCACCGCGGCGCTGCGGGGGGCGTTCGGCTACGAGGGGGAGATCCTGGAGTCGGGCTACCCGCGCAACGACGTGCTCTTCGACCCCGCGCGGGCCCGCGCGGCGCGGCGGCGGCTGGGCCTGACCGGCGACCGGCGGGTCGTCCTGTACGCGCCGACGTGGCGGGACGACGAGGCCACCGGGCGGTTGGCGCTGGACCCGGTCCGGGCGGCCGGGGCGCTGGGCGACGACGACGTGCTGCTCGTGCGGGCGCACTACCTGGTGGCGCGGGACATGACGATCCCGGCCGGAGACCGCATCCACGATGTCTCGAATTTTCCGGATATGGCGGATCTCCTGGCCGCCGCGGACGTGCTCGTCACCGACTACTCGTCGGCCATGTTCGACTTCGCGTGCACCGGGAGGCCCATGGTGTTCCTCGCCCACGACCTGGAGCGCTACCGGGACGAGGTGCGCGGCTTCTACTTCGACTTCGAGGCCGAGGCTCCCGGGCCCGTCCTGCGGACCGGCGACGACGTGCTCGACGTGCTGCGCGGCGGCGACCTCGGACGGTTCGCGGAGCGCTACGAGCGCTTCGCCCGCAGGTACTGCCCCTGGGACGACGGGCACGCCTCGGCGCGCGTGGTCGCGCGCATGCGGTCATGACCCGCGCCTCCCGGCGCACCGCGCCGCAAGCGCCGCAGCCACCCCGGCGGCCCGCGTCGGGCCCGGCCGAGGCGCCCGGACGGCCCGGGTGGCGGGACCGGCCGCTTGTCGTGACCGTCGTGCCCGCTCTCGTCGCGCTGGCCGCCGGGCTGTGGGACCTCGGCGGGCCGCCGCCATGGCGGGACGAGGCGGCCACCGTCAGCGCGGCCGGCCGGACCCTTCCCCAGCTGGCACACCTGCTGCAGTCGGTCGACGCCGTGCACGGCCTGTACTACGCGTTGGCGCACGTCGTCGCGGACCTGTCCGGCACCGCCGAGGTGGCGCTGCGGATGCCGTCGGTCGTCGCGGGGGCGCTCGCCGCGGCCGGGACCGGCGCGCTCGGTCGCGCGCTCGGCTCCCCCCGGGCGGGCCTGTACGGCGGCGTGCTGCTGGCCCTCATGCCCATCTTCTCCAGGTACGTCCAGGAGGCCCGGCCGTACCCGATGGCGGCCGCGGCGGCCGTCGGGGTGACCCTGCTGTTCCTGCGCCTGCGACGGTCGCCGACGTCGGGGGTCCTTGCGGCGTACGCCGCGGCGCTGACCGTGCTGGCCTATCTCAACCTGTTCGCGTTCCTGGTCGCGGGGGCACACGGCGTCACCCTGATCCTGTCCAGGGGACCGCTGCTCCGGTGGGCGTGCGCGGCGACGCCGGCACTGGCGGCCGTGGCGCCGCTGGCCTGGCTCGGCTCCCGGCAGAGCGCGCAGGTGGGCTGGATTCCCCGGCCGGAGGCGGCCGACGTGGGCAGGCTGGCCGTCCAGTTGTCCGGCGACCTCGGTGGGGCGACGGGCCCGGGGGTGGCCCCGCTGACCTGGGCGCTCGCGATCTTCGGCCTCGCGAGTGCCGCGGTCGCGGGCGTGCGCCGGGCTCGCGCCGGGCGCGGCGTGGAGGAGCCCGCGACACGTCACGCGGAAAGGTCCTGCGCGGCGGACTCGGCTCCCTTGGCCGGCGGACACGGGGCGCTCGTGCGGCTGACGCTGCCGTGGCTGCTGGTGCCCGCGCTGGTGCTGCTCACGGTCTCCTGGACGCTCCATCCGGTGTACGTGTTCCGGTACGTCTTCTGTTGCGTCCCGGCCGCGGCGCTGCTCGCCGGGGCGGGCCTGGCCGCGCTGCCCCCCGGGCTCGCCGCCGCCGTGCTGGCCGCCTGGCTCGGCCTGTCGGTGCCCGGGCAGCTCGCCACGCGCGGGCCGGACGGCAGGCAGGACGATCCCCGGCCGGTCATGGCGCTGCTCGCGGCCGAGGCGAGACCCGGGGACGGGGTGCTGTTCGTCCCCGCCAAGGTCAGGAAATACGCCGTGGTCTACCCCTCGGTCTTTGGCAGGCTCGACGACGTGGCGCTGGCCCGGTCACCCGAGCGGGACGGCAGCTTCCCTGGCCGCGAGGTGGGCCCCCGGGCGCTCGCCGCCCGGCTCGACGGGCTGCGCACGCTCTGGGTGGTCGGCCATACCGGCAAGAACGCGATGCCGGCCCGTCGGCGCGCCCTGGTCGACCGTTCGTTCGCCCCGGCCGGCCGCTGGACCTTCCGCGGCCTGTTCGTCGCCCATTACCTGCCACGGAGCCGGCCGGCACCGTGATCAGTCCGCCACCGCGCCCATCTTCCGGGCGGCGCGGGCGGCGATCCCGTCCGCGGTCTGCGGGCTGGGCGCCTTGAAGGCGAGCTGACCGAGGATCATCATCACGTCGCCGGTCCTGGCCAGCACCAGCACCTCGCCGTACGCCCACGACCCGTCGCTGACGGTGATCCACACTGCCCTGCTCTGCCCGCCCACCTTCGGCATCGCGATGGGCTGGATCGTCATCGTGATCTCGGCCGGCTTCTTGCCGGAGTACGCGATGCGGAACGACGAACACCCGGACAGGGTCTTCAGGGCTCCGTCCAGGTCCTTCTTCGCGGCGTGCGCGCTGGGGTAGCGTCGCAGGGTCTCCGTGATCCACGGGCCGAACTGCCCCTTGGTGAACGCCGTGGACGCGTACTCGACGCCCTTCCGCCGGGGTTTGCTGAAGTCCAGCTCGTCGAGCAGCGCGGCGCACCGCGGGCTGCTCGCCTTGTCGTACGGCTTGTGGGTGGGCCGGAAGGCGACATATCCCTTCGGCAGGTCCGCGGTGGTGAGCAGTCCGTAGGAGAGCGCGGGGCGGGCGGACGCGCGGGCCGCGCCGGGAAGGAACGCGGCGACGAGGGTGAGCGCGGCCACCGGACAACCGAGGGCTCGGGTGAGGCGCATATGGAGATCACCAGCTTTCGACGGGGAAGGGCGGGGTGGGCCGGGGCACCGGACCGGTCGGATACCGCCTGATCTGGTCGCACCGCCGGACGAAGGCGGTCCACGCCACGGCGGCCAGGTCGGTGGAGCGGCGGTCCGCGCTGTCCAGGAACAGGCCCCCGACCTGCCGCAGCAGCGCGTCGTCGGAACCGCGCAGCAGCGCGCCCATCCGTGCCCGTGCGGGATGGTCCGCGGGATCGCCGTAGGCCGCGGTTCCCGTGGTGAACAGGCCCAGGCAGATCACGCCCGCCTGCGCGGAGTCGGGCAGCGCGGCCGCGGGAGGCGGCGCGGCCTCGCGGGCCGCCGGCTCGGGGAGCGACGCCATCCCGGCCAGGGCCGTGACGAGCAGCACGGCCGGCACCATGACGACGGCCGGCCGCGATCTGCGGCCTCGCAGCGGCCGCAGGGCGAGCGCGCACAGCAGTACGAGGACGGCCAGGACGACCGCCACCTGCGGTGTGACGACGAGCCAGGCGAGGCGCCCCGCCGGCACTTCCTCCCCGGCCGCCAGCCGGACGGCGACGAACCAGGTGCCGGACACGACCGCGATCACGGCCACGGCGACGGGCGCGGCGTACCGCCACGCGGACGGGCCGCGCGCCGGCAGCCAGGCCCGGGCCGCGAGGGCCAGCCAGCAGGTGATCGCGGTGCTCAGCAGGAGGACGGCGGCGAGGAGCCATGCCGTGGTGCCGAGCGGGATCCGGCCGGGCGTCAGGTTCGCCGCGGCTTCGGGCGCGGTCGTGAGCCAGAGGATCCACTCGGCGCTCGCCCGCGGGGACAGGACGGCGCCGGCCGCGAACCCGGCCCCGAGCGCGAGCCCGGTGGCGGCGACGCGGGGCCGTACTGCCGGTTTCGCGGGCTCGGCCAGGACCGCCCGCCAGACCCCCAGCCCGACGACCTGGACGACCGGCACCGCGACCAGCAGCCCGGCGATCCAGTAGGCGGTGATCGGCGGTATGGGCAGCGCCGTCTGCAGGGGCACTCCCAGTTCGGTGACCACGATGCCGGCGGCGACGCCGGCGGTCAGGGCCTCGCCGGGTGACGCGCGCATGTGCGGTGCGGGATCGAGCAGGACCCGCAGACGGGACGCGAGGGAAGGGTGGATCGGCACCGGCCACGGCCGCTCCTGCCGCCCGGTGGACAGCCAGGCGCGCACCTCGTCGGGGTGGGATCGGGCGGCGCGCAGGTCGGCGTCGTGTTCGCGGGCCCGGACGACCGCCGCGAAGGTGCCGGCGACCAGCAGCGTGACGACCGCGGTCCGCCAGGCGACCGCCCGTGCGGGCGTGCCGTCCATCGTGAGAGCGGCCGACAGGCACAACGGCACGGCCGCCACCAGGACGAAGCAGACGGTGGCGAACACGGCGAGGTAGGACCGGTCGGCGTCCCGGTTGCGCAGGTGACCGAGCTCGTGCGCGAGCATCGCGACGGCGGCGGGCTTGGCCTGCTTGCCGGACAGGGAGAACCCGGCGGCCGCGGAGAGCATGACCCGGTGCCGGGGGTGGCGGCCGTACACGAACATGCGGTCGCGCAGGAGGTCGCGCGCGCTCTGCATGAGCACGGGCCGCCGGGTCAGTCCCGCCGCCCGCACGGCCGCCTCGACGACCTCGGGCCAGTCGGCGAACGGCGCCGCCCGGTGCCGCCGGGTGATGACCAGGGGCGCCAGGGCATGGGCCAGGGTCATCAGGGCCGCCACCAGCAGGGGGCCGGACCACGGCGCCAGAGACCGCACCACCATGACCCTGGTCGAGCAGCCGAGGAAGGCCGGGACGTCGGCGAGCCGGCCGCAGGCGAGGGTCCGGTCGCGCCAGACGTCCCCCGCCAGCACCAGGAACCAGTGACCGGCGAAGAACGACCCGGCCGCGACGGTGAGGAAGAGCAGGCGCAGCCGAGCGGTGCTCGGCGGGGGCAGGGCGAACGGGTCGGCCGCGCCCACGGGTCACCCCTCCAGGGGAGGGGTAGTGCTCTCACGGAGCAGTTCGCCCGTCACCGCGTCGGCGAGAAGCTGGGCCTTGTCCTCCGGCAGCCCCAACGCGAGTGCCTTGGAGCGGACGGACCGGGCGATGCGGGCCTGTTCGGCGTCGTCGAAGGGCGGCAGCGGTTCGGCGAGCACCTCCCGCATCGCCTGGCGTCGCCGCCGGCGCCAGGCGAACAACGTCCGGATGCCGTCCCGGCTGCGTTCGGTGATCTCTTCTTTCAGTGCGTCCAGCACGGCGGCGCCGACGAACGCGACGACGAGCGGGGCCCAGGCGGAGATCTCCGTCAGGACGCCCGAGCCGAGCAGATGCTCCCTGTCGCGCTCCCGGCCGTCGGGGTGCCGGGTGTACGCGTCCCAGAGCCGGGGAAGCTGCGGCAGTTCGTCCTGGTCGAGCCGGGCGACGACCGCCTCGACGAGCTGATAGGTGGTGCGCTGTCGCGACGCTGGCACTGACACTGGCACTCCCGGGCAGAGCACGGGTGACGGATGAGCCGCAGTCAATCAGAACCGATGCGCGAAACGGCGCCGGGCGAAATCACAATTCGTGCACAGTGATTTCGGCTGAAGGTGTTATTTGATTTCCGGTGCGATTCAAATTGTTTTCAGTGCCGCTCGAACGGCGCCGGGGTGGGGAAGTATGCCTCCAGGAAGCGCCCCAGCAGGGCGTCCTGCTCGACGGTGGTGGGCGCGGTGTCGTTGAGGCAGAACACGTCGTGCCTGCGCCGGGCGAGCATGCGGCGGAGCTTGGCGGGCGTCTTCGGCAGCGACAAGTCGACGTAGGTGTAGTCGACGGTGCCGGGGACCGCCCGCCCGCTCAGGTAGCCGTAGTAGTGCGCGAGCGAGGAGACCACGGAGATGTCCCGCGACGTGCGGAACCTGCTGCGGGCGGTCGCCGCGAACTCCGCCGCGAACCGCTGCTCCAGCTCGTACATCAGCGACCGGCGCAGCGCGTACGGCACGTGCTTGAGTTTCTGCGTGATCGTGCGGCCGGTCAGGTCCTCCAGGATGCGCCGGTTGTTCATGCCGGCGGCGTGCACCGGCGACTCCTCGGTCTCCGGCGCCCCGAAGGGCACGTGGACCGTGCTGGGGAAGAACCGGGTGATCCCGTTGCCCTCGAAGAAGGTCCGGGGAGGCAGCGGCCGTCCCAGGAAGAAGTCGTCGTTGAAGTACAGGAAATGCTCGCTGAGCCCGTCGATGTGGTGCAGCTGCGTCTCGATGGCGTGGGAGTTGAACACCGGCAGCACCGACGGGTCGGTGAAGATCTCCTTGTGGTCGACCACCGCGACCATGGGGTGGGTGGTGTCGAGCCACGGCGGCGTCTGACCGTCGGTGACGATCCACACCCGGTTGATCCAGGGCGCGTACATCAGCAGCGAGCGCAGTGAATAGCGCAGCTCGTCCCTGCTGGTGAACCGCGCCTCCGTGGTCGCCATCTCGCTCAGCGGGCCGCCGGAGCGCAGCGCCTCGCCGCGTTCGGCCTGGTCGCGGCGCGCCCGCCAGGCCGGGTCGGCGCCGTCCACCCAGGTGTAGACGGCGTCGATCGGGAAGTCGATGTCGTCCAGCAGCCGCCGTACGAACTCGGGCCGGGTGCGGTAGGAGCGGGCCCGGCGGGCGGCGCACGCCAGAGGGGTGAACAGCTCCTCGCCGCCGTCCACCGAAGGGCCGTCGGCGGGCACGCGGTCGCAGGCGGGGTTCGGCCTGGGCGCGACCAGCTCGTCACCCTCCCGGGCCCAGAACTCCAGGTCGCAGCCGTTCTCCGGGCCGAGTGTCAGCGTGCGCGAGGGGCTGGCGAAGTACATGGCCACCCGCACGACCCTGGCGTCGCCGAGCAGCGCCGCCGCCCGCCGCAGCGGGCGCATCCGGCCCGCGTCCGCCTGGCGCGCCCGCGACCCCTGCCTGCCGTACGGCTGCCGCGCCGCGAACAGCGGGTGGTCGCCGGCCGCGAGCGCGGCGAGCGCGCGCGTGCGCGAGTCCTCGGGCACGGCGACGACGGGCGGCCGGTTCGGCAGCGGGCGGACGCAGAAGTACGGCACGCCCGCCCGGGTCAGCAGGGCGCACACCACGTCCAGCGTCTCGCGCTGGGCCTGCAGCGGACCCGCGTGCGGCCGGATGAGCGCGGCCCGTGGTGCGGGCTCCCATGACGGCAGCCGCCCCTGCAGCCGCCGGTACAACGTGACAACGGGCATGGTCTCCCCCTCGACCACGGACTGTAACCGATCGGCGACCGGATTGGCGGATGGTTTACGTAGATGAGGGAGACGGTCAAGAACCGGCAATGAGATGCCCTGCCTGTTACCGAAGAGCAGGCCAACGGCTACCGGTTGTAGTCATTGTTGCCTGCATGGGGGGCTTCACGCTGGACGACATACTCGCGACGCGCAAGCCGAGGGACTCGTGGTGGACCGTCTTCATGGTCGATCCACTCGCCTGCCGGCTCGCGCTGCTCGTGGCTAACCACACATCGATCACACCGAACGGGCTGACCAGACTGTCCATGCTGATCGGCTTCGCCTCGGCGGCCGCCTTCGCGGAGGGCATGCTCGTCGCCGGTGCGGCGCTGTTCTATCTCAGTTTCACGGTCGACTGCATGGACGGGAAGATCGCCAGGCTCAAGGGCACGGGGACGCCCTTCGGTCTGTGGCTCGACTACGTCGGCGACCGGCTGCGGGTGGTCTGCTGCGCCTTCGGGCTGGGGTTCGGGGAGTACGCCCGGACGGGCGACGCCGATGTGGTGCTCGCCGCCGTCGGCGTCGTCGTGCTCGACCTGTTCCGCTACATCAACGGCCCGCAGCTGAAGCGGGTCAAGGACGCCACCCGCGCGCTGGTGGAGGCGCGGATGGAGGGGCAGTGCGTCCTCGCCGAGAGCGTCCTGCGGGCCAGGCCGCGGACCGAGCTGGGGCAGGCCGCCGCGGAGTTCGGCCAGGTCGCCGACGACACCGGCGCCACCGTGGTCGACCTGCAGAAGGCGTTCCACGCCCGCTTTCCCTGGTACGACAGGTTCCGCGTCTTCCTGGTGCGGCGGCGGGTGCGCACCCACGTCATGAGCGGCATCGAGTTCCACGCCGCGGTCTTCGTCGTGGCCCCGCTCCTCGGGCCCGCGGCCCTGGTGCCGGTCTCGGCCGTGGCCGGCGCGCTCCTGCTGGCGTTCGAGATGAGCCTGGTCTACCGCGTCTGGCTGGCCTCGCGCCAGGTGCCCCGCACCGCCGCCGAGAGAGAGAAGATCCTCGTCTGACCGGCCGTTCCCGGCCCGATCCACCAGCTCGTACGGCATGACGCCGTAGGACCCGCGTCACGAGCCGCGCCCGGGGGAGGGCGGCGGCCTGGCGTCCGGAAATTTCACCACGGGGGATAGAACTCATGCATACGGACAGACCTGTCTTCGTCGTCGGCTGCCCGCGCTCCGGCACCACCATGCTGCAGCTCATGCTGCACTCGCATCCGCGCATCGCGGTTCCGCCCGAGACGCGGTTCCTCGTCCCGGCCTACTTCTCCCGCCGGGCGTACGGCGACATGCGGCTGGCCGACAACAGGCGCAAGCTGGCGACCTGGATCGCCGAGGGCCGCACCACGAAGTTCCACGAGCTCGGGCTGAGCCGCCCCGATTTCGTCCAGGCGGCCATGCTCGGCCCCGGCAGCTTCGGCTCGGTCATCGGCATGGTCTTCAAGAGCTACGCCGAGCGCTTCGGCAAGCCGCGCTGGGGCGACAAGCGGCCCAGCTACTACCGGCACGTCGAGATGCTGATGCGGATGTTCCCCGACGCGCAGTTCGTCCACCTCGTCAGGGACGGCCGCGACTGCGTGGCCTCGCTCAAGCAGATGCCCTGGTACAAGGCGGACGCCGTGCACGCCATGGCCAACTGGGCCGAGGCGATCGACTTCGGCCGGCGGCACGCCCGCAAGCTGCCCGCCGACAGCTTCTACGAGCTGCGGTACGAGGACCTCACCGCCGATCCGGAGACCGAGCTGAAGAAGCTGTGCGTGTTCATCGGCGAGGACTACGACCCGGGGATGTGCGAGCCCCGCCACATGGCCGAGCTCGCCGTGCCCAAGCACAAGGTGTGGCACAGCAACACCCACGAGGAGGTGACCACCGCCCACTCGGGCAAGTGGGCCTCCCGGCTGGAGCCCTGGGAGATCTCGCTGTGCGAGGAGGTGCTCGGCGAGCGGCTCACGGCGTACGGCTACGAGCTGAGCGGCGCGCGCAAGGCCGACCGCGAGCACGTCGCGGCGTTCAAGGCGGCGGCGGCCAAGCGCCGCGCGGCGCGGCTGCGCAAGTACAACCGCGACCGGCTCACCCGGCTGCGCGAGCCCGGCCCGATCGCGGCGCTGCTCACCGAGGGCCAGCGGCGCCTCGCCGGCCTCCCTCAGCAGCGCTCCGCCGAGCTGATCCCCCGCTGACCGCCCCGCCGCCTACGCGGGTGGAGGGGCGACCGAGGAGCGCTCGATGAGACGGGAGCGCAGCGTGTGGATCCGCCTGCCGGGCTCGGCCCCCCGGACGATGTCGAGGAGCACCTCGGCGGCCTTGGCGCCGAGCTCGTGCACCGGCTGCTCGATCATCGTCAGCGGCGGGTCCATGACCGCCGCCCAGGCGCTGTCGTCGAAGCCGATGAGGGCGACGTCGCGCGGGTAGGACAGCCCGGCGGCCCGCAGCGCGCGCAGGGCTCCCGTCACCGCCTCGGTCTCGGTGCAGAACAGCGCGGTGATGCGGTCCGGCAGGGCGAGCATGCGGGCGACCTCCTCGGTCACCCGCTCCTCGACCTTCCGCCCGACCATCACCAGCTCGGGATCGAAGGGGATCCGCGCGTCGTCGAGCGCGTCGAGGTAGCCGCGCAGGCGCTCGCCGTCGGTCCACAGGTTGCGGGACGCCGCCGCCAGCAGCTCGCGCCGGGTCGCCGGCGGCTCCGGCACGGGCGGCCCCCACACGAAGCCGATCCGCCGGTGCCCGGCCGCGATGAGCCGCTCGACCGCCTCGCGGGCGGCGTCGCGGTTGTCGATGACCACCGCGTCGAGGTCGAGCGAGGGGACCGCCCGGTCGACGAGGACGACCGGGACGCCCCGCTTCAGCGCCTCCTTGACGTGACCGACGTCCCGGCCGCTCAGCGCGGCCGAGGCGACGACGACGCCGTCGACGCGCTTGTCGATCAGCACGTTCATCGCCGCGATCTCCTCGTCGAGCTCCTCGTAGGTGCTCAGGACGATCGTGTCGAAGCCGCGGGCGCGGGAGGCGTCGCAGATTCCGCGCACCACCCCCGCGAAGAAGGGGTTGCCGATGTCGGCGACGATCACGCCGATGGTGTGGCTGACCCCGGTCGACATGCTGCGGGCCAGCGCGTTGGCGCGGTAGCCGAGCTTCTCGGCCGCCTCCAGCACGCGCTTGCGCAGCTCCGGGCTGACGTGCCCGTACCCGCCCAGCGTGCGGGCGGCGGTCGCCCGCCCGACGCCCGCCTCGGCCGCCACCTCGGAGATCGTGGCCCGCCCGGCGGTCTGGCCCCGGTCAGCTGGCATGGGTGGCGTCCCTCACTTCTCGAGATCGCGGGATGGCGACATGCTAGCGACCACCGGCCGCCCGTGACCGAAAGCGCCTTCCACCAGGCACTGGTCGTGGGCCGACCGCGCGCCGTCGCGCAGGGCGGTCTCGATCATGTCGCCGTCCGGCGCGGCGCCCGCGCGCCAGCCCGCGCGCAGCAGGGACACCGCGAACCCCGCGAGGAAGGCGTCGCCGCAGCCCATCGTGTCCACCATCAGCCGGGAGTCCTCCACGCGCACCGCCGCCGTGGTGAGGGTGACGCGGCCGTCGTGGGCGATCGCCCCTTCCTCGCCCCGGGTGGCCAGCGCGAGCGCCGCACCCCGCCGTACGACGTCGGCCAGGAGGGCCCGCGTGGCGTCCTCGCCGAGGTGCGAGCACGACAGCAGGACGAGATCGGCGTGCGGGCAGACCCGGTCGAGGTAGGCCGGCGTGCGGTACTCGTCCTCGCTGGACAGGTCGTAGCTCACCAGCGTGTCCAGCCGGGCCAGCTTCGGCAGCTCGCTCTCGCTGCCCGAGTACACGCTGGAGTGCACCAGGTCGAACGAGGCGGCGTATCGGAGGAGGCCGTCGTCGAGGACGATCGGCTCCCTGGTGGTGACGCCGCCGCCGTTCCAGCCGAGAAAGACCCGGTCGCCGTCGTCGACGCGCAGGGTGGAGACGCCGCTCTCACCGGCCCGTACGGCGCAGCGGTCGACGGCGACCCCCTGCGCGGCGATCGACGCGCGGATGAAGCCGCCGAGGTCGTCGTCGCCGAACACGCCGAGGTAGGCGGCGTCGGCGCCGAGGCGCCGGGCGTAGACGGCCACGTTGACGCTGTTGCCGCCGGGGTACTCGATGCCGCGGTCGAGGAACCGGTCGACGATGTTGTCGCCGAAGCCGAGGACTCTCATGGACTCTCCTTCAAGGCGGGCCCCCGCGTGGGGAACGCGGGGGCCCTGGGGGCGCGCGGCCGGTGCGGCGCCGTGAGCGGGGGATCAGCGACGGACGACCGTCAGTAGTCCATGACGCGGTAGTAGCGGCGCAGTTCGAGGGAGTGGTCGCGCACCCGCTCCAGGTGCTTGCTCAGCCGGCCGGTCGCCACGTCCATGACCAGCGGCCCGAGCAGGCCGCGGAACTCGGGGCTGATCCCCTCGAGCGGGTAGTCCTTGGTGTCGAGGACCGTGACGTCCTTGGAGATGCGCTTGGCGAAGGCCGCCGCGCGGTCGGTCAGCGGGCGCCCCTCGTCCTCACCCTGGAAGACGATGACGCTGGTGTCCTCCTCCAGCAGTTCGAGCGAGCCGTGGAAGAACTCGGCGCTGTGCACCCGCGTGGTGTGCAGCCACTGCATCTCCTCGAGGATGCACATGGAGTACAGGTAGGTGTACGACCACAGGTTGCCGCCGCCGATGAGGAAGTAGTAGCCGGTGTCCTTGTGCTCGTCGGCGAACTTCTCGGCGACGGGCTCGGTCTGCCTGGCGACCTCCAGCAGGATCCGCGGCAGGCCGTCGAGCTCGCCGGCGAGCTTCTCGTAGCCGTCGAACTCGCCCCGCCGGGACAGCAGCCGGGTCGTGAGGAGCAGCATCTGCGGGTCGAACGGCCACGCCTTGGGCTCGGTGATCAGCGCGGTGTCCACGTTCTGGGCCACGGGCGACTCGGGGTAGCCGGTGATGCCGATCGTGTGGGCGCCCTTGGCCTTGCAGTACTCGATGGCCCGCACGGTGTCGTCGGTGGTGCCGGAGGCGGAGGTGAAGACCGCGACCGACCGCTCGCCCAGCGCCGCCTCGCCCGCGGCGATCAGCTCGGCCGCGATCACCGCGCGCACGTCGAAGGTGGAGCGCTGCCGGGCCAGCCGCTCGTACGGCCACATCTGGGCGTAGGTGCCGCCGGCGCCGACCAGGTAGAGGTTGTCGAATCCCTCGTCCACGAGCCGATCGACCAGTTCCTCGATCTGCGGCCGCAGCGCCACCGCGCTCGCCATCTGGGAGAGGAATTCCGGCTCGTTGAATCCGAGCATCATCGCGTCCTTTCGGGGATTGCCTGCGGACCGGGGCGCCCTGCTGCCTGATACCGGTATCACGCGGTGGTCACGCTGGCACACCTGACGGGCGGGCGTCAACAGGGAGACGTATTTCGGTCACCGATACCCCTGTGACATGCTGTTTCGTCGTGACGGGCGGTCCTGGGGAGCCGCCGGAGGAAAAATTCTTGTGAACAGGTCTGGTACCGGTATCACATGCTCTGTACAGTCACCCGTCATCAAGTGGGTCGTGCCGGCGGCGCGTCCCCGCGGATCCGAGGTGCTCCCGCACCGGCGGTCCCTCCTCCCCCCTGAGAGAGAAAGGAAGCCCATGCGCCCTCGCGCACTGACGACGTTCGCGGCCCTCGCCGGAACGTCGGTGCTCGCCCTGGCCGGATGCACCGGCGGCGGCCAGGCGGACAAGGCTCCCGCGGCAGACGCCGCCGCCAGCCCCGACTACTCGGGCACGTTGAGCATCCTCACGAAGTTCGCCGGTGAGCCCCTCGAGCCGTACTTCGAGGACCTGGCCGCGGAGTACGAGAAGCTCCATCCCGGGGTGAAGGTCGAGCTCATCCAGGAGACCGACCAGAGCATCAAGGACAAGACCAAGACGCTGACGGCGTCGAACGCCCTGCCGGACGTCTACTTCACGTGGACCGGCACCTGGGCGGAGAACTTCGTCCGCGGCGGCCGCGCGGCGGACCTGACCAAGGTGATCGGGCCCGGCACGGAGTGGGGCAAGACCTTCAGCGAGGGGGCGCTGTCGGCCTTCGCCTACGACGGGAAGTACTACGGGATCCCGCTGTACGGCAACGGCAAGTTCATGGGCTACAACAAGGCCGCGTTCGCCAAGGCCGGGGTCGAGGTGCCCAAGACGTTCGAGGAGCTGATCGACAGCTGCACGGCGCTGCGCAAGGCCGGGTACGAGCCGATCTCCTTCGGCAACAAGGACGGCTGGCCGGCCCTCCACTACATGCAGCAGCTCTTCGCGTACGACGTGCCGACGGCCACCTTCGAGGCCGACCTCAAGCCTGCGACGGCCAAGCTCGACGACCCCGGCTACGTGAAGGCCCTCACGCGCTTCAAGACCCTCGTCGACACCTGCACCGACACCAAAACCGGCACCAACGGCGTGCTGTACTCCTCGGCGCAGGAGGCGTTCGCCGACGGCAAGTCCGCGATGTACTACCAGGAGATCCTGGAGTTCGACAACGAGACCGCCGAGGGCAAGCTCCCCGTCGGCGACTTCGGCATCTTCCAGCTTCCGGCGCCGCAGGGCGCGGCCGGCGACGCGACCATCGTCGAGGGGTCTCCCGAGGGATATCTCATCAACGCCGCGTCGCCGCGCATCCCGCTCGCCGTCGACTTCATGAAGTTCGTCACGAGCACGAAGAACGCCCAGACGCTCTCGGCGCCGCCGTACGGCCAGCCCAGCACGGTCATCGGCGCGGTCACGCCCGAGACCTCCAGCAAGGCGGTCTACGAGGGCATCGAGCTGGTCAACAAGGCGCCGAAGCTGGCCGCGTGGCTCGACACGGTCACCGTCCCCGAGGTCGCCGACGCGTGGCTGTCCGGCGGCGAGGCGCTGATCACCGGGAGCAAGACACCCGAGCAGGTGCTCGAGAGCGTGCGCCAGGCCTCGGCCGCGGCGAAGTAGCCGGGAGGGCAGGCCGGTGCGCGCCATGAGCAGACGGGCCGCCGGGCTCGCGTGGGTGGTCCCCGCCCTCGCGCTGGTCGGGGTGTTCGTGTACTTCCCGCTGGTGGAGAACTTCGGGTTCAGCACGCTCAAGTGGGACATCTTCAGCGGGAGTCAGGAGTACGTCGGGCTCGGCAACTACGCCAAGCTCGTCGACGATCCGGTCTTCTGGACCTCGCTGCGCAACAACGTGCTGTTCGCGGTGGTGTCGATCGTCTTCCAGGTGTTCGGCTCGCTCGTGCTGGCCGCGCTCATCGAGGGCGTGCGCAGCGAGCGGTGGCAGCGCGCCCTGCGGGCGATCTACTTCATTCCCTGCGCGATCTCGCTGACCGTCGCCGGCCTGCTCTTCTACTTCATCTACGAGCCCAACCTCGGGCTGCTCAACCACCTGCTGGAGGCGGTCGGCCTCGACGGGCTCCGGCACGCGTGGCTGGGCGAGGAGGGCACGGCCATGCCGGCGGTCATGGCGATGAGCCAGTGGCAGGGCTTCGGCTACTCGACCCTGCTGTTCGCCGTCGCCATCCAGCGCATCCCCCGCGAGATCTACCAGGCCGCGGCGCTGGACGGCACCGGCCCGATCCGCCGCTTCTTCCACGTGACCGTCCCCCTGGTCCGCGAGATGACCGGCGTGCTGATCATGCTCACGATCTCGGGGGCGTTCCAGGTGTTCAACGAGGTCATGGTGATGACCAGCGGCGGGCCGAACAACTCCACCCAGGTGCTGGGCACCTGGCTGTACCGCAGCGGCTTCGTCCGCAACGACTTCGGCTACGCGGCCGCGATCGCGACGGTCATCTTCGTGGTCACGCTCGCCATCGCCGTCGCGCAACTGTGGGTCGCGCGCAGGAGAAGGGTGGAGTGGTGACGCGTCTCGGCTTCCTCGGGGTGATCGCCCGGCTGCTCCTGTGGGCGTTCCTGCTCTGTCTCGCGGTGGTGGTGATCTATCCGCTGCTGTGGATGCTGCTCAACGGTTTCAAGACCAACGCGGAGATCTTCGGGAACCCCTTCGCGCTGCCCTCCCACTGGGGCTTCGACAGCTACCAGAAGGCATGGAACCGCGGGGTGAGCAACTACCTCACCACCAGCGTCCTGGTCACGGTCACGTCGACCGTCGCGACCGTGTTCGTCAGCGCGTGGGCGGCGTACGGCCTCGCCCGGGTGGACATCCCGTTCGGCAAGGTGGTCACCGGGGTGATCCTCGGCGGGCTGATGCTCGCCCCGAGCGTGGCGCTGGTGCCGCTGGTGAAGATGTTCCAGTCCATGGGCCTGTACAACAGCTTCTGGGCGCTGCTGATCCTGTACACGGCGTTCCGGGTGCCCTTCACCACGTTCCTCATCCGGGCGTACATGCTGGACCTGCCGCGCGAGGTGGACGAGGCGGCGGAGATGGACGGCTGCGGGCGCTGGACGGCGTTCTGGCGGATCACCCTCCCGATGTGCAAGCCGATCATCGTCTCGACGGTCCTGCTGCACATCCTGTTCGCCTGGAACGAGTACCTGTTCGCCATGGTGTTCACCAGCGGCGCGGGCGTGCAGACTCTTCCCGTCGGCCTGATGAGCCTGATGAGCAAACACGGCACCGAGTTCCCCGTCGTGTTCGCCGGCATGACGATCGCCGCCGTCCCGGTGGTGCTGCTGTTCTTCTTCGGCCAGCGGTACATCGTCAGGGGCCTCGCCGACGGAGTCGGCAAGTGAGCATGGCCGACGGAGTCGGCAAGTGAGCATGGCCGACGGAGTCGGCAAGTGAGCACGGCGGACGGGGTCGGAAAATGACAGCAGAGCCTTCGCGTACGACGGGAGCGCCGATGTCCTTCCCCCGGATCACCGGATCGAACTTCTCCTACCAGCACCTGCCGTTCGACCGGTTCCTGGACGACGCGGCCGGCCTCGGCCGCGAGGAGGTGGAGCTGTGGGGCATCGCCCCCCACTTCCACGTGCCGCAGGTGAGCGACGCCGAGGCCCGTGCCGTACGCCGCCGGGCCGCCTCCCGCGGCCTGCGGGTGCGCTGCCTCACCCCGGAGCAGGTGATGTATCCGGTCAACATCGCCTCGCCCGACACCCGGCTGCGCGCCTCCAGCATCGCGATGTTCCGCCGGGCGGCCGAGCTGTGCGCGGAGCTCGGCGCCGAGCTCCTGCTGCTGACGCCCGGCCGGGGGTATGAGGACGAGCCGCCGGAGGCGGGGTGGCGCCGCTCCGCCGACGCGCTCGGCGAGATCGCCGCGCACGCCGCGGCCCTCGGGGTGACGTGCGTGCTCGAACCCCTGCAGCGGGTCGAGTCGAACCTCCTCAACGATTCGCGGGCGCTCGCGCGGATGCTGGACGAGGTCGCCGCGCCGAACCTCGCCGCCGTGCTCGACACGGTCGGCATGGCGGTCGCGGGCGAGAGCGTGGACGACTACTTCGACGTGCTCGGCGACCGCGTCCGCCACGTGCACCTGATCGACGGCCGCCCGGCCGGGCACCTGGCGTGGGGCGAAGGGGAACTGCCCCTGGCCGACTACCTCGCCGCCTTCTCCCGGCGCGGATACGACGGGTTCATGACCTTCGAGCTGTTCGGCGACGGCACCTACGCCTTCGCCCCCCGGCCCGTCGTGGAACGCTGCCTGTCCGCCGTACGGGCCGCCTCGGGCCCGGCCGACGGCTGAGCACGGCGCGCGAGCACGGCGGGCCGGCCCCGGCGCGGGGTCAGGTCACCCTGCGCCGGGGGAGCGGCAGGCGCGACCGCGTGAACGCGGCACCGCCGAGCGCGGCCAGCAGGGGAAGCGCCACGAGGAGCAGGCCGACGAGCGGCCACGGAATCGCGATCACGGAGGCGTCGGCCATCGGCGTGGTCGTCAGCATGCCGTCGGGACGCAGGAACATCGCCGGGTGGGAGACGGACTGCCGGGCCACGGCGATGCCCGGAGCGAAACCGGCGACCACGCCCGTGACCGAGCCCAGCAGCGCGATCACCAGGGCCTGCCCGGCGACGACCGCGCGTTTCACGCGGGGGGCCGCCCCCACGGCCGACATGGTTTCCAGGTCGGGCCGGGCCTCGACGGCGGCCAGCGCGGTCGCGACGAACGTCATCCCCAGCACGAGCACGGCCGCGGCGATGCCCAGCACGAGCAGGAGCATCGTGTCGTCGGGAGCCTCCGGCACTTCGAGCCGCGCGGCCGCCTTACCGGTGATGCGCTCCACCTTCTCGACGATCCGGTCCGCCGTCGCCTTGGGGACGCGGAAGTCCGCGGGATCCACCACGAGCATGGCGGTCGCGGTGGCGTACCCGTTCTTCGCGGCCACCTCGGGCGCGACGACCGCGCGGGCCCAGCCCTGCCCGGTGGCCCGCACGCCGACGGCGGGCAGCGTGAGCGCCGGGGATTCGCCGGACTGGTGTCCCACGCTGATGCGCAGCTGTCCCTGCCGGACGACGGCCGGGTTGAGCACGACGGCCTTCCCCTCGCGGAGCGCCGCCACCGCCCCGGGGTCGTCGCGCCGCAGCACGTAGCGGAGCAGGTCCTCGTTCCCCACCAGCAGGTCGCCGGCTCTGGTCGGACTCGACCACTCCACCCTGTTCACGTCCGGATCGTCGTCCGGCACTGAGGCGTACACCGGGGTGCCTGACCTCGTCGCGAGCACCCGTGCCTCCACCAGCGGCACACCGGTGGGCAGTTCCTCGCGCACGGCGGAGCGGACCCGATTCCACAGCCCGGGAGTGAGGTCCGGTCCGGCGATCCACAGCGCTCCGGTGGGAGCCTGGGGGTAGCCCTGCGCGTACGCCGGCCTCTGCGCGAGCCGGCTCTGCCATGTCACGCCCACCGCCGTCAGCGCCACGACCGCGGTCATCACCGCCGCGACGGCGGGTGCCGTACGGCCCCTGTTGCGTACGGCGTCCCTGGCGGCGAAGCGGAGCGGCAGGGGAAGCCGGGCGGCGCGCCGGGCCACCGCCGCGAGGAACACCGGCACCAGGGCGACCAGGCCGAGCTGGGTGACCAGGGCCGATGTCGCGGTCCAGGCGATGTCGTGACCCGCGCTCGCGATGGTCGCCGTCGTACCCGCGACGACGAGCACGATTCCGAGCAGCGGACGGCCCGTCCGCTCACGGCCCCGCTCGAGCCGGCCCGACAGCACGGCGATGGGGTTCGCACGGCTCGCCGCGACGGCCGGGGCGAGCGCGGCCAGCAGCCCCGCGACGACGCCCAGCACCGCGATCATCGCGACCTCGGCCCAGGGGACGTGGCGTGGACCCAGCAGGACTCCGGCCAGCCACTCCAGCAGCGGCGTCGCGAGCCGGGCCGCGACGACGCCCAGCGCCGCGCCGAGCGCGGAGGCGACGACGCCGAACAGCAGGCCGTCGGCGAGCGCGATCGTCCGCAGGTGTGCGGGGGAGCCGCCCTGAACGGCGACCAGCGCGAACTCGCGCGACCTGCGCAGCCGCCCGACGGCGAAGGCCGGCCCGGCCAGCAGGACGACCTCCAGCAGCATGATCGCGACCCACGGCACCGCCCGCACGAGGTCGGACACACGCGAGTGCGGCTCGTCCGCCGGGAGCCCGTCGATGACGGCCCGGCTGACGACCACGAGGCCCTGCGCGTTCAGCCGCCGCACGTCCGCCCACGTCACCGGCCGTGGAGAGTCCACGAGCCAGGCGCGTGACATCAGCTCGGAGTCGACCGGCCCGAAGGCGTCGGCCGGCAGGCTGCCGGGGAACGTCGCGAGCGTGGGCTCGACTGCCGCCAAGGTGAACAGGGCCACACCGACGACCCGCACCGGACGGCGTTCCTCGCCTACGAGGAGCGTCACTCCCGGAGTCACGGCCGGAGCGTCGTCCCTGTTCAGCCGCTCGGCGGACACCACCGCCTCGCCGGGAGCGGTGGGCAGCCTGCCCTCGGTCAGCCGGAAGGTGCCCCGGGACATCGGATCGCGGAGATCGACCTGGCGGATCTCTCCCGTTTCGTATCCCTGCGGGGTCAGGTAGCGGAACCTCCCCCGCGCCACCGGGATGACCCGGCTGCCGGGCGCGAGCAGCGCCGTGACCTCGTCCTGCGTGAACGGCACGTCGTCGGGCTGTGCGGAGATGCCGTTGCCCCAGGCGTCCTGGGTGAGGCCCGCCCACCCGTGGGCGCCGGTCACCACCGCGTCGGCCTGTCCGATCGGGTAGTGCTGGCGGTCGGTTCCCGCCGAAGCGAAGAGGGCGGTCAGCGCGAAGACGGCGAGGGCGACCGGAAGCCCGATCATCGCGAGGATCAGCGCGCTGCGCCACTTCGACCGCAGGGCGTTGCGGCGGGAGATCCGCAGCGCCGCGCGCAGGCCCCTCATCGAGCGCTCACCGCGCCCAAGCCGCCCGCGTCTGTGCCGTCCGTGCCGTCCACGTCGTCCGTGCCGGACGAATCGATGATCCGCCCGTCCTTGAGGAAGACGACGCGGTCGGCCCAGGCCGCGTAGCGGGGCTCGTGCGTGACAAGCAGCACGGCGGCCCCCGCGTCGGCGCGCTGCCGGAGCACCTGGACGATCTCGTCGCCGGTCCGGGTGTCGAGGGCGCCGGTCGGCTCGTCCGCGAGGAGCAGGCGGCGCTCGCCGACGAGCGCCCGGGCGATGGCGGCCCGCTGCCGCTGCCCGCCCGACAGGTCGTCGGGGAACCGGTCGCCCAGGTCCGCGAGGCCGATCTCCTCCAGCACCTCCAGGGCTTCCCGCCTCGCCGTACCGGCACGGACGCCGTCCAGCTCGCGCGGCAGCGCGACGTTCTCGGCGACCGTCAGCGACGGGATGAGGTTGAGGTCCTGGAAGACGTAGCCGGCGCTCCGGCGGCGCAGCTCAGCCAGCCGCTTGGGTGACAGCGTGCGCAGTTCGCGGCCTTCGAGGAGCACGGACCCTTCCATCAGGCGGTCGAGCCCGCCCGCGAGGTTGAGCAGGGTGGACTTGCCTGACCCGGACGGACCCATGACCGCGACCAGCTCGCCGGAGTGGACGTCCAGGCTGACGCCCCGCAGCGCGTGGACGGCCCCGGCCCCCTCGCCGTGGACACGTACGACACCGGTCAGGCGGACGACCGGGTGGCCGTCCGGTTCGGGTAACCGGTCCGGAGAGCGGTTCTCGGTCACGGATTCTCCTCGGAGGGACGGGCGAGGACGGCTTCGCAGTGGTCGAGCCAGCGCTGCTCGGCCTCGGCATGGAAGATCATCGAGTCGACGACCAGGCGTTGTGCGGCCTCGGCGGAGGTGTCGAGGCTCCGCTTGGCGCGGGTGAGCTCCTGCAGGGCCCGCATCGTCGCGGACCGCTGGGCCCGGATGACCGCCGCCACGTCCACGCCGGGCGCGGTGACGGCCATCGCGAGCTTGATGACGAGCTCGTCGCGGGGCCGGTCGGCCCGGGCGACGGGTCTGGCGAACCACCGGCCGAGCTCGTCGCGGCCTTCGGGGGTGATGGCGTACCGGACCCGGCCCTGCTCGTCCCGGTCGCCCTGGTCGTCGCGGGCCACCAAACCGTCGCGTTCGAGGCGGGACAGCGTCGTGTAGACCTGCCCGATGTTCAGCGGCCAGGTCGTCGCCGTGGACGCCTCGAATTCGGCCCTGAGCTGGTAGCCGTAGCGCGGGCCCCGGGTCAGCAGGGCGAGCAGGCCGTGTCGTACTGACATGAATACTCAGTATGCATACTCAGTATGCTTCTGTCAGCCGGATCGCCGGGAAACGACGAACGGCCGGCACCGCGCGGACGCGGCACCGGCCGGAAGCGAGATCAGCGAATCAGCGGATCAGCGGCGGATGACCTTGGCGAGGATGGCGACGAAGGCCGCGAAGCCCAGCCCTCCGACGAGGATAGGCGCCATGACCACCGCGTCGGGGTCGGGCCCGGTCAGATAGCGGATGCCCATTCCGATGAACAGCAGGCCGCACAGCAGGGACATCCAGTCCGTACGGTGCACCCGGCGCGGGCGCTCGGGCCGGGGCTCACGCGGCACGGCGCACCTCCACGTCGCCGAGTCCGGCCTTGACGTGCAGCTCGATCGTGGGCGCGTCGCCCTCGACGGGCGTCTCCGGCTCCAGGATGCGGTCGAACCGCACGTCGGTGCCGTCCTCGACCTTGTGGTCGATCTTCACCTCGCCCAGCTTGGCCATGCCGTGCACCTCGACGCGGGCGGACGTCGGGACGATCACCGTCAGCTGTCCCAGCGACACCGAGGCGTCGAACCTGACCCGGCCGCCCGGCTTGAGCGTGACGTCGCTGAGGTCGAGCTTGCCCTCGCCGATCCCCAGCTCGTACGTGCCGGGCGACTGGACGGCGCCGACGGGGTGCCAGACGAAGCTGCCGATCTTGCGGGGGATGCCGTTCATGGTCGAGCTCCCCACCAGTACGAGGGCCACGATCGTCCCGGCGGCGACAAGCCCCGCGCCCCGGCCGAACCACGTCGCCACCAGCAGGCCCGCCCCGATCGTGACGAGGACCGCCCCGCCGACGACCGGTAGGCCGACCGTGCCTGAGCCGGTCCGCTCCATGGTGACCAAGATCCCTCCAACGATCAGGGCGAGGCAGATGGTGAGGCCGCCGATGAACGACCGGGGACGCCTGGGCTTCGGCGGCCGCGGCGGCGGCGTCGACGGCATGTAGGGGCCCGGCGCGTAGGGCGAGCCGTAGGGCTGGTGCGGCTCCCGCATCGTGTAGGGGCCGTGCGGGGCGAAGGGCTCTCCCGATCCGTACCCGTGGCCCCCGGCACCGTGGCCCCCGGCACCGTGTCCCCGGGCACCGTGCCGGACGTTCCGGGCGCCGCCGGGGCCGTACGTGCCCTCCCGAGCCTCGCGGGCCAGGTCGGACAGCCGCCGGTAGCCGCCCCCGGCCGCAGGTGCGGAGGCGGAGGGTCCCGATGCTCCGGGCGCCCATCCGGCCGGCGCCCCGTCGCGGTCCTGGGCTGCCTGGCCGGGAACGTCCGCACCGGGAACGTCCGCACCGGGAACCTCCGCACCGGGGGCGATCGGGCCGGGCGCGGGCTCCGCGGCCAGGCGGGCGACGGATTGGAAGGGCCGGGTCGGCGGGTCGCCGTCGGCACGCCCCGCCGCGTCCTCGGGGACGGCATCCTGGACGAGCGTGTCGTCCACGGCCGCCTTCAGCACGGTCGTGTCCTGCGTCGCTGGGTCCTGCACAGTGCTGTCCTGCACAGTGCTGTCCGGCACAGCGGGGTCCTGCACAGCGGGGTCCTGCACAGCGGGGTCCACCGGGTCCCGGACGATCGGGTCGTGGATCGCCGTGTCGTCCGCGGCCGCGGCGGGGGCGGCCTGGCCGGGCTCCGCGGCGTCCGGCGCGGGCGTCTGCCCGGCGGCGCCGGGCCGTGCCGGCGCGGGCGTCTCCGGCATCGGCGCTCCCGCCCCGGGCACGCCGGCCCCGTACGGCTCCCGCGCGGGCGGCGGAGTGAAGGGCGCGAACGGCGCGACGTGCGGGGCGGCGCGGGTCATGCCGCGCCGTCCGGTGGCCCGGTCGGGCATCGACTTGGCCATGGTCAGCAGGTCGACGCCGCGCGCGTGGGCGGCCATCAGCACGATGGCCAGCAGCGTGCCGACCACGATCGTGCCGCGGTTGATCCCCCCGGATGCGACGTTGATGATCAGGCCGAACGCGAAGACCGCGGCGAGCAGCGCGAGCACGGTCTCGGCGTCGAACAGCCGCCGGGTCCACTGCTCCAGGTGGCCGGGGCCGCCGTCCGGCTGGCGCATCAGCAGGAACGCCGCGATGTACAGCAGGACGCCGGTGCCGGAGGCGAGGACCAGCACCGCGAAACCGACCCGGAAGAGCACGGGGTCCATGCCCGTGAACCTGCCGAGGCCCGCGCAGACGCCCGTGATCATGCGACCGTCCCGGGAGCGGCTCAGCACCTTCTCGGGCTCGGGCGGGCCGGCGGGGTCGGAAGCGGGGGTCGATGGTGCCTCGGTCATGGTCCCATCCTGGCGTCGCCCGCCATACCCCTGCCATCGGGGGAACCCCTGACTCGTCCCCGACCCCTCAGGGACGGCGTCAGGGCATGCCCTGATGCGCTCATGGCCGGTGACGTGTGACGATGCTTCCCGAGATGTCTGAGATGCCTAACGCCCCAGCGGCGTACCCCCGGATGGTCCGGCCCCTTCCCGGCCGGGTGGTCGCGGGCGTCGCGCAGGGCGCCGCCGCCCAGCTGCGACTCGACCCCGTCGTGCTGCGTCTCGCGTTCGTGCTGCTCACCGTCGTCGACGGGCTGGGCCTCGTGGCGTACGCCGCGCTGTGGATGTTCACCCCCAAGGAGGAGGTGAAGGGCCGCGAGCCGACCCGCGACTGGGGCCAGCTCGCCGCGTACGGAGTGCTCTGGCTGGCCCTGGCGAGCTTCGCCTGGCTGACGGGCGCCTCCAGCGGCGGGTTCGGCATGTGGCCGATCGCGGTCGGCGGCATCGGCGCGCTGATCCTGTGGCAGCAGGCCGACCCGGGACGGCGGCAGCGCTGGATGTCGGGCGCGGTCAAGCAGGTCAGCACGACCTGGGTGCGCACCGGCATCGGGGCGCTGCTCGTCGTCGTGGGTGCGATCGGCTTCCTGGCCGCGAGCGGCGAGCTGGCCAAGGCCAGGACAGGGCTCGTGTTCACCGCGGTCGTCGTCGGCGGCATGCTGATGATCGCCGCGCCCTGGCTGGCCTCGCTGGTCAAGGAGCTCCAGCGCGAGCGCACCGAGCGCATCAGGCAGGAGGAGCGGGCCGAGGTGGCCGCCCACGTCCACGACTCGGTGCTGCACACGCTCACTCTGATCCAGCGCAACGCCCACGACGCGCGGGAGGTCGCCCGGCTCGCCCGGTCGCAAGAGCGCGAGCTGCGCAACTGGCTGTACCAGCCCAAGCAGGACGCCGACGCCACCCTCGCCGCGGCCGTGCGCCGGGTCGCGGCCGAGGAGGAGGACGCCCACGGCGTGCAGATCGAGGTGGTCTGCGTGGGCGACTGCGAGCTGGACGAGGGCCTGGTGGCCCTGCTGCACGCCGCCCGGCAGGCGATGGTCAACGCGTGCAAATACAGTGGGGCTCCGACCGTCTCCGTCTACGCCGAGGTCGAGCCCGACGAGGTGACGGTGTTCGTCCGGGACCGGGGCAAGGGCTTCGTGCTCGACGACGTCCCCGGGGACCGGATGGGCATCCGCCAGTCGATCATCGGCAGGATGGAGCGCAACGGGGGAAGCGCCCGGGTCAGGACCGAGCCCGGCGACGGAACCGAGGTCATGCTGACCATGAAGAGGGAAAAATGAAGACCGTACGCGTGCTCATCGTCGACGACCACCGGCTGTTCCGCTCCGGCGTACGGGCCGAGCTCGGGCCCTCGATCCAGGTGATCGGTGAGGCCGAGGACGTGGAGTCGGCCGTGAAGGCGATCGCCGAGCTGGAGCCCGACGTGGTGCTGCTCGACGTGCACATGCCGGGCGGCGGCGGCCAGGAGGTGCTGCGGCGCGTGCTCGGCTCGGGCTCCCAGGTGCGTTTCCTCGCCCTGTCGGTGTCGGACGCGGCCGAGGACGTGATCGGGGTCATCCGGGGCGGCGCCCGTGGGTACGTGACCAAGACGATCAGCGGCACCGAGCTCACCGACGCGATCATCCGCGTGTCCGAGGGCGACGCGGTGTTCTCGCCGCGACTGGCCGGCTTCGTCCTCGACGCGTTCGCCTCGACGGAGGCCCCGCCCATCGACCCGGAGCTCGACTCGCTCACCCAGCGGGAGCGTGAGGTGCTGCGGCTGATCGCCCGGGGCTACGCCTACAAGGAGATCGCCAAGGAGCTGTTCATCTCGGTGAAGACCGTCGAGACGCACGTGTCGAGCGTGCTGCGCAAGCTGCAGCTGTCCAACCGCCACGAGCTGTCGCGCTGGGCCACCGCACGACGTCTGGTCTGAACCCGTCTGGTGCGATCGCCCTCCGGCGTGCGACGCTCGATGAATGGGCCGTGACGTACCCTCCGTCTCCTTCACCCGGGAGGACCGCCGTCGCTACCGGGACAAGGTGAAGCTGTCGCTGGACGTCCTGGACGAGATGCTGCGGGAGTCGCGGTTCGGGTTCGACCGGCCCCAGATGGGCCTGGAGATCGAGCTGAACCTGGTCGACTCCCGGGGCGAGCCGGCGATGAAGAACGCCGAGGTCCTGGCCGCCATCGCGGAGCCCGACTGGGCGACGGAGCTGGGGCAGTTCAACGTCGAGATCAACATTCCGCCGCAGGTGCTGTCCGGCGAGGGCAGCCGCCTGCTGGAGGAGTCCGTACGGCGGCGCCTCAACCGGGCGCAGGAGCGGGCGGCGCGGGTCGGCGGGCAGCTCATGCTGGTGGGCATCCTGCCGACGCTGCGCGAGACCGACGTCAGTGAGGGGACGCTGTCGGCCAACCCCCGCTACAAGCTGCTCAACGAGCAGATCTTCGCCGCCCGGGGCGAGGACCTGCACCTCATGATCGAGGGGGTCGACCGGCTCGACACCTACGCCGACAGCATCACCCCCGAGGCGGCGTGCACGAGCGTCCAGCTCCACCTGCAGGTCAGCCCCGAGACGTTCCCCGACCACTGGAACGCGGCCCAGGTCATCGCGGGTCCGCAGGTCGCGGTGGCGGCCAACTCGCCGTACCTGTTCGGCAAGGAGCTGTGGCGCGAGACCAGGATCAGCCTGTTCGAGCAGGCCACCGACACCCGGCCCGAGGAGCTGAAGGCCCAGGGCGTGCGGCCGCGCGTGTGGTTCGGGGAACGGTGGATCACGTCGGTCTTCGATCTGTTCGAGGAGAACGTCCGCTACTTCCCCGCGCTCCTGCCCCTCTGCGAGGAGGAGGACCCGAGGCAGGTGCTGGACGAGGGCGGGGTGCCCGAGCTGCACGAACTGCGGCTGCACAACGGCACCGTCTACCGCTGGAACCGGCCCGTCTACGACGTATCGGACGGCGTCCCGCACCTGCGGGTGGAGAACCGGGTGCTGCCGGCCGGGCCGACGGTGGTCGACATCGCGGCCAACGCCGCCTTCTACTACGGGCTCATGCGGGTGCTTCCCTCGGCCGAGCGGCCCGTGTGGACGCGCATGTCCTTCGCCGCCGCGGAGGACAACCTCCGCAACGCCGCGAGGTACGGCCTCGACGCCCGCCTCTACTGGCCGGGCCTGGGGGAGGTGCCCGCCGCCGAGCTGATCCTGCGCAGGCTGCTGCCGATGGCCTACCACGGGCTCGACCTGTGGGAGGTCGACCCGGTCCAGCGCGACCGGCTGCTCGGCATCATCGAGCGGCGCTGCGTGACCGGCCGTACGGGGGCGGACTGGCAGGTCAGGACGGCCCGCGCGTTCGGCGGGGACCACGAGGCGCTGCGCCGCATGACCCTGCGCTACCTGCAGCACATGCACACCAACGAGCCCGTCCATACCTGGGGTATGTGAAGTCCCCGTATCTGTGACCGGCATCGGCGACGGCGCAAATTTTCGTCGTCTAAATGGGTATTCAGACGGAAATGACCCGCCGAGTACTCGCCGCCTTCCTGCTCGCAGTGACCCTGGTCGCCTCCTGCGGCACGCTCACCGGCGCCCCGCCCGACCGGGCGCAGCCGGGGGGCGCGGCGTCCGGGGGAAGGACGCCCTGCGACGGCGTCGGCGACGACTTCCCCGGCGACGTGAAGCTCGCCCGCTGCCTCACCGAGTGGTTCTGGTCGCGCCGATTCCAGGAGAGCGGGGAGACGTACCGCCCGATCACCCGCTTCGTCGCCTACCGGGGGAGCGGCGGGCCCGACTGCGGTGGTCAGCCGGCCGTGCCCGAGAACGCCTTCTACTGCCCGTACGGCCACTTCATCGCCTACGACGCGGCCTGGCTGGAGGCGATGTACGACCGGATGGGCGACGGGGCGGTCTACGTCGTTATCCCGCACGAACTGGGGCACGCCGTGCAGGCCCAGCTCGTCGAGGACTTCCGCTTCAACGTGGAGCGGGAGCTTCAGGCCGACTGCTACGCGGGCGCCTCGCTGAGCGGCCTGATCCGCGTGGGGGCGCTGAGCGCGGAGCAGGGCGACGAGGAGGAACTGCTCACCAACATCCGGGCGGCGGGCGACCCCACCGACGTCTGGTGGGCGCCGGACGCCCACGGATCGCCCGAGCTGCGCCAGCAGTACTTCGCCCACGGCTACAACGAGGGTGTGGGGACCTGCTGAGGCGTCGTACGGCATGCTGACGGGGGCGTCGAGGGTGGGGACGGAGGACGGGTGAAGCCTGCGCTGGTGGGATGTCTCGGGGTGCTCGCGGCGGCGAACGTGCTCAACAACCGGGTCGCCAGGCGGTGGGCGCCGGTGACCTCGGCGGTCGCGACGGGGGCGCTGCTGGCGCTGGCCCGGCGCGAGGGGCTGGCCTGGCACGAGCTGGGCTTCCGGGACGCCCGCGCGGGCGCCGTGACCGGGGGCGCGCTCGCCGCGGGCGTCGCCGCCGTCTACGCGGCCGGCGTGGCGCTGCCCGGCACCCGCGCGCTGTTCCGGGACGAGCGCGCGCTGGCGCTGTCGCGCCGCCGGGTGCTGGAGGAGGCCCTGGTGCAGGTGCCGTTCGGGACCGTGCTGCTGGAGGAGGCGGGCTTCCGCGGGGTGCTGCCCGCCGTGCTCGGCCGCTCGCTCCCGGCCGGCACGGCGGTCGCCGCCTCGGCCGCGCTGTTCGGGCTGTGGCACGTGCTGCCCGCGATGGACATGGCCCGGGCCAATCCCGCCCTCGGCCGCCTGGCCACCGGGGAGGCCCCGGACGGGGCCTCTTCGGGGTCCGGCCCGGCACCCGGGGCCTCTTCGGAACCCGGCCCGGCGGACGGGCGGCGGGACGGCCGGGCGGAGACGGGACGGCTGGTGGCGGGGACGGTGGTGTCCACCGCGCTCGCCGGGCTCGTGTTCCACGGGCTGCGCCACCGCGCCGGGCTGCTCGCGCCCGCGCTGCTCCACCTCGCGACGAACTCCCTCGGCTACGCCGCCGCCCGGGTGGCCCGCCGGCTCGATCAGCCCTCGCGGGGGTCGGCCAGGCCGGTCCGGTAGGCGTACGCGACCGCCTGGGCCCGGTCCCGGAGACGGGCCTTGGCGAAGAGGTTGTTGATGTGCGTCTTGACCGTGGCCTCGCTGATGAACAGACCGGCGGCGATCTCGGCGTTCGACAGGCCACGGGCGATGAGCCGCAGAACCTCCGCCTCGCGCGGCGTCAGCCCGTCCGGCGGCGGGGGAGCCGGTGCGGCGGCCGGTCCGGGCGGTTCCGGGGGCGGGGCGGTGACGGTGTTCAGGAGACGGCGCTGCACGCCGGGGTCGAGCTGGGCGTCGCCGTTCATCACCGTGGTGACGGCGCGGGCGATCTCCTCGGCGTCCGCGCTCTTGGTGAGGAAGCCGCGCGCCCCGGCCCGCAGCGCGGCGAAGACCGACTCGTCGTCGGTGTACGTCGTGAGCACCACGACCTGGGTGTCCGGGAAGCCGGCCCGGATCCTGCGGGTGGCCTCCACACCGTCCATGCGGGGCATGCGCAGGTCCATGAGCACCACGTCGGGCCGTTCGTCCGCGACCAGGCGGAGCGCGGCCTCGCCGTCGGCCGCCGACCCCACCACCGCTATCTCCGGCAGCAGGCCGAGCAGCAGCACGAGCCCGTCGCGGACGACGGCCTGGTCGTCCACCACCAGCACGCGGGCGGTCACGCCGGCACCCGCAGCCTGACCCGGAAACCGTCCTCCACCTCGCCGGCCTCCAGGGTGCCCCCGAGAAGCTCGGCCCGTTCGCGCATGCCCACGAGACCGTATCCTCCACCCGGCGTTCCCGGAGTGTCACTCGGGGGGTTGACCACCTCCAGCTCGCACTCTCCGCCGCGGAAGTCCAGCCGTACGGCGGCGGGGGAGCCGGGCGCGTGCCGCCGCACGTTGGTGACGGCCTCCTGCGCGGTACGGATCATCGCGAGCTCGATCTCCGGGGGCAGGCGGCGTCGCGGGCCACGGATGTCGAGCGTGCACTCCCTGCCCGTGGCCTCCCGGAACTCCTCCGCGAGCGCGTCCAGCGCGGCGGGGAGCGGCGGGGCGTCGTCCCGTAGCGCCGCGACGGCCCTGCGGGCCTCCTCCAGGCCGTTCTTGGCCAGCTCGCGGGCGCGTTCGACCCGGTCGAGCGCCTCCTCGGACCGCTCGGCTCGCAGCAGCAGCCGGGCGCCCTCCAGATGCACGATCTGCGCGGACAGGGAGTGCGCGAGGATGTCGTGGATCTCCCTGGCGATCCTGGCGCGTTCGGCCAGCACGGCCTCGCCCGCCTGCGCGGCGGTCGCGGCCCTGCGCTGCCTGATCGCGTAGGCGACCGTGAAGACCACGCAGAGCGACACGCCCAGGCTGACGCCGCGATCGGCCGGTCCGGCGGGAGCCACGGGTGACATGACGCCCATGGTGACCGCCCCGAGCCCCGCCAGGGCGAGCAGCAGGATCGGCAGCGACCGGCTGAGCGGATGCCGCACAGCCGCCGCTCCGGTCGCGAACATGACCACGGCGACGGCCGGGCTGCCACCCTTCGAGATCGCGTCGAGGACGAGGGCCGGCACGATGACGAGGCCGAGAAGAACGGCCTGCACGCGACCCGTGTCCCGGCGGCGCGGGAGCACGGCCGGCCACAGCCGGAGCACGATCATCGTGGCCAGGACGACGGCGATGGCGGCGGTCAGCACGGTGACGGCGAGCCGCTCGCCCGTCGGGCCGAATCCCGGCGCGGTGGTCGCCTGCCCGCCGATCAGCATCGCGGTGACCGCCGCCAGCAGGCACCCGCCGGCGATCGCGTTCCTGCGGTGGGCCTCCGAGCCTCCCCGGCTCCCGTCCGGGTGGCCGGGAGGGTGTGAGCGGTCACGTCTGAGCACGTCCCGACGTTAGCGGGCCGCCTGGAGACCGGGGACGGCGGTGCCGGGCAGGGCGCTCGCCCGGCGGGCGACCATGAGGAACTGCACGCCGAGGGTCACCCCGATGAACAGGAGCACGGAGCCCTGGGACGAGGCCACGCCGAGGACGGCGGTCAGGAAGATCATCGCGACCCGGACGGCGATGGAACCCACCCACGCGAGCAGCGTCATGACGGTGCCCTGCGACCACGCCACGCCGTGCTGGTCGAGCCAGACGCGGGTGGTCGCCGCCCGCAGCGCGCCGAGACCCGCGGCCACGAGGAGCCCCGCGGCGAGCAGGGCGACGGCGAGCACCGGGTGGAGGGGGTCGATGAGCTTGTCCCCGTCGGCGGCGAGCCCGGCCAGGACCATGGCCGCGGCGATGATCAGGCCGGCGCGCCTGGCGGCGGGGCGCGGCGTCATCTGCCGATAGATCACGAGGGCGACCGCGGCGAGGGCGATGACGATGATCTGGGCTGTCTGCATGCGTAAGACGGTAGGAAGAGCGGCCGCGGAGCGGATCGGCGCCAGGGTGGAAAGCGGGGGTGGAAAGCGGGGGTGGAGAGCAGGGCGGGCAGGACCGGAAAAGCGGCCGATCTCCACCCCCGGGTGGACGCGGGGCGCCGGGGTGAGGGTGTTCAGGCGGTGACGACCCGCTGGAACGCCTCCGCGTACGAGCCCTCGGGGAGGCCCGCGGCGGCGGCGTGGCCGGCGAGCCAGCCCTTGACCATGCCGTCGAGGTCGGGGATGTGCGCGGTCTGGCTCTCGTGCGCGCGCAGCGCCGCGATTTTGCGGTCCACGGTGGAGGTGACGTCGACGTAGTGGTTGACGGTCATCCCGCCGGTGAGCCACACCTCGCGGACGGTCCAGGCCTCGAGCCCCTCGTCGGCCAGCAGTTCGGGGAAGGCGTACGGGTTGCGCGCGTCGGGGTAGACCGCGTCGAGGGTGGCGCCGCCGACCGCGCGGTGGTCGGGATGGCTGGGGCCGAGCCGTTCGTAGTTCCGGTCGGGGCTCGAGGTGACGACCAGGTCGGGCCGCACCTGGCGGATCACCCGGGTGATGTCCCGCCGCAGACCGAGCGTCTGCTCGACCGTGCCGTCCTGGTAGCCCAGGAAGCGCAGGTCGCCGACGCCCACGCACTTGGCCGCGGCGGTCTGCTCGGCGCGGCGCAGCGCCGCCATGCCGCCGTTGTCCACCGCCCGGTCGAATCCGCCCGCGTCGCCATCCGTGACCAGGCAGTACACGACCTCCGCGCCGGAGTCGGTCAGTCTGGCGACCGTTCCCGCGCCACCGAAGTCGATGTCGTCGGGGTGCGCGACGACCACCAGGACCTTCTTGATTTCCGCCTCGTCCAGCACGAGCAGCCTCCTCATGGTGTGGCACATCACCTTAAACGTGACTTGCCGGGCGAGTGGGCCCCGGATGTCGGTGCGCGGCCATAACCTAAGGAGGGTGTCCACCCGAGCCGCCACTCATCCATTGCTCGACGGCCTCAACCCGCAGCAGCGGGACGCCGTCACCCACCAGGGCAGTCCGCTGCTGATCGTCGCCGGGGCCGGCTCCGGGAAGACCAGGGTGCTGACGCACCGCGTCGCGTACCTGCTGGCGGAGCGCGGCGTCCAGCCGGGGGAGATCCTCGCGATCACCTTCACCAACAAGGCCGCCCGCGAGA
Source organism: Microbispora sp. ZYX-F-249 (assembly GCF_039649665.1). Classification (NCBI taxonomy): domain Bacteria; kingdom Bacillati; phylum Actinomycetota; class Actinomycetes; order Streptosporangiales; family Streptosporangiaceae; genus Microbispora; species Microbispora maris. Next base: position 161,950 of record NZ_JBDJAW010000006.1, on the reverse strand, counting down.
TGAAGGAGCGGGTCGACAAGCTCGTCGGGCCGCGGTCCAGGGCCATGTGGGTCATGACGTTCCACAGCGCCTGCGTGCGGATCCTGCGGCGCGAGGCGAAGCGGCTGGGCTTCACCTCCAGCTTCTCGATCTACGACCAGGCCGACTCCCAGCGGCTCATGGCGATGGTGTGCCGCGAGCTCGACCTCGACCCCAAGCGCTACCCGCCGCGCTCCTTCTCCGCGCAGGTCAGCAACTTCAAGAACGAGCTGATCGACTACGAGACGGCGGCCGACCGGGCCTCGACCCATCTGGAGCGCACGCTCGCGGAGGCGTACCGCACCTACCAGCGGCGGCTCACCGAGGCCGGCGCGATGGACTTCGACGACCTGATCATGCTGACGGTCACGCTGTTCCAGCTCTTCCCCGAGGTGGCCGAGCACTACCGGCGGCGGTTCCGGCACGTGATGGTCGACGAGTACCAGGACACCAACCACGCGCAGTACATGCTGATCCGCGAGCTGGTCGGGCGGCCCGAGGTGCGCACCGCCGACGGCGACGTGGTGCGGGAGGGCGTCGAGCCCTCGGAGCTGGTGGTCGTCGGCGACGCCGATCAGTCGATCTACGCCTTCCGCGGTGCGACGATCCGCAACATCCTGGAGTTCGAGCGCGACTACCCGGACGCGCGGACGATCCTGCTGGAGCAGAACTACCGCTCCACGCAGACGATCCTGAACGCCGCCAACTCGGTCATCTCCCGCAACGAGGGCCGCAAGCCGAAGAACCTGTGGTCCGACCAGGGCGCGGGGCCGAAGATCATCGGATACGTCGCCGACAACGAGCACGACGAGGCCATGTTCGTCGCGCAGGAGGTCGACCGGCTGAGCGACGACCACGGGGTCACCCCCGGCGACGTGGCGATCTTCTACCGCACCAACGCCGCGTCCCGGGTGTTCGAGGAGATCTTCATCCGCACCGGCCTGCCGTACAAGGTCGTGGGCGGGGTGCGGTTCTACGAGCGCAAGGAGGTCAAGGACCTGCTCGCCTACCTGCGGGTCCTGGCCAACCCGAACGACACGGTGTCGCTGCGGCGCATCCTCAACGTGCCCAAGCGCGGCATCGGCGACCGCGCCGAGGCGATGGTGGAGGCGTTCGCCAACCGCGAGCGCATCGGCTTCTGGGAGGCGCTGCGCCGGGCCGACGAGGCGCCGGGGGTGGCCACCCGCTCGCTCAACGCGATCCGCGACTTCGTCACCCTGCTGGACGAGCTGCGCGCCAAGGAGCTTCCGCTGTCGGACCTGGCGGAGGAGGTGCTGAGCGCCACCGGCTACCGGACGGAGCTGGAGACCTCGGGCGACCCGCAGGACGAGAGCCGGCTGGAGAACCTCAACGAGCTGATCTCGGTGGCCGCCGAGTTCGAGGAGGCCAACCCGGAGGGCACGCTCGTCGACTTCCTGGAGCAGGTCTCGCTGGTCGCCGACGCCGACCAGATCCCCGACGGCGACGACCACGGCGGGGTGGTCACGCTGATGACCCTGCACACCGCCAAGGGCCTGGAGTTCCCCGTGGTGTTCCTCACGGGCATGGAGGACGGGGTCTTCCCGCACATGCGCTCGCTGAACGACCCGAAGGAGCTGGAGGAGGAGCGCAGGCTGGCGTACGTCGGCATCACCCGGGCCAAGCAGCGGCTCTACCTGTCGAGGTCCGCGGTCCGCTCGGCGTGGGGCGCGCCGTCGTTCAACCCCGCCTCGCGCTTCCTGTCGGAGGTGCCGGGCGACCTGGTCGACTGGCGCGGCGACCCGGGCAAGACCGCCTGGTCCGCCGCGACCTCCCGCCCGGCCGCCCGTACGGCTCCCGCGCAGAAGACCGGCGGCCGGCAGGTGCCGAACCTGTCGCCGGGCGACCGGGTCACCCACGACACCTTCGGGCTCGGCACGGTGGTGGCGGTGGACGGCCAGGCCGAGAAGACGCGCGTGAAGATCGATTTCGGTAGCGAGGGCGAGAAGACCCTGCTGCTCGCCTACGCCCCGATCGACAAGCTCTGATCATGCGCTGACCTGTTTTCCGCGCTCGCCGCGGGCGCTGCCGGAGTCCCCGGCGGTCGCCGCCTGACCGGTGGACGCGTCGCCGGCGGTCGCCGCCCGGAAGACGTGGGCGGCGGGGCGGAAACGGAACGGCCGGCCCCGGGTGTGATCACTGTGTCATCACCCGGGACCGGCCGCCTCTGACCTTCGCCTCGCGGGGGTCGGTCCGCGCGGCGGTCACCCGTGCCCGATCGTGCGGATCAGTTGGGCAGGATGACCGGGCCCTGCGTGTCCGGCAGCTCGCTGTCGAGGTCGCTCAGGTTGGCCACCTGGCTCCTCGGCGGCGCCTTGACCGTGACCTTCTTGCCCCAACCGGCGAACGTGGTGACGTCGGACAGGGTGAAGGTGACGGACTTGCCCTCGGTCTTCGCCTTCAGGTCGGCGGTGGCCGAGACGCGGCGGACGAGCTGGTCGGAGCCGACCCACAGCTTCCAGGACACCACGGTCTTGGAGGGGTTGGTCCCCAGGCCGGCGAGGCCGTACTTCAGGCCCGGGCTGACCTTCATCAGCTGCCCCAGGGTGATGGTGCCGCGGTAGAGCGTGGTCTTCGCGCCGTTGACGCTGCCGCCCGGCCCCTTGGCCTTGGTGGTCGCGAGGACCGTCTTGAGGCTGCGCCAGTCCGCGGCGTTGAAGTACCCGCCCCCGCTCAGCGTGGGGTCCAGCCGCACACCGGGCACCCGCAGCCAGGTCTTGCCCTCCGGGAGCAGGTCCGCGTAGATGCCGCCGGAGTAGTAGGCGGTCCTGCCGATGACGACCGTGCGGACGGGGTCCTCCGCGCCCTTCAGGTCCTCGTCCTCGTCCTTCAGCAGGTCGCTGTACTTGACCTTCTGCGTGCTGTCGGCCGCGGCGATGCCGGACCGGCCGAAGGCGTAGCCGCCGTTCGAGGTGACCTTGATGGCCGGGATGCCGAGGACGCTCATCGTGCTCGTGGAGACGTACCGCACGCCGTGTCCGGCGACGAACTGCTTGCGGAGCGCCGCGACCGGGTCTGCGGCGGGGGTCGGCGCCTGCGCCGAGGTCTGAGCCTGCGCGGGGGCGGCGACGGCGGGCGCCACGAGGGCGGCCGTCGCGGCGCACGCCAGCGCCATGATTGCTCGCTTCAAAGTGATTCCTCCCGTAAGTGCCCTCAAGATCGAGAGGGCAGCCCGGAAATCTTCGCGGCTCGTGATCACAAAAGAGTTACGAAAATCCACATTTCCTGTGAGTTTTCAGCTAGTGGGCCGGTATGCGGGCTGATTATTATTTCGCCGCGAAATGTTCGTAGCGAAAGGACACCATGGAGGAGAACACGGCGGTCGAGGAGATATCCCGGCTCTACCCCGCCGTCCACCGGCGTCTGCGCACGTCCGGTCGCCTGCTTCCGGGCCGTGACCTGACCGCCCGGATGGTGTCGGTCCTGCGTCACCTGGTGTCGTACGGGCCGCTCACCGTGGGCGACCTGGCGGGGCGGCTGCGCCTGTCGCGGGCCGCGACCACCGAACTCCTCGACCGCGTCGAGACCCGGGGGCTGGTCGCGCGGACGCGCGACCAGCGTGACCGGCGGCGCGTCTACGTGCGGGTCACCGAGGCGGGGCGTGCCGCCGCCGGCGGCGAGGGCCGCGACGACGCCGGCCGCGACGACCCGCTCACGGCGGCCGTGCGCACGATGACCCCGCAGGAGAGGCAGGGGCTCGTGGACGGCCTGCGCGCGCTGCTCCGGGAGCGTCCGGGAGGCGGCTGACCGGCTCCGGAGACGGGGGCCGTTCCACGGGGAGGCGGCGCGCGGCGGTTACGCTTCGGGCAGCGGGCACCATCTGCGGGAGGTCTTCATGGCAGGCAGGATTCGGGTCGTCGTCGCGAAGCCGGGGCTCGACGGGCACGACCGCGGGGTGAAGGTGGTGGCGCGGGCGCTGCGCGACGCGGGCATGGAAGTCATCTACACGGGGCTGCACCAGACCCCGGAGCAGATCGTCCGTACGGCGATCCAGGAGGACGCGGCGGCCATCGGGCTGTCCATCCTGTCCGGCGCCCACATGACGCTGTTCGCCCGGCTCTTCGAGGTGCTGCGCGAGGAGGGGGCCGAGGACATCGTGGTGTTCGGCGGCGGAATCATTCCCGATGCCGACATCCCGGAACTGACCACGATGGGCGTTGCGCGGATCTTCACACCCGGGTCCACGACGCAGGAGATTGTGGAATGGGTCCGTTCGGCGGTTCCAGCCACCGTTTAGGCATTTTGCCCAACCTTGCCGTACTTGAGGGTTGTTGGCAAGGCTCCAGTGGGACCCGATGACGTGGTCACGCCGTCACGGGGACTAGGCTTCATGCGCGGAAACGCCGGGCGGGACGACGGCGCCCGGCCTCGGACATCAAAAGGGACGGACCCTCGTGGACCTGTTCGAACATCAGGCGAAGGAGCTCTTCGCGGAGTACGGCATCCCGGTGCCGCGCGGAATCGTCGCGCACACCGCGGAGGAGGCGCGGGCGGCTGCCGAGCAGCTCACCGGACGCGTTGTCGTCAAGGCCCAGGTCAAGACCGGCGGGCGCGGCAAGGCCGGCGGCGTGAAGGTGGCCGACGACGCCGCCGACGCGCAGGCGAAGGCGGCGCAGATCCTCGGCATGGACATCAAGGGCCACACGGTCCACAAGGTCCTGATCGAGGAGGCCAGCCAGATCGCGGAGGAGTACTACTTCTCCTTCCTCCTCGACCGCGCCAACCGCACCTTCCTCGCCATCTGCTCCGCCTCGGGCGGCATGGACATCGAGGAGGTCGCGCACACCGCGCCGGAGAAGGTGGCGAAGGTGCCGGTCAGCCCGCTGACGGGCGTCGACCGCGCCAAGGCCCGCGAGATCGCGGTGGCCGGCGGCCTGCCGCAGCAGGCGCTGGACGGCGCCGCCGAGCTGATCGAGAAGCTCTGGGCGGTTTTCGTCGACGAGGACGCCTCGCTCGTCGAGGTCAACCCGATGATCCTGTCGGCCGACGGCCAGGTGAAGGCGCTCGACGGCAAGGTCACCCTCGACGACAACGCGAACTTCCGCCAGGCGGAGCACGTCGCGTACGTCGACAAGGCCGCGGAGGACCCGCTGGAGGCCCGGGCCAAGGAGAAGCACCTCAACTACGTCAAGCTGGACGGCAACGTCGGCATCATCGGCAACGGCGCGGGCCTGGTCATGTCCACGCTCGACGTCGTGGCGTACGCGGGGGAGGAGTTCCCCGGACAGCCCAAGCCGGCCAACTTCCTCGACATCGGCGGCGGCGCCTCGGCCGAGGTCATGGCGAACGGCCTGGAGATCATCTTGTCCGACCCGTCGGTGAAGTCGGTCTTCGTGAACGTCTTCGGCGGCATCACCGCCTGCGACGCGGTCGCCAACGGCATCGTCTCGGCCTTCGAGCTCCTGCAGAGCCGGGGCGAGGAAGTGACCCACCCGCTGGTCGTCCGCCTGGACGGCAACAACGCCGCCCTCGGGCGGCAGATCCTGGCCGACGCCGCGCTGCCGCGGGTCGAGCTGGTCGACACCATGGACGAAGCGGCCAAGCGCGCCGCACAGCTCGCCGCGGTAGGTGCGTAATGGCTATCTGGCTCACCGAGAACAGCAAGATCATCGTTCAGGGCATGACCGGTGGTGAGGGCACCAAGCACACCCGCCGCATGCTCGCCGCCGGCGTCAAGGTCGTGGGCGGCGTGAACGCCCGCAAGGCCGGCATCACGCACGAGGGCCTGCCGGTCTTCGGCACGGTCAAGGAGGCCATGGAGCAGACGGGCGCCGACGTGTCCGTCGTCTTCGTGCCCCCGGCCGCCACCAAGGCCGCCGTCCGCGAGGCCATCGACGCCGAGATCCCGCTGTGCGTGGTCATCACCGAGGGCGTGCCGGTCCACGACACGACCGAGTTCTGGGCGTACGCCGTCTCCAAGGGCAACAAGACCCGCATCATCGGCCCGAACTGCCCCGGCATCGCCTCGCCCGGCGTGTCCAACGCGGGCATCATTCCGGCCGACATCACCACCAAGGGCCGCGTCGGCCTGGTGTCGAAGTCGGGCACGCTGACCTACCAGCTCATGTACGAGCTGCGCGACATCGGCTTCTCCACCTGCGTCGGCATCGGCGGCGACCCGGTCATCGGCACGACGCACATCGACGCCCTCCAGGCGTTCCAGGAGGACCCGGAGACCGACGCGATCGTGATGATCGGCGAGATCGGCGGCGACGCCGAGGAGCGCGCGGCGGCCTACATCGACGAGCACGTGACCAAGCCGGTCGTCGCCTACGTGGCCGGGTTCACCGCGCCCGAGGGCAAGACCATGGGCCACGCCGGCGCGATCGTGTCCGGCTCCGCCGGCACCGCCCAGGCCAAGAAGGAGGCCCTGGAGAAGGTCGGCGTCCGCGTCGGCCGCACGCCCAGCGAGACCGCCCGCCTGATGCGCGAGATCATGTCCAGCCGCTGACCGCGCACACGTCCGGCTGTCGTCCGCGACCTTGGTCGACTCCCTTGCACTCCCACCGCTCCGGCGGTGCGAGTGCAAGGTCGCGGTCGTCTCCGGCCCCTGCCGCTACGCGCGCCGATGCGTCCGGATTGCGTACTCCTCGGCGTGGCGTCGTGGAGGAGAGCGGCGGGGCTGGGATGATGCGGTAGCGTGACGGGCCTTCTCGATCAATTCAGGACCGCTCCCCGTGCCGTGCTCGGCCGGGGCGGCGACGACGAGGAGACCCGCCGTCCGCTCCCCGTCTCCGGCATGCTGGCAGCGGTCGGGACGCTCGGCGTCGGCCTCGCCGTGCTCACCACGGTCACGCTCATCGGCTGGATGGCCGCGCCTCGCGGGCCGTTCGGCGAGGGCCTGCCCGGCGTCTTCCGTACGGCCTGCCAGCTCTGGCTCGCCGCTCACCACGCCGGTTTCGCGATCCCCGGTGGCCGGGTGGGCCTGCTGCCCATCGGGCTGATGATCCTGCCCGGGGCGCTGCTCTACCGGGCCGGCCTGTGGATGGCGCGCGACGCCGACCTGCGGCTGCGGATGCCGGCCCGGCTGCCCAAGGGCACGCCCCGCGACGTCGAGAACGCCCGCCGCCGCGCCCAGCTCGTGCTCATCGCCCAGGCCGGCATCTCGCTGGCCGCGCCGTACGCGCTGCTCGCCGGGGTGATCGCCCTGGTCTCCGGCAACGAGATCATGCGGCCGTTCCTGGGGGAGGCGCTGGTCAGCCACCTGCTGCTGGCCTTCGTCACCGGCTCCGTGGCCACCGCCCGCACGATCGGGCCGTGGCGGTCGATGCTGCGCCTGCTGCCCGAGCGGCCACGGTCGCTCGTCTCCGGCACGGCCGTCGCGATCTCGGTGATGCTCCTGGCCGGGGCCGTGCTGGTCCTCGGGGCCGTGGTGGTCAACTTCGCCAGGATCGAGCAGATGTCGGAGGTCCTCAGCCCCGGAGTGGTCGGCGGCCTGCTGCTCCTGCTCCTGGAGGTCCTCTACTTCTTCAACGCGGTGATCTGGGGCATGGCCTACATCTCGGGGCCGGGTTTCGCGGTGGGCGCCGGAACGCTGGTCGCGCCCACCGGGGTCAAGCTGAGCGCGGTGCCCATGCTGCCGCTGCTGGGCGCCCTGCCGTCGTCCGGCGCGGCGCCCGCCTGGGTCATGGGCGTGATCGCGGTGCCGTTCGCGGCCGGGGCCGTCGCCGGCGTGGTGACGGCCCGTGTCGCGCCGACCCCGTCGTTCGAGGCCGCGCCCCTGTGGGGGTTCGTCTGCGGCGTCACCACCGGCCTCGTCGCCGGGACGCTCGCCGCGCTGTCGGGCGGCCCGCTCGGCGGGGCGGGCCTGGCCGCAGTAGGGCCGTCTCCCTGGGAGGTGGCGCTGTCGGTCGCGCTCGAGGTCGGCGTGGCCGCCGGCATCTCGGCCGGCATCGCCAACTGGTGGCTGATCTCCCGGAGGCCGGCCACCCCGCCCGAGCCGGTGCGGAAGGCCGGCGCCGTGATCGCCAAGGCGGCCGGCCGGGTGCGGCCCGCCCGCGGCGCCCACCTGCCGGGCCACTGGCTGGACGCCACCGAGGCGGATACGCAGCCGATCCCGGTGATCAGGGACGACTGGACCGACGAGCACGCCGCCGCGGCGGCCGAGACGTTCGACGACATGAGCGCGCGGCGGCCCGGGGGCACCTCCCGTGATCCCGGCGCGCCGCGCAAGCCCGCGGCGAGTCCTCCGCCGGAGCCGCGCAAGGACATCGTCGACGAGACCGACGACCGCGGGGGTCACGTTATCTACGTCGATCCCTACGCCTGGGACCGCGACTGATCCCTCCCCCGGCCACTCGGCGACGGACGCGGCGAGGACGACCTCGCCGACGGCGGGGCCGGACAACGTGTCCCCGGGACGCGGCGGAGGGAAGGGCGCGCCCGGCACGCCGCAGCGGGCAGGCGTCTCAGGCGGGGGCGGGGACGCCGGCGGGCCAGGCCACCCCGAGCTTGCGCTCGAACGCCCGCATGAGCTGGTCGGAGCACTCCTGCTGGGCGGTCACCGTCCCCGCACCCTTGCGGCACTCGGTGTAGGCGTTGAGCTCGTCGGAGAAGTAGAGCTGGAATCCCGTCGTCACCAGCCCCAGGACGAACGCGAGTGACGAGAGCACGACGGCTCCGGTCGCCATGCCGATCCCGCGTCGTTCACGGTTCAGCAGACGCAGGTCGTGGATCGCGATGACGATCGCGAAGATGGACAGCGCCAGCCCGGCGGCCGGCAGCATCAGGGTGAACACCAGCGCCATGAGGGCGAGGACGAGAGCCCTGCGTCCTCCGGTCGCAGGGGCCGGCGTCTTTAGGGGTGTAGTCACGGTCTCCTCGCCTCGCGTTCCGCATAGCCCGTCGTCAGTCGTGATGGCCGGCGCCCGATACGCTTTAGCTGCGTTGAGGGACGGCCCTCCACGCTCGACCACTCTCTAAGGAACCATCTCCCGGCAATCACCTGCAAAACGAAGGCAGCTCACGAAGGAGTTCCGCCCTGTCGTTCCGGCTCGTCGTCCTCGTCTCGGGTTCGGGGACCAACCTGCAAGCGTTGCTGGATGCGGCCACAGACCACGCGTTCGGCGCGACCGTCGTGGCCGTCGGGGCCGACCGTACCGGCATCGAGGGCCTGATCCGGGCCGAGCGTGCCGGCGTCCCCACGTTCGTCGAGAGGGTGGGCGACCACCCCGACCGGGAGAAGTGGGACGAGAGTCTGGCCGAGCGCATCGCCGAGCACAAGCCCGACCTGGTGGTCTCCGCCGGGTTCATGAAGATCCTCGGTCCTCGCGTGCTCGGCGCGTTCCCGGTCGTCAACACCCACCCGGCGCTGCTTCCCGCCTTCCCCGGCGCGCACGCGGTGCGCGACGCCCTCGCGTACGGCGTCCGCGTCACCGGCTGCACGGTCCACCTCGTCGACGCGGGCGTGGACACCGGCCCGGTGATCGCCCAGGAGGCGGTGGCCGTACGGGAGGGGGACGACGAGGAGTCGCTGCACGAGCGCATCAAGGGCGTCGAGCGCGGCCTCCTCGTCGAGACGGTGGGCCGCATGGCCCGTGAGGGCTGGACCCTGACCGGGCGGACCGTCCGCCTCGGGCCGGGGCGAGTCGCAGGAGAGGCCGGACACGGCCCGACACCAGGAAGGACGACGAAGTGACCCGCATCGCCATCCGCCGTGCGCTGATCACCGTTTACGACAAGACGGGTCTCGAAGACCTGGCGCGGGGGCTCGAGGCCGCGGGCGTGGAGATCGTGTCGACCGGCGGCACCGCCGCCGCGATCGCCTCCTACGGCGTGCCGGTCACGAAGGTGGAGTCGCTCACCGGATTCCCCGAGTGCCTGGACGGACGGGTCAAGACCCTCCACCCGCGGGTCCACGCCGGGCTGCTCGCCGACGGCGACAACCCCGCCCACGTCAAGCAACTGGAGGAGCTGGAGATCGAGGCGTTCCAGCTCGCGGTGGTGAACCTGTATCCCTTCGCCGCCACGGTCGCCTCCGGCGCCTCCGACGCCGAGTGCGTCGAGCAGATCGACATCGGCGGGCCCGCGATGATCCGCGCCGCCGCCAAGAACCACGGCACGGTGGCCGTGGTCGTCGACCCCGCGGCGTACGGCGAGGTCCTGGCCGCGGTCGCCGAGGGCGGCTTCACGCTGACCGAGCGCAGGAGGCTGGCCGCCACGGCGTACGCCCACACCGCCGCCTACGACGTCGCGGTCGCGTCCTGGTTCGCCAACGTGTACGCGCCCGAGGGCGACTGGCCGTCCTTCATGGGCGCGGCGTGGAAGCGCAAGGCAGCGCTGCGGTACGGCGAGAACCCGCACCAGGGAGCGGCCCTCTACACCGGCGGCGAGGACGGCCTGGCCAACGCCGAGCAGCTGCACGGCAAGGAGATGTCCTACAACAACTACGTCGACGCCGACGCGGCCTGGCGGGCCGCCTGGGACTTCGACGAGCCGTGCGTGGCCATCATCAAGCACGCCAACCCCTGCGGCATCGCGGTGGGCGCCGACGTGGCCGAGGCGCACCGCAAGGCGCACGAGTGCGACCCGGTCTCCGCGTACGGCGGAGTGATCGCGGTGAACCGCGAGGTGACCCGCGCGCTGGCCGAGCAGATCGCGCCGATCTTCACCGAGGTGGTGGTCGCGCCGTCCTTCGCGGCCGACGCGCTCGAGGTGCTCAGGGAGAAGAAGAACATCCGCCTGCTCGCCTGCCCGCAGGGGCCGTCGAACGCCGCCGAGTATCGCCGTATCGACGGCGGCCTGCTCGTGCAGACGGTCGACCGGGTGGACGCGCCCGGCGACGACCCCTCCACGTGGGAGCTCAAGGCCGGCGAGGCGGCCTCGCCCGAGGTGCTCGCCGACCTGGCCTTCGCCTGGCGGGCCTGCCGTTCGGTGAAGTCCAACGCGATCCTGCTCGCCTCCGGCGGCGCGACCGTCGGCGTCGGCATGGGCCAGGTCAACCGGGTCGACTCGGCCCGGCTGGCGGTGTCCCGGGCGGGTGAGCGCGCGGCCGGGTCGGTCGGCGCCTCCGACGCGTACTTCCCCTTCCCGGACGGCCTGCAGGTGCTGGCCGAGGCCGGGGTGAAGGCGATCGTCGAGCCGGGCGGCTCGATCCGCGACGACGCGGTCATCGAGGCGGCCAAGGAGGCGGGCATCACGCTCTACTTCACCGGGACCCGGCACTTCTTCCACTGATCGGGAAGTCCGGACGTACCGCCAGGGAGGGGCGGCCGCTGGGATGGATGGGGCGAAAACGGCACGATCACCCCTGTGGGGCGGTTAGCCTGAAGCGCTCACCCCACCTCTCCCCGGAGCCCCTCCATGCCCCTTGATATGATCATGAGCTCCTTCGCGACGATGAACGGCATATGGAACAGCCCCATCGCGCTGCTGCCCATCGCCGCCCTGGCCGCCTACTTCGGCTGGCGGATCGTGGAGTTCATCCCCTTCACCCGGCGGATCATCGAGCGCCGGGAGGGGGGACAGTAACGCATTCGGAAGGACGGGAAGTGCCATGACCGCGCAGGTTCTCGACGGCAAGGCGACCGCCGCCAAGATCAAGAATGAGCTGGCGGAGCGGGTGAAGGCCCTGGCGGCCCGGGGGATCACCCCCGGTCTGGGCACGATCCTGGTCGGTGACGACCCGGGCAGCCAAATCTACGTCGGGGGCAAGCACCGCGACTGCGCGGAGGTCGGCATCACCTCCATCCGCAAGGACCTGCCGGAAAGCGCCACGCAGGCGGACGTGGAGGCAGCGGTCGACGAGCTGAACGCCGACCCGGCCTGCACGGGCTACATCGTCCAGCTGCCGCTGCCGCGTCACCTGGACACGCAGGCGCTCATCGAGCGCATGGACCCGGCCAAGGACGCCGACGGTCTCCACCCCGTCAACCTGGGCCGGCTCGTGCACATGGTCGACGCCCCGCTGCCGTGCACCCCGCGCGGGATCGTGGTCCTCCTCCAGGAGTACGGCGTGCCGCTGAAGGGCGCCGAGGTCGTCGTGGTCGGCCGGGGCATCACGGTGGGCCGGCCGCTGGGCCTGCTCCTCACCCGCCGGACGGAGAACGCCACCGTGACGCTCTGCCACACCGGCACCCAGGACCTGGCGTCCCACGTGCGCCGGGCGGACATCGTCGTCGCGGCGGCCGGGGTGCCCCACCTCGTCACCGCCGAGATGGTCAAGCCCGGCGCGGCCGTGCTCGACGTGGGCGTCTCCAGGGTCGACGGGAAGCTCACCGGCGACGTCGCCCCCGACGTACGCGAGGTCGCGGGCTTCGTCGCCCCCAACCCCGGCGGGGTGGGGCCGATGACCCGGGCCATGCTGCTGGCCAACGTCGTCGAGGCCGCCGAACAGCGCTGATCCACCGGACCTGCCCGGCCGGTCCTCCCGCGGCTCCTGTCGCGGGGGTGGCGGCCGGGCCGAGTCCGCCGATCACGGGATGTACAGGTACCAGCGGCCGTTCCGCAGGAAGCAGTACGAGCCGGGGTACACCTCCATCTGGGGCACGCAGTAGCGCAGGTCCCAATAGGGGCCGTAGACGCCCGAAGTGGTGCTGGAAGCGGCGGCGGACGCCGGCGGTGTCGCCGCCTGCGCGGCGGTGGCGGGGACGACGGCGAGAGCGGACAGGACGAGAGCGGCGCCCGCGGCCGCGCGGCGGAACGTGTTCGTGGTGAAAATCATGGATCGAACAGTAGGAACGGCGTCCCCGCGCGGTCGTCAACGCTGTCCTTGATCCGGCGTCCGCCGCCGGGTGGATTCCGCGGCGCCGCCATGTCCTCTTCTCGGCGCAGCGGCCGTCGATCCGGCAGAGGCCGGATGCCGCCGGGCCCGCGTCAAGCGCGATCCAAGAATCGGAATTCCGGCTGCTGACCCGATAAATCATGACATATCGTCACTGTGTGTGAGCTATCGGACGCGAAGCGCGCATGATCTGCGGTCTCGGGTCCCGGGGCTGGCGGCCTGGGCCGCGCTGCTGATCGGCATCCTGGACATCGTCAGGGGCCTGGTGCCGAGCCTGCGCGCGAGCAGGATCGGCGAGATCGCGAGCGTCCTGCCGGGCGCCGTCACGACGCTCGCCGAGACGGCGTCGCTGCTGGTCGGAATCCTGCTGATCATGCTTGCCCACGCCCTCAGACGACGTAAGGCACGGGCCTGGCGTGCGGTCGTGGTGCTGCTTCCGGTGGACGCCGCGCTGGAGGGGCTGCGCTGGCGGCACCCCGTCGCGGCATCGGTGTCGCTGCTCCTGTTCGCGGTGCTGGTCGCCGCCAAGGGGGAGTTCTACGCGCTGTCCGACCCGCGCTCCCGCTGGCGGGCCCTGTGGAACCTGCTGGCGCTCGGTGCGTTCGACGTCGTGATCGGCTGGATCCTCGTCGCCTCCCACCACCGTACGGTCGCCGGTCACCCGGGCTTCGGCGACCAGGTCCGGCACGTCGTGCTCGGTCTGTTCGGCGTCGAGGGGCCGGTCGTGTTCACGTCCGAGCGCGCCGGCGACCTCGTCTACTTCTCGCTCGCCGGGCTCGGCGCGCTCACCGCCGTCACCACGATCTACCTGGCCCTGCGGCCGGAACGGCCGGTCGCGGCGCTCAGCGAGGACGACGAACGGCGCCTGCGCGCCCTGCTCGACCGGTACGGCAGGCAGGACTCGCTCGGATACTTCGCGCTCCGCCGGGACAAGAGCGTGATCTTCTCGCCCAGCGGCAAGGCCGCCGTCGCCTACCGCGTCGTCGCGGGGGTGATGCTGGCCGGCGGCGACCCGATCGGCGACCCGGAGGCCTGGCCCGGCGCGATCAGGCGGTTTCTGGAGGAGGCCGGGCGGCACGCGTGGGTCCCGGCCGTCGTGGGGTGCGGCGAGGCGGGCGGCGAGGCGTGGACGAGGGAGGGCGGCCTCGACGCGCTGGAGATCGGGGACGAGGCCGTCGTGGACGTGGCCGGCTTCACGCTGGAAGGCCGGGCCCTGCGCAACGTACGTCAGATGGTCAAGCGGGTGGAGCGCCTCGGCTACACCTGCCGCGTGCGGCGGGCCGGGGACCTGAGCGAGGCGGAGCGCGAGCATATCGGCGACGTGGCCGACCTCTGGCGCGGCACCGAGACCGAGCGGGGCTTCTCGATGGCGCTCGGCCGGTTCGGCGACCCCGCCGACGGCGGCTGCCTGGTGGTCACGGCCCACCGGACGGCCGCGCCGGGGGAGGAACAGACCCCGGGCGGGGACATCCGGGCCGTCCTGCGTTTCGTGCCCTGGGGGGCCGACGGCATCTCCCTCGACCTCATGCGGCGCGACCGCGAGGCCGACCCCGGGCTCAACGAGCTGCTGATCGTGCGGGCCCTGCAGGCCGCGCCGGACTTCGGTGTGACCAGGGTGTCGCTGAACTTCGCGATGTTCCGCTCCGCGCTGGCGCGGGGGGAGCGGCTGGGGGCGGGACCGGTGCTGCGCGCCTGGCGCGGCGTCCTCGTCTTCCTGTCCCGCTGGTTCCAGATCGAGTCGTTGTACCGCTTCAACGCCAAGTTCCGGCCCGTGTGGGAGCCGCGCTTCCTCGTCTATCCGGCCGCCCGGGATCTGCCGCGCATCGGCGTCGCAACGCTCATGGCGGAGGCGTTCCTCGCACCCCCGGGCCTCCGGTGGGCGCGTGGCCTGCTGCGGCGGCGCCGCCGTCAGGCCCCCGTTCTCCGCCCCCTCCCCGACGCTGTCGCCGGCGGTGACAGCGGCCCGGACGGCGCACCGGAAAGCCGCAGAACGGCCTGACCGCACTCGTGACGGCGAGAAGTGAGCCGGCGCCCGTCCGTCCGATGCACGGCCGCCGGGTCTACCCGCAGACGCCGGGAAGGTCGCAGAGCTTGGCGGCCATCGTGCGGGCGTCCTTGATCAGCGGGCGGAACTGGGAGACCGGGAGGCTCTTGGTCACCAGGCCGGTCCTGACGTAGACCGCCACCGCGCTGCCCCTGCGGACGATGACCGAGCGGGACCGGTTCTCGAAGAAGAAGCCGCCGATCCGGAGGGCCTCGTCGCCGATGCCGGTGCTCTTCCAGCGGTACGAGTAGCGGTCGTGGCCGCGGCCCCCCGTGCCGCACCTGGCCAGGTCGGCGCGTACGGATCGCATCGCCGCCTTCGCGGCCCGCTCCGACGGGTAGAGCACGACCTGCTCACTTCGGTAGATGGTCTCCGCCAGGTAGGTGAACGTACGGCTCGCGCCGCGCCCGTCGTCGGCGGTCCTGCGGCCGCACGGGTTCACCTCGAGGGGCTTCGTCAGGCTGTCGGTGAGCTTCAGGTGCTCCCACGGCCTGCGCGGACCGTCCACCTTGGCCTCGTCCAGCAGGAACCCCTTGGGCAGCTTCGCCGTCGCCTGGCCCGCGCTCGGCGCCGTGGCCGTCGCCCGCGCCGCCACCGCCTGGCCGGCGCCCAGCACCATCGCCGTCACTGTCACCGCGGCGGCCGCCGCCGCCGACGTCATAACCCTGCGCATCCCGCACTCCTTGCCTTCAGGTTGACGTCCCGTTCGACGGGGCCTTCGCGGATTTTGTTCGGCAGTTCGTTGGGTTTCGTGGGCCCGTCAGTGCTTGTTCGCCAGGTCGCGGGCCTCGCGCTGCAGCCGATCGGCCTCGTCGAGGAGACGAGCCGCCACCGTGCCGCAGCGTGTCTTCCAGGTTCCGATCTCGCCGCGTACGCGGTCGGTCAACGGGCCCGACCACTCCATGGTGGCCGCCATGCCGTTCACGCGGTCGACCAGTTTCTCCACATCACCGGCTAATTCCCGAAGTTTGGCGGCTCTGTTCTCGAGTTCCCGCACCTCGGGCGGAGATGCCACGTTTTCCCCTCTCAATCGCTTTATAGGAGGATAAGTTACAGGTAAGCTCCCGCCGCATGGGGGAAGGCGTCACGCGGAGCTTCAGACCCGAGGACCTCGAACGCTTAGCCGGCCTTATGGACGACCTGAATCGGTCGGCAGATGAGGTTTTTAAGCGGGCCTGGCCCCTGCAGGCCTCTCAAATCGTCGGTTCGCTCCGGGAAATGCCCGGCTGGGGGAGCGACACGGCCAAGGACCTGAGGCGCCGGGCCGCGATTGGACGACTGCAGACCGGTGACCCGTTCGCCGGGCTCGTGTGGGCGGGCTTTCCGCCGCTGGAAATCGTCGCGAACGGCGACAAGATCGACCCCGCGACTCTCATTTCCGTCAATTCGGTCGCGGATTGGGCGAACAGAACTGGAAATACGGATTTCCATCGCAAGTCCGGTGAGTCGCTGGACGACTACCTCACGCGGCTGAAGGCCGCCGCGATCAGCAAGGCCATCCCGGCCCTCGAACCGCACGAGGCGACCGTCGCCAATGTCCTCAAGACCATGGGTGATGCCAAAGGAGTCGCCGCCACCGTCCCGATCGTCACCACCCAGGCCATGTCACTCAACCGCCTGCTGCTGAACAACCACGTCTCGCGTCCGCTCATCGGCAAACTGACAGGGGGCGCGTGGACGTTGCCGACGAGGTCGGCGACCGCGCCGGGCACCGGAGTCGCGAGCCTCACCCGCCGGCTGTTCATGAAAAGCGGTCTCTACCGCGACTACGTGTCCATGCTCCCCGAGTACGCGGAGATGGACCAGGTCAACCGAGTCGTGAGTGCGGGGCGGGCGCTCGCCGGCGCGAGGGTGAACAACTTCCTCAACCTGGCCTTCGGAAACAATGAGCTGGCCGCTCTGCTTGGTGGTACCACCCACTCGGGCGAGGCCGTGAGTGTCTCCAGTCAGGCCAGCCTGCTCAAGGTCTGGTCGGCCACCGCGGACCCGAAAAAGATGGAGGCCGCCGCCGCGGTCCTGAAGGTCGAGCCCACCGCTCTCACCCGGCTGGGAACGGTGGCCCGGACGGCCGGGGCTTTCCGGGCGCTGGGCGTCGTGGGCGGGGTCGTCTCCACCGGGTACAGCGCGGCGAACGTCATCTCGCAGGGTGATCCGGTCGACGCGTTCAAGCGCAACGGCGCCGGTTATGTCGCGGATATCGCCGAGGTGGGTTTCAACGCCTCTCTTACCGCCGCGATGATCTGCCCTAATCCCGTCACCATCGGCGCTACCGTCATCACGGGTGCCGTTTACGTCGGTGCCAAGGTCGTCGAACACTGGGACGACATCGAGGCCGGTGCGGAAAAGGTGAGCAAGGCGATCGGCGACGGCGCCAAAAAGGTCTTCAGCAGCCTCAACCCCTTCGACTAGCGCAGGGAGATCGACTGATGCCGTCCTTCGACAGCGCACGTGAGCGATTCCGGCTCGGCCCCGCCCATCTGGGGGTCCTTGGCTGTTTTCACCAGGAGATGCCGGTCACGGCCGACCTGATCAACGGCAGGAAGGAGTTGCGGGACGCCGGCTTGATCGGTGACGACGACGCCGTCATCCCCGAGCTCGCCGACCTGACGCATGCCCTCGCCGAACCGATCGTGCTCGTCCACATCGAGATGACCGGAGGTCAGGGCACCACGAACCACGGCGCGGTCATCGGCAACGACGCGTGTTACGTGTACGAGGGGTGGCCGGGCGAACCGGAGTCGGAGTACGTCCCGACCGATCTCAGCACTCTGGTGTGGTCATTGGCGCGAGCGGTGGGCCTGCGTGACAGGGGCGCCAAGCCACCCGCGGCCGCGGTCATCACCACGACGATCGGTGCCATGGATGCCGGATTCGTGGCGCTTGCCGACGTAGGCACCGACGACGTGGAGAAGGCCGCCGAGCGGTTGCGCGCGGCGCTGGCCGCCGAGGGCGGGCTCGCCGATCCCGAACTGACGGTTTTCACCCGTCTTCTGTTGCAGCTCAACGGCAACTGGCGGATGACCGCGGCGTGGAAGAACCGGGAAGGCAGGGGAACCGACATTCGCGGTATCACGGTGCTCGATTGCGGACCACTCGGCTACTGGCTGCGTGAGCACCCCGCCGAGCCGATCCTGCCGGGGACGGTGACACCCGACAGCGAGCTCCGGCTGGTGTTCACCGAGGTGCCACGCGTCTGGGAGCTGATCACCGGACTCCTCCCCAGGCTCGATCGACTGCCCGCTGCGACGAAACGGTGAACGACGTGCACGAGTTCAATTTCGATCTCGTACGGCGGATGCCCTTCCGCTCCGCCGAGCGGCAGACCACCTACCTCTCCCTGACAGGTACGGCGGGGCGATACGGAGAAGTGGCCGTCACAGTGGGGACGGTTCCCCGGCAGGCCACGCTCACCGCACCGGGGCTACCCGAGGCGTCGGTCACCCATCCGGACGATCTGAAGCGGGGGCTCATCCTCATCGATGAGCGGACACGGCTCAGCGTGGGCGGGCTCCGGGCGACCCTCACGTGGAACCGGCGCTCTCTCGGTAAGAAAGGCCGTGGCATCTCCATAGGGCTGGGAGACCGCGGCTACACATACCTCCGGATCGGTGCGGGCGAGGAGGAACTGCGTGACGCCGAACGCGGCCCGCTCGTGCGTCAGCGCAACCGCTTCGGCAGCTCGACGGTCGGTGTGACCGTACTGCCGGCCGCCGAACCCGCCGACCTCGCTCTGGCCCTTGTCCTGCAAGGCGCCGACAGGACCGGGTTGACCATCACACAGACGGCGGTCTTCGGCGTTCTTTCATACCTTCACCCGGGACACGGCGATGTCTGACGCCGAGATCGTCTACGTGGAACGGCCCGGTAAGCCGAAGCTGTGGCTCGGTGTGCCCTGGGCGCTGTGCGCCGCGCTCCTGATCTGGTCCTGCTGGGACTACTGGACGGAGCATCATGAGATCCCGCTCGATGCCGTGCTCGTCCTGACCCCGCTGTTCTTCGGCATCGCCTCCATCCCCGGGCTGGTCTCGCTGAGCAAACGCCGTTACAACGCCATCACCCTGACGTCCCGGACCTTGCGCGTGGGCCGTCACACGCTGCCCGTCGCCGACATCACGCTCCATCCGCCCGCGACCGGCCGGAGACCCCGCCTGCTCGGCGGTGGGTACGACGTCCCGGTGGGCATGCAGGCCGTCGAATTCGGCGGGCGGGGCGGTGAGCACTACCTGGTGGCGGTGATGAACCCGCAGGCCTTTCTCGCCGCGTTGACCCAAGTGATCGCCGAGGCATGACGGCGATCGGCAGACGTACGTCGGCGCGGGTCCTGGGAACGCTCCAGCGGCCGCCGGGGGTGGGACGGATTTCATCCCCGGCGGCCGGTGGGCGTGGCCTCAGGACGCCCGCCGGCCCGCGGGGGTCCGCGGCTGCGGCTGCGGCTGCGGGTCCGGCTCGGCCGGACCGCCGGCCCGTTGCGGCGGCACGACCGGCGTGGGCCGCACGAGGCCGAGGGCGACGACCTCGTTGGCGAGCCGGGTGCGCCGGTTGGTGCCCTCCGGGATGCGGAACTTCTGGTACAGCCGCAGCAGGTGCTGCTTGACCGCCGCCTCGGTCACCACGAGGTCGTCGGCGATCTCCCGGGCCGTCGCGGGCGCGACGAACGCCTCGTCGGACAGCGCGGGGCGGCACAGCGACGTGAGCACGTCGACCTCCCGGCGGGTGAGCTCCGGCGCGGCGGCGCGGCGCAGCTCGACCTCGGGGGCGAGGTCCTCCCGCGGGATCCCGCCGACCCGGGCCCGGGCGGCCCCGAAGGAGACGACATCGCCGTCGTCCAGGACCCTCCTGGCGATCGGCCTGCCGTTCACTCGTGTGCCGTTGCGGGACAGGCCCAGGTCCACGACGTACAGGTAGGGCCCGCGACGGACGAATTCGGCGTGCAGCCGTGACACGCTCGGATCCGTCAGCCGGATGTCCACGCCCCGGCCGCGGCCGATCGTGGTGACGTCGGGGCGCAGCGGCACCACCTCGCCGCTGTCCTCGATCCGTATGAACGGCCCCTCCACGGCAGTTCCTCCCCAGGTAGCCCGCCGTTACTTTCCCTATAGCTGCGGCTTACCCACCCGTGGCGAGGGGGAATCGCCTTTGCCGTGAGCAGAATCAATCCTGAAATTGGTCTGGACCTTTGAGAGGTGCTTTACCTGCTCACGGGTAGACTTCGCACGGAGATAAGCGGAGGAAACACCCATGGCGGACAAGCCCACCAAAGGCCTCGCCGATGTCGTCGCCGCATCCACCGCGATCAGCGACATCGACGGCAAAGCCGGTCGTCTCTTCTACCGGGGATACGACATCCACGACCTGGCCGGCCACGCGACGTTCGAAGAGGTGGCCCACCTGCTGCAGCGTGGCACTCTGCCGACCCGCGAGCAGCTCGCCGGCTACGGCGAGGAACTGGTCGCAGGCCGCACCCTGGGCGCGCTCGCCGAGAGCAACATCTCCGAAATCGCGGCGAAACAGGCGCCCATGGAGGCGCTGCGCACGCTGGTCTCCCTGGCCGGCGCCGACGACCCGGACAAGGATTCCAACGCCGCCGACGCCAACCGCCGCAAGGCCGCCAGGCTCACGGCCCAGCAGCCCGTCCTCGTCGCCCGCTATCACGCGGCCAGGACGGGGGCGGACCTGCCGGAGCCCGATCCCGAGCTGAGCACGGCCGCGAACTTCCTGCTGCAGATCACCGGCCGCCGCCCCGAGCGGCGCGAGGTCGAGATCTTCGACACCTGCCTGGTGCTGCACGCCGACCACACGATGAACGCCTCCACCTTCGCCGCCCGCGTGTGCGCCGCGACGCTCTCCGACATGCACTCGGCGATCGTCGCCGCCATCGGCACGCTCAAGGGCCCCCTCCACGGAGGCGCGAACGAGCAGGTCATGCGTACGCTGGAAGCGCTGGACCCTCGCGGCGTCGCCCAGGCCGTGCGGGACAAGCTGGCGGCGGGCGAGAAGATCATGGGATTCGGGCACCGCGTCTACAAGACCGAGGACCCCCGGGCGACGCACCTGCGGCGGATGTCGCAGGAGCTGGCCGAGGCCTCGGGCGACGATACCTACTACCGGATGTCCCGGGAGATGGAAGAGGTCGTCTTCGCGGACAAGCACCTGTATCCGAACGTGGACTTCTACGCGGCGACCGTCTACCACTATCTCGGCATCCCGACGGACCTGTTCACGCCCGTGTTCTCGGTCAGCCGGATGTCCGGGTGGACCGCCCACGTGATCGAGCAGCACGCCGACAACCGCCTGATCCGGCCGGACAGCGAGTACATCGGCGAGCGCGACCGGAAGTGGGCGCCCATCGACGAGCGGTGACAGGGAGGCGCCGAGGACCACAGTGGCAGGCATGGGAGAGACGTGAGAACGAGTGAGAGCACGGCCTGGGGGCCGTGGCTGCTGGTGGCGGCGGGTGCCGCCGCCGGGCTGGGCGCGATCGGCCTGGGTGCGCCGGCGCCCGCGGGTGGTGCGATCATGGGATTCGGCTTTCTCTTCGGATCCCTGATCCGGGTGACGGTCTCCGACCGCCGGGCGGGCGCGCTCGCGGTGCGCGGCCGGCGGATGGACGCGCTCACACTGGCGGCGTTCGGCGCGGCGCTCGTCATCGGCTCGCTGCTCATGCTGCTGCGGCTGCACGACTCGTAGGGACACGACCTCGTCGCGGACTTACCCACACCCGTCCGATAGCCTCAACGGCCAGTGAGCCTCAAAAAGGACGTGCTGGCCAGTTAATTCAGAAGGGGAACCCCACGCATGCCCAAGATCAAGGTAGCGGGCCCGGTCGTCGAGCTCGACGGCGACGAGATGACCCGGATCATCTGGCAGTTCATCAAGGACCAGCTGATCCTTCCCTACCTCGACGTCGACCTGAAGTACTACGACCTCGGCATTGAGCACCGCGACGCCACCGACGACCAGGTCACGATCGACGCCGCCAACGCCATCAAGCAGTACGGCGTGGGCGTGAAGTGCGCGACCATCACGCCGGACGAGGCGCGGGTCGAGGAGTTCGGCCTGAAGAAGATGTGGAAGTCCCCGAACGGGACCATCCGCAACATCCTCGGCGGTGTCATCTTCCGCGAGCCGATCATCATGTCGAACATCCCGCGGCTCGTGCCCGGCTGGACCAAGCCGATCGTTGTCGGCCGTCACGCCTTCGGCGACCAGTACCGCGCCACCGACCTGAAGATTCCCGGCGAGGGCACGCTGACGCTGACGTTCACGCCGAAGGACGGCAGCGAGCCGATCGAGCTCAACGTCTTCGACTTCCCCGGCTCCGGCGTCGCCCTGGCGATGTACAACCTGGACGAGTCGATCCGCGACTTCGCCCGCGCCTCGATGCGGTACGGCCTCAACCGCGGCTACCCGGTCTACCTGTCGACCAAGAACACGATCCTCAAGGCGTACGACGGCCGGTTCAAGGACATCTTCGCCGAGGTCTACGAGACCGAGTTCAAGGCCGACTTCGAGGCCGCCGGGATCACCTACGAGCACCGCCTGATCGACGACATGGTGGCCGCCTCCCTGAAGTGGGAGGGCGGGTACGTGTGGGCCTGCAAGAACTACGACGGCGACGTGCAGTCGGACACGGTGGCGCAGGGCTTCGGCTCGCTCGGCCTCATGACCAGCGTGCTCATGACCCCCGACGGCCGCACCGTCGAGGCCGAGGCGGCGCACGGCACGGTGACCCGGCACTACCGCCAGCACCAGCAGGGCAAGCCGACCTCCACCAACCCGATCGCCTCGATCTTCGCGTGGACCCGTGGCCTGCAGCACCGCGGCAAGCTCGACAACCAGCCCGAGGTCATCGACTTCGCCGAGAAGCTGGAGCAGGTCTGCGTCGAGACCGTCGAGGGCGGTCAGATGACCAAGGACCTCGCGCTCCTGGTCGGCGGCGACGCCGAGTGGCTGACCACGCAGGACTTCCTCGCGGCGCTCGACGAGAACCTCAAGAAGAAGATGGCGCAGTAAGGCCTCTTCGTCGGCGGGGGCCGTCCGGAGTCGTTCCGGGCGGCCCCTTTCCCGTTACCTTCGGGTACGGACCGCTCGCCGCTTTGTCACGACTTCCTGACGTCACGGCGCGGTATCAGGCCGCGGAAGCGTCGCGCCGGGGCCGTAAAGTTCTGCTGGCCGGTACTTTGCCGAATCGTGGGGAACGGGGATGCCGCAGATCGCGCCGCTACAACCGGGGGATCCGACCAGGCTCGGTCCCTTCGTGCTGTCCGGCCGTCTGGGCGAGGGCGGGCAGGGCGTGGTCTACCACGGCCAGGACCAGGCCGGCGGACGGGCGGCGGTCAAGCTGCTGCACGTCAAGTTCTCCGGTGACGCGACCGCCAGGTCCCGCTTCGCGCGGGAACTGCGCGCGGCCCAGCGGGTGGCGAGCTTCTGCACCGCCCGGGTGCTGGCGGCCGACCTCGAGGGCGACACGCCGTACATCGCGAGCGAGTTCATCGACGGGCGGTCGCTGCGCGAGACCGTCGAGGCGGACGGGCCGCTGACCGGCTCTGGTCTGGAGCGCCTGGCGGTCGGCACGGCCACCGCGCTCACCGCCATCCACCAGGCGGGCATCGTCCACCGTGACTTCAAACCGGACAACGTGCTGCTGGCCGTGGACGGCCCCCGGGTGGTGGACTTCGGCATCGCCCGCATCCTCGACTCGACCGCCACGATCACCAGCCGGGCGATCGGCACGCCGGCGTACATGGCGCCCGAGCAGATCTCCGGCGGCAAGGTCGGGCCCCCGGCCGACGTGTTCTCCTGGGCCGCCACGATCGCGTTCGCCGCGACCGGGGACGTCGTGTTCGGCGGGACCTCGATCGCGGTCGTGCTCAACCGCATCCTCAACCACGACATCGACACCCGCATGCTGCCCGAGCCGCTCGGCGGGGTGGTCCGGGCGTGCCTGCGCAAGTCGCCGGACGAGCGGCCGACGGCCGACCAGATCCTGCTCAGCCTGCTGGGCCGTGCGGCGTCGGGCGACGCGTCGGCGGTCGTGCTGTCGGAGGGCGCCGCCCACGCGGCCGACCCCGACGCCACGCGGTTCGCGCGCACCGGTCCGGGCCGCGTCACGCCGACCGGCGCGGGCCCGTTGCCGCCCGGCGGCGTACGGACCGGGAGCGGCGCACCGGCCGGGAACGCCGCGTGGACCGGCGCCGGCGCGTGGACCGGGACGGCCGGGCAGGCGGGCACCACCGGGAACGACGTGCCGACCGGGGCGTCCCCGGCGTTCCGCGCGTCTCCCGGCCCCACCGACCCGAGGCCCGCCGGGTCCGGCGGGGCGGGCGCCGTGCCGGTCGGGGCCGGGCGCAGCGGGATCGGGCCTGCCGGGGCCGGGCCGGCGCGGCGCCGCCGGAAGGGCCCTCTCATCGGCGCGATCGCGGCCGCGCTCGCCGTCGTGGCCGCCGCGGGCGCCATCCTGGCCGCCAAGACCGGCTTCGCGTTCGGCGGCGAGCCCGCGCAGAGCGGCACCGGCGACGCCACCGTCGCGTCGCGGTCCCCGCGCCCGAGCGCGACGTACGCCTCGGTGTACGAGAAGGCGCTGAAGACCAGGCGGCTGACGATCGGCGTGCGGGGAGACGTGCCCGGGGTCGCGCTGCAGCAGTCGAACGGGTTCAGCGGGTTCGACGTGGACGTCGCCACGTCGATCGCCAGAAGCCTCAAGGTCCCCGCGAAGGGGATCACCTTCCGCAGGGTGGGCGTCGGCGACCGGGTGCGGTCGCTGGCCGACGGCAGCGTCGACATGGTCGTGGCGACCTACTCCTACGACGACAACCGCGGCGACGCCGTCACCTTCGCCGGGCCGTACTACACGGCCCACGCCGACCTGCTCGTGCTCGCGGGCTCGCGCATCAAGAAGCTGGAGGACCTGGCCGGACGCCGGATGTGCGCGCCCGCCGGCAGCAGCATCGCCCGGCTCGTCGCGGACAAGGCGGGCGTCGAGCAGGTCCCGGTGGGCGACTACGCAGAGTGCATGAACCTGCTGACGCGCGGCGAGGTCGACGCGGTCCCCGGCGACGACCTGATCATCGCCGGCTTCGGCAACCGGGTGGCGAGCCTGAAGCTGTCGGTGCTCGGCCTGCGGCTCACCGACCAGCGCTACGCCGTCGGCCTGCCCAGGAAGGACGTGCGCACCTGCAAGGCCGTGGCGGACGCGATCACCCGGATGTACGACGACGGCACGATGCGCGCGCTGCTGCGCAAGCACTTCGGCAACGTCGACTTCGACCCCGAGCGGGACGCGCCGCCCATGCTGGCCTGCCGCTGAGCCCTCCGGCCGGCAAGGGAGAGGTCAGGCCCGGCGCCCGATCGCGGCGATGGCGTCGTTCGCCCACGCGAGGGTCGTGCGGGTCTGCCGGATGCCGAGGTCCAGGGCGAGGTTGCCGAACCTGACCCCGGTCGTCCCCTCGGGGACGGGTGAGGAGTGCTTGATCGCCCAGAGGGCCTCCAGCTCGGCCAGCTTGTGCTCCACGTACGCCTTCAGCCGTTCGAGGACGGCCAGCGCCTCCCCGGGGTCGAGCAGCGGGAGCAGGAACGCCTGGAGCGCGACCTCGTTGCGCGCCGGGCCCGTGGGGTCGTGCCCGACCAGCCAGGCGCGCAGCTCCGCGCGGCCCTCCGGCGTGATCGCGTAGATCTTGCGCCCCCGTGCGCCCTCCGCCTCGACCGTCACCAGCCCGTCCGCGGTCATCTTCGCCAGCTCGGGATAGATCTGGCTGTGCCCGGCCTGCCAGACATGGGCCACCGACTTCTCGAACGCCTTGGTCAGGTCGTAGCCGCTCGCCGAGCCGTATGCCGTCAGGAGACCGAGAAGAGCGATGCGCAGGGACATGCCCCCACTATATATCTGGGTTGACATGTCTATTCTTACATGTCACCTTCGACACATGCGATCCAGAAACGGACTCCTCCTGTTCGCCGTGCTCGGCGGCATGTTCCTGGCGATGCTCGACCAGACGATCGTCGGCACCGCGCTGCCGAGGATCACCGCCGAGCTGGGCGGCACCGGCCTGTACACCTGGGTGGTGACCGCCTATCTCCTCACCTCGACCGTCACGGTCCCGTTGTACGGCCGGCTGTCCGACGCGTACGGGCGCAAGCCGCTTCTGCTGATCGGGGTGGTCCTGTTCCTGCTCGGCTCGATCCTGTCCGGGATGGCGCAGAGCATGGGGCAGCTCATCGCCTTCCGCGGCGTGCAGGGGCTCGGCGCGGGCGCGCTGCTGCCGCTTTCGCTGGCACTGGTGATCGACCTGTTCCCGCCGGAGCGCAGCGGGCGGGTGCAGGGCGCGCTCGGCGGCGTGATGGCGCTGAGCTACATCGCCGGGCCGTTCCTCGGCGGGCTGTTCACCGACCACGCGAGCTGGCGCTGGGCCTTCTACGTGAACGTCCCGATCGGCGCCGTCCTGGTGGCCATCATCGTGTGGCGGCTGCCGTACCGGCCGGGCCACGGCGGGGCGCGGCCCGACTACCTGGGCATCGCCGTCTTCAGCGCCGCGATCAGCGCGCTGCTCGTCGGGCTGACCGAGAAGGGGATCGACGGCCACACCTGGACGAGCGGGCCGGTCGCCGGGCCGATCGGCGTGTCCCTGGCGCTGCTCGTGGTGTTCGTCCTCGTCGAGCGGCGGGCCGCCGAGCCGATCGTGCCGCTCCACCTGTTCGCGAACGGCACGTACTCGCTGGTCAACGTCGCGTCGTTCTTCACGGCGTTCTGCATGTACGCCGGGGTGGTGTTCCTGCCGCGCTACTTCCAGGAGGCGCACGGCCTGAGCGCAACATCCTCCGGGCTGCACATCTACCCGCTGATGCTGGCGATGGTCGTGGGCAGCGCGGTCACCGGCGCCCTGATCTCGCGTACGCGCCGCTACAAGCCGTGGCTGGTGATCGCGCCGTTCTTCCTGGTCGCGGGCACGGCGCTGTGCGCGAACCTCGCGGTCGGCACCTCGACCCCGATGCTCGTCGCGTGGATGGCGCTGATCGGGCTCGGGATGGGGCCCATGCTGTCCGGACTCACCGTAGCGATCCAGTCGGCCGTGCCGCCCCGGTACATCGGCACGGCCAGTGCGAACCTGACCTTCTTCCGCCAGATCGGCGGCTCGGTCGCGCTGGCCCTCGCCGGCACGGCGTACACGTCGGTGGTCACGCGGGAGGCGCCGGGGCACGGCCTGCCGGCGGCCCACGCCGCCGCGACCGCGACCGTCATCCCCTGGCTCGGGGTCGTGGGGGCGGTCGTCGCCCTCCTCGCGCTCGCGCTGCTGCCGCGGGGCGGGGTGCGGCTCGGCAGGCCCGCACCCCAGCAGGACCTCGTCGCCGCCTGAGACGGGCCCCTGACGAGCGTGTGAGGGGCGTGGGACGGACGCGTGGGACTCCAGCTCAGCGGCGCTGTGCGCGGCGTGTCGGACGGTGCGCGGGGCACGTCCGGCACGGTTGAATTGATCTCAAGCGTTCGGGGGAGCGGCATGGGTCGTAGGGTCGTCACGGGTTTGGTCTGTGTGTTCGTCGCCGGAGCGCCGCAGCCGGCGCTCGCCTTCTCCGGGGAGGCGCCCCGGCCGGTGCCGGTGAAGGAGCCGTTGCAGAATCCGTGGGGCGCGGCCGACCTCGAGGTCGGCATCACCGCCTCGCCGAAGGTGGCGCAGCCGGGGCAGCCGTTGACCTACCACGTCACCGTCCACAACAAGGGCCCGGGGGACGCCGTGCTGCCGACCCTGCGGGTGCGGCTGCCCAAAGACTTCCAGGTCGTCAACGTCGGCGTGGCCGAGTGCGAGCCGGGCGAGGCGCGCAACCGGGTCGTCTGCCGCTCGTCCGACGACGTCCTGTCCGGCGGCTCGGGCGACATGACGATCACGGGAGTGATCGCGCCGGGCGCGCACGGCCCGTTGCGGGCACGGGCCGACCTGACCTCCGAGGTGATCGACCAGGACGAGACCGACAACACGGCCGAGGCCGTGACCAGGGTCGACGAGGGAGCCGACCTGGCGATGCGGTTCCGCTCCTCGACCCGGTTCATCCGCCCGGGCCACTGGTTCTCCGTGCGGGCGGAGGTGCGCAACCGCGGGCCGCGCGTGGTGCGGGACGCGTACGTGTTCTTCCAGCCGCGCGAGGCCCGGCTGCTGTCCGCGAGGGGCGGGCGCTGCCGGGGGAACCGCCAGTTCGTGGGGTGCTCGCTGCCGCCGATCAGGTCGGGGTCGCGGGGGCTGCTCGAACTGGTCTTCCGGGTGCCGTCCCGGGCCTCGCACGCCGTGGCCACGATGGCCACCGTCTATTCGCGTCGCTACGGCGACCGCCGTCCGGCCAACAACAAGGCGAGCGTACGGGTGGCCCTGCGCCGCGCCTGAATGCCGCCGAAACAGGCCGACACCAGGGGCGTCGGGGGTTCAGGCGGGCTTCGTGGAGGCGGTCCAGGCGTCGGCGACCATGTCCCGCAGCGTCGTGTGGACCGGCTTCCAGCCCAGCTCCCGCCGGATCTTCTCCGACGACGCCACCAGGACGGCCGGGTCGCCGGGACGGCGCGGCGCGACGGTCGTCGGGATGGGGTGCCCGGTCACCTCGCGGCAGACGTCCACGACCTCCTTGACCGAGAAGCCCGTGCCGCTGCCGAGGTTGTAGATCCGGTGCTCGCCGGGAGTGCAGGCGTCGAGGGCGAGCAGGTGCGCCCGGGCGAGGTCGGCGACGTGGACGTAGTCGCGGACGCAGGTGCCGTCGGGCGTGGGGTAGTCGGTGCCGAAGACGCCGACCGACTCGCGCTCGCCGAGCGCCACCTTGAGGATGTTGGGGATCAGATGGGTCTCGACCGTGTGCCGCTCGCGGAACTCGCCGTACGCTCCCGCCACGTTGAAGTACCGCAGGCTGACCGCGCCCAGGCCGTACAGCCCGGCGAAGGCGGTGAGCGCGGTGTCCACGGCGAGCTTGGACGCGCCGTAGGGGTTGCCCGGGCGGGTCGGGTCGGTCTCCAGGATGGGCGTGCGCTCCGGCTCGCCGTAGGTGGCGGCCGTGGAGGAGAACACGATCCGGTTCACCCCGGCCTGCCGCATCGCGTCGAGCAGCGCCAGCGTGCCGCCGAGGTTGTGCGACCAGTACAGCCCCGGCTTCTCGACCGACTCGCCCACCAGCGACTTCGCCGCGAAGTGCAGCACGGCGTCGTACCCGTCGGCGAGCACGCCGCCGGCCTCGGTGATCGACGCCTGCACGAACGAGGCCCCGGACGGCACCGCGTCGGCATGCCCGGTGGACAGGTCGTCGAGCACCGTGACCTCGTGCCCCTCCTCAAGGAGTTGCGCCGCCACGACGCTGCCGATGTACCCGGCTCCACCAGTAACCAGCAGCTTCACTGTTTGCTCCTGTTCGAGCGTGTTGGATTATGTACGTACAGGGCCTAGCTTACGCGCTTCCCATGAGGAGCGGGTTAAATGCCACCAGTACCGCAATCTCAGCAAGTCGGGGGGTTGCGACGACCGGTCTGGCACGCCTGACACCCGAACGGACTGATGACGTTGAGCAGCGTCGCGGTGACCATCGCCCTGGTTCTGATATTCATCCTGATCGGCGGATTCTTCGCCGCGGCCGAGATGGCGATGGTCTCGCTGCGGGAGAGCCAGATCCGCCGCCTGAGCCGCGAGGGACGCCGCGGCGCGCGGGTGCAGAAGCTCGCCCGCGACCCCAACCGCTTCCTGTCCGCCATCCAGGTCGGGGTGACCGTGGCGACCGTGCTGTCGGCCGCGCTGGGCGCCGACGCGCTGGGCCCGCGGTTCGCCCCGGTCCTGGAGGCGTGGGGCCTGCGCAAGAGCGTGGCCGCACCGGTCGCGTTCGTGGCCGTGACGCTGTCCATCTCGTACGTGACGCTGGTGCTCGGCGAGCTGGCGCCCAAGCGGCTCGGCCGGCAGCGGGCGGAGAGCCTGTCGCTCATGACCGCCCCGCTGCTCGACCGGATCGCCATGCTGTCGAGGCCGGTGATCTGGCTGCTGTCCAAGTCGACCAACGGCATCGTGCGGCTGCTCGGCGGCAACCCGTCCGCCGACAGGGCGGCCATGACCACCGAGGAGCTGCGTGACATGGTGGTGGGCCACGCGGAGCTCACCCAGGACGAGCGCGACGTGATCGCCGAGGTGTTCGCGGCGGGCAAGCGGCAGCTCAGGGAGGTCATGCTGCCCCGTACGGAGGTCGAGTTCATGGCCGCGGACACCCCGCTCGCCGAGGCGGCCGTGCTCGCCGCCGCCATGCCGCACTCCCGGTTCCCCGTTTACCGCGACACCTACGACGACGTCATCGGGTTCGTCCACGTACGCGACCTGCTCGACCCGGTCCGCACCGGACGGCTGGAGCCGATCAGCGAGGTCGTGCCGATCCGCCCGGTCAAGCTCGTGCCGGCGAGCAAGCGGGTCCTCGCCACGCTCGCCGAGATGCGCGACGAGGGCCACCACCTCGCCATCGTGGTGGACGAGTACGGCGGCACCGACGGCATCGTGACGCTGGAGGACCTGGTCGAGGAGCTCGTGGGCGACATCCGCGACGAGTACGACGAGAGCGGCGACGCCGTCCGGATGATCGCCGGAGACGTGGAGGTCGAGGGGCTGGTCAACCTGGACGAGTTCCACGCGCAGACGGGCGTGCGGCTGCCCAGCGGGCCGTACGAGACCCTGGGCGGGTACGTCATGGCCGCCCTCGGCCACCTGCCCCAGCGCGGCGAGGTCGCCGAGGCGCCGGGCGTCAGGCTGACCGTGACCGAGATGGACGGCCGCCGCGTCTCCCGCGTCCGCGTCACCCGCAATCCCCCCGAGGACGCGGCGCCGGCGGCGGCCGGCTGACCGGCGGGCGTGCCCGGGGGGCGCTCCGGGGAGCGCGGGCTCAGGCGCACCCTCTCCGCCTCACCGAAGCGGACCAGGCCGGGAGTACGTCGGTGATCCGCGGACGGGTCACGGACCAGAGTTCGCGCCCTCGCCCCGGCGCGAGTTCCTGGCCTCCGAGGAAGGCATAAGAGGTCTTGTCGAAGATGAGCGATTCGCGGCCCCGGTCGTCCGCTCGGGTCACGGCGATGCCCGATTTGCCGGTGGCGTCCTTCAGTTCTTCCATCTCGATGCCCGGCAGGGTCGCGGTGATCTCGAAGACGGCCGCCTGCAGCTTGGGCGGGACCGGGCTGCCGAGGATGCTGACGGCGCCGTACCAGGTGCGGGTCGCGGCGTCCTTGCCGAGGACCATCTCGTCACCGCGTTCGGCCAGCTTGTGCCGGAGCCGCTCCTGGTCGGTCGGCCACCCGCGGAGGTCGGCGTAGGTTCGGCCGTGCTGGAAGGGGCACCGGGTCAGGAGTTCCTTGTACTCGTCGCCCCGGGGGCTGGACCTCGCCGGCTTGTGCCACAGGAGTCCCGGGCGGGAGCCGTCGACGGATGCCCAGACCTCGCCCGTGATGTGGCGCGGACCGACGTTGGGCACCCCGTCCTCGCTGCGCGTATACGCGATCAGCTCGTAGTGGAGGTACTGGTCGTCCCGGGGTTCCGGCCATGAGACGGCGGTCGCGGCCTCGGCCGCCAGTCTCAGGACCTCGGCGGCGCTCGCGGGCGCGGACGGGGTGAGCGTCTGGACGGCGATCGTTCCCGCTGCCATCGCCGCGACCAGGCCGCCTGCCGGCATCAGACGCCGCAGACCGGCCGCGCGGGCCCGAGGCCGCCGCTTCGCGCGGGCTTCGGCCAGGAGGGCGGTACGGGCGGGAGCGAGACGGTCCGCCGTGGGGTGCGGCTTGTCGGCGAACAGGTCACGGAGCTCGGTCAGGTCGGTCAGCTCGTTCATGAGGTCTGCTCCGTCGTGGGGTCGATGCTGCCGAGGGCGTCGCGGACGGTGGCCCGCGCGCGATTGAGGCGGGAACGGACTGTTCCGATCGGGATGGACAGGGCGCCCGCGACCTCCTCGTAGGTGAGATCGGCCCAGGCCACGAGTAAGAGCACGTCACGGTCGCGGGCCTTCAGCGAGGCGAGGGCCCGGGCGAGAGGCCGGCGTACGGCATGCGCGCTCGCCCGATCGAGAGCGTGATCCGCGGCGTCGTCCGCATCGGGAAGGACGCCCACCTTCGCGTACGCCTTGTAGCGGTGTGTCTCGGCGCGTTGATGCCGGCGGATGAGGTTGGTCGCGATGCCGTACAACCAGGGGAGGGCCTCCGGACGTGCGGTGTCGTAGTCGCGGCGCTGCCTGAACGCGGCGAGGAACGTCTCGGAGACGACGTCGTCGGCCGTGTCGTCGCCGAGCCGGCGGGCCACATAACGGTGGATGTGTCCCGCATGCCGGTCGAACAGCACGGCGAAATCCTCGGGATCTCGCCACGACCGTTCGATGAGGGCGGCGTCAGACAGGGTCGTACTGAGCGGCATGTGGGTGGGCCTTCCCAAGGAAGCAGTGTCGCCCGTCTTTCACACGAGTCGGCAAACGGGTTCACGGGACGCCGCGCCCGCTCCGCGCCGCGTCTGTCGCGGGCAGCCCGCGACTGCTGACAGAATTGGCGCATGGCTCTCGCTCGCGTCCTGTCCGGTATCCAGCCCACCGCAGACTCGTTCCACCTGGGCAACTATCTCGGCGCCATCCGCCAGTACGTCGCGCTGCAGGACACCCATGAGGCCTTCTTCTTCATCGCCGACCTGCACGCGCTGACCGTCGCGCCCAAGCCCGAGGAGCTGCGCCGGCGCACCAGGATCGCCGCCGCCCAGCTGTTCGGCGCGGGGCTCGACCCGGAGCGCGCCGCGGTCTTCGCGCAGAGCCACGTGCGCGAGCACAGCGAGCTCGCCTGGTACCTGATCTGCCAGACCGGCATGGGCGAGGCCGGGCGGATGACGCAGTTCAAGGACAAGTCCGCGCGGTACGGCGAGAGCTCCGCCAGCGTCGGCCTGTTCACCTACCCCATCCTCCAGGCGGCCGACATCCTGATCTACCAGGCCGACCAGGTGCCGGTCGGGGTGGACCAGAAGCAGCACCTGGAGCTCAGCCGCGACCTCGCGCAGCGCTTCAACAGCCGCTACGGCCAGACGTTCAAGGTGCCGAGCCCGTACATCCTCAAGGAGGTCGAGAAGATCACCGACCTCCAGGACCCGACCGCGAAGATGTCCAAGTCGTCGTCGAGCCCGCAGGGCATCCTCGACGTGCTCGAGGAGCCGAACGTCCTGCGCAAGAAGGTCATGCGCGCGGTGACCGACACCGGCAGCGAGGTCGTGGCCGACGAGGAGAACAAGCCGGGCGTCACCAATCTGCTGCGGATCCTGTCCGCGCTGACCGGCACGCCGATCCCCGAGCTGGAGACGCGGTTCGCCGGGCAGGGATACGGCGCCTTCAAGAAGGAGGTCGCCGAGGCCGTCATCGAGACGTTCTCCCCGATCCGGGAGCGTACGGAGAAGCTGCTGGCCGACGAGGCCGAGCTCGACCGGCTGCTGGTCGCGGGCGCCGCCCGTGCCCGCGCGGTGGCCCGCGAGACGATGGAGCAGGTCCGCGAGCGCCTCGGCCTTCTCCCCGCGCCGCACTTCGAGTAGACCGCGACCGAGCGCGGCCGCCGACGCGGGCCGCGTCCGCCGCAGGCATCGACACGCCTTCTCCGGGTAGACAAAGCCGATGGGGATGGCGTTGGTCGACCAGGTCACGCGGCGCGTCGACGCGGTCCGCGCGTGGGGCCGGATGCGGATCGAGCGTGACCGGATCCGCTTCCCCTGGCTCGACCACCTCATCCGGACCGTGCAGCGTTACCAGGTGCAGTCGGGGGACCGGCTGGCGGGCGCGATCACCTACTTCGCGTTCCTGTCGTTCTTCCCCGTGATCGCGCTGGCGTTCGCCCTGTTCGGGTACGTCGTGACGGTCCGCCCGGACGCGCTCGCCACGCTCACCGAGGCGATCAACAGCCAGCTTCCCGGGCTCGCGGATCAGCTCCACATCGACCAGCTCGCCGGGGCCCGGGCCCGGGCCGGGATCATCGGCCTGCTCGGCCTGCTGTACGCCGGGCTGGGCGCCATGGACGCGCTGCGCGGGGCCCTGCGCACCGTCTGGATGACCTGCGAGCCGCCGCTCAACTACTTCCTGGGCAAGCTCCGCGACCTCGTCGCGCTCGTGCTCATGGGCCTCGTCATGCTGATCTCGGTGATCGTGAGCGGGTTCGCCACCGGGGCCACGAGCACGGTCGCCGGGTGGCTGGGCCTGGGCTCCTCGCCGCTGGCCGGCGCCGGGGTCTGGATCGCCGGGATCGCCGCGAGCCTCCTCGCCGACCTGCTGCTCTTCCTGGTCATCCTCGGCTGGGTGGCCAAGCCGTCGCAGCCGTTCCTCGTCGTGCTCAAGGGCGCGCTGCTGGGCGCGGCCGGCTTCGGGGTGCTCAAGCAGCTCGCGGCGCTGATCCTGGCCGCCACCCTGCGCAACCCGGTGTACGGCACGTTCGCGGTCGTCGTGGGGCTGCTGCTGTGGATCAACCTGTCGGCCCGGGTCATCCTCTACGCCGCCGCGTGGACGGCGACGGCCACGCTCGGCCCGCCGCCCGAGCCGACTCCGCTTCCTTCGCCCGCGATCACGCCCACCGCCGGTCCCGCCTGACCGCGCTCCTCGGCGCGTCCCCACCGCGCTTCAGCGCGGACGCAACCCGTCGAGCGCGGTCTCCACGACGCTGTCGGCGTACTCGGGGGTGAGCGGGCCGCCGCGCTGGAGCCACCGGTTGAGCAGCGGTCCCCACAGCATCTCGACGGCGACGTCCAGGTCGAGGTCGCGGGACAGCTGCCCGGCCCGTTGCGCGCTGCGCAGCCGCTGTTTCTTCAGCTCCTTCATCGGCCGGTCGAGCCGTTCGGCATAGGCCGCGGCGAGCGCGGGGTCGTGCAGGATCTCGGTGGTGAGCGCGCGCATCGGCTCGTCGTAGCGCGGGTCGTTCAGCTCGGCCACGGTGGCGCGCAGGACCGTCTTCAGGTCGGCTTCCAGGTCGCCGGTGTCGGGCAGGGCCGCCGAGTCGTCCTCCCCCTCGGAGAGCATGAGGAACGCGTCGAAGAGCACCGCGCCCTTGGAGGGCCACCATCGGTAGATGGTCTGCTTGCCGACCCCGGCCCGGGCGGCGATCCCCTCGATGCTCAGCTTCGCGTAACCGACCTCGCCGACGAGTTCGAACGCCGCGGTGAGGATGGCCCGCCGCGAGGCCTCGCTGCGGCGTCTGGTGCCGGGGGCCGTGCCGTGCTGTGCCGTCATGGCCACGAACCTACCAGAGGCGAGACGAGACGATCCGTCTTGACAAGTTCCCGTGAGTGACATGAGGATCGACAGAGCCAAGACGAACCGTATCGTCTACTTTCGGGAATGGAGCCGCCATGCGTACGCCGACGACCGCAGGTCCGGGACGGGTCTGGTTCATCACCGGGGCGGGGCGGGGCCTCGGCCGCGCCTTCGCCCGGGCCGCGCTGGAGACCGGGGACCGGGTGGTCGCCGCGACCAGGACCGTGGCACCGCTGGGGGACCTGGCCGCCGCATACGAGGACAGGCTGCTCGTGCTCCCGCTGGACGTCACCGACCGCGCCGCGGTCTTCGCCGCGGTCGCCCGGGCGACCGAGCGCTTCGGCCGGCTCGACGTCGTGGTCAACAACGCCGGCGTCCTGTCCATGGGAATGGTCGAGGAGTTCACCGAGGCCGAGGCCCGGGCGCAGATGGAGACGAACTTCTTCGGCGCGCTGTGGGTCGGTCAGGCCGTCCTGCCCTGCCTGCGCGCCCAGGGGTCCGGGCACATCGTGCAGATCTCCAGCATCGGGGCGCTCGGCGGCTTCCCCACCACGGGGCTGTACAGCGCGAGCAAGTTCGCCCTGGAGGGCATGAGCGAGGCGCTGGCGATGGAGGCCGCGCAGTTCGGGGTCAAGCTCACCATCGTCGAGCCCGGCGGCTACTGGACCGGCCTGTACGCCGGCATGACCACGGCCACGCCGCTGCCGGACTACGCCCCTCTGCGGGCCGAGCTGGAGAAACAGTGGGCCGAGGGGTCGGTGGACAGCGATCCCCGGCTGGCCGCCGCGGCCGTGCTGAAGCTCGTCGGCAGTGACGACCCCCCGCTGCGGCTGCTGCTGGGCGGCACGGCCTACGACCTGGCCTTCGACGTCTCACGCCGCCGCATGGAGACGTGGGCCCGCTGGGAGGAGGTCAGCCGCGCCGCCGAGCACGCCATCCCCGCCCCTCCCGATCTCTAGTGCCGCGACGGGGCGGGCATCGGCGGGGGAGGCATCAGCCGGCCGCGTCGCCGGGCGTCCTGCGGCGCCGGCGCAGGCCGTACGCGCCGGCGGCGAGGACCACGAGGGCGCCGCCGCCGATCAGCAGGGGAGTGGCCACGCCGGAACCCTTCGACGCGGGGTCCTCGCCGCGTGCCCGGGCCGCGCCCGCGGTCCCCGGCGTCGGAGAGGCGGGCCGTACGGCCAGGGGGGAGGACGAGGGCTTGGGGTCGGGCACGGGCGCGACCAGCTCGCCCACCGGGGTCACCTTGCCCCTCGCGGCGAAGCCCCAGTCGAGCAGCTTGGAGACCTCCTCCCAGAAGCCGCCGGGGTGATGCATGATCGCGACGATGACGGTGTGGCCGTCGCGCCTGGCCGCGCCCACGA
The DNA here is from genome assembly GCF_039649665.1 of Microbispora sp. ZYX-F-249. Classification (NCBI taxonomy): domain Bacteria; kingdom Bacillati; phylum Actinomycetota; class Actinomycetes; order Streptosporangiales; family Streptosporangiaceae; genus Microbispora; species Microbispora maris. The sequence continues at coordinate 125,553 of NZ_JBDJAW010000006.1, read as the reverse complement.
AGCTGCCCAGGGCCTTGGACGTCCAGCCGTTCTTGACGCCGAGCATGCCCTTGTAGCGCCCCAGCAGCCTGTTGTGGTTGGCCATCTCGTAGTAGGCGGGCCGGGGGGACTCGCTGGCCTCGGCGTCGTCGCGGCGCTTCTTCTTCTTGTCCTTCTTGAGGTAGTCCTTGGGCGCGGGGAACTTGGCGACCTTCGTGCCGACGTACTCGCGGAAGTCCGGCATCGCCAGCCCGGCCCGGGCGATCAGCGCGAGGTCGTAGGCCGAGCTGCGCTGGCCCGGCTGGTCCAGGCCGTTCGGCGTCTTGGCCACCGTGTCGTACGCCTGGAGCCTGCGGGCCTCCTTGTTCATGTCGGCGAGCGTCTTCTTCAGGCCGCCGTTGGCCTCGGCGAGCGCGACCGCCGCGTCGTTGCCGGAAACCATGAGCAGCGCCCGCATGAGGTCGTCGATCTTGTAGATCGGCTCGGGGACGATGCCGACGGCGCTGCCCTCCACGTTGCAGGCCTCCTCGCTCGGCTTGACCTTGCGGTTCTTGTCGAGCTTGGGGATCAGCGTGACGGCCGTCAGCGTCTTGAGCGTGCTCGCCGGCAGGTAGTGCCCGTGCGGGTCCTTGGCCGCGAGCACCTGGCCGGTCTCGGCGTCGGCGATGACGTACGACGAGGCCTCGGTCTTCGGCGGCGCCTTGACGCCCGCGGGGGCGATGATCCCGTGGCCGGCGAGCAGGTCCCCGCCGACGGTGCCGTTTCCCGTGCCGTTCTCCGCCACGGCCGTGCCGGTCTCCCGCGACGCCAGGTCCGGCACGGCCGGCGCGCCCGCGGCGGGAGGGGCGCCGAGCAGCGCCGTCGTCAGCACCCCCGCCGTCGTCACGGCGGCGAGGACACGATGGTTCGTCCGCATAGATGGCTCAGCCTAGCCTCGACTGCCTTCGCATGAAGCGACATATGCCCCATATGCCACAGGGCCACGCGGGGGCCGCCGATACTGTGAGTCATGACGAGACGTGTATCGGTCTTTCTCGTGGCACTCGCCGCCTTCATGATCTTCGAATGGATCAACCTCGCCTTCAATCTCGCCGACGGGCATGAGACGTCCTTCTACGTCGTCCACGGCGTGCTCGTCGCGGTGAACATCCTCCTGGCACTGGCGCTCGGTGCCGTCGGCGTGCGGGGATGGATGAGGGGTAGGGCCTGACCTGGAAACGACCTTGTCCGATGTGACCTGAGTGTCCACAGGGACCGAACGTGATGGAGGCAAGCTTTGGCGATCGACTTCAATCCCTCGCGTGGCGCGACGCTCGGCGTGGAGTGGGAGCTTCAGCTCGTCGACAGGCACACGCGTCATCTCCGCCAGGACGCCAAAGAGGTGCTCGCCGCGGTGCCCGACCTCAGCGAGGGGCAGCGGCCCAAGGCCATGCACGAGCTCATGCAGTCGCAGATCGAGATCGTCACGGACGTCTGCCACACCGTGGCGGAGGCGGTGCAGGACCTGAAGAAGAGCCTCGAGCGGCTGACCGAGGCCGTCGAGCCGCGCGGCATGGGACTCGCCTGCACGGGGACCCACGCGATCAGCGACTGGCGTGACGCGGTCTACGCGCCCAGTCAGCGCTACGTGGAGCTGGTCGAGGAGATGCAGTGGCTCGCCTGGCGGATCCAGACGTTCGGCGTGCACGTCCACGTGGGGGTCAAGGAGCGGGACAAGGTCATCCCGATCGTCAACGCCCTCGCGGCGTACCTGCCGCACTTCCTCGCGCTCACCTCCTCCAGCCCCTACTGGGGCGGGCAGGACACCGGGCTGGCGTCGAGCCGGGCCATCGTCTTCGGCTCGCTGCCCACGGCCGGGCCGCCGCACCTGCTCGCGGACTGGGCCGAGTTCGAGGAGTACATGGACACACTGCTGCGGGCGGGTACGATCCGCAGCATCAAGGAGGTGTGGTGGGACATCCGGCCGCATCCCGACTTCGGCACCATCGAGATCAGGATGTTCGACGGGATCCCGACGCCGCGCGAGGTGGGCATGGTGACCGCGCTGTCCCAGTGCCTCGTGCAGCAGTTCGACCAGCAGCTCGACCGGGGGTACAAGCTGCCGCATCCGGCGGCGTGGGTGGTGCGCGACAACAAGTGGCGCGCCACGCGGTACGGCCTCGACGCGGACGTCATCACCGATGACCATGGCTCCACGGCGCCGGTGCGCGACGTATTGTATGAACTTCAGCGCGAACTCGAACCGGTCGCCGAGCGGCTCGGCTGCGTCGACGAACTGGCGGTCGTGACCGAGGTGCTGGAGCAGGGCAGCTCATCCGAGCGCCAGCGGGCGATCCTCGCCGACGGAGGGACCCTCCAGGACGTGGTCGACGCCACGCTCATCGAGCTCGCGGAGGACAGGTTCGTGACCTCGAACCCCAACCGCGAGATCGGACAATCGGGCAGCTGACTGGGTAGGGCCTGACATGTCCGGCAACAGTGCCTCAGTTCTGACAACGTGCGGAGGCCGGTGTAAATACTGGGCAATCCGCCGTATCGGAGGGTCGCGGCGTGAAAGGATTGTGAATGAAGGGTCGGTGGAGGCGAGGCGCCCGCTCGACCCTTTTGGGCTTTTTTTGTGACTTTGCATGATCATATGGTGATCCGGCGACCCGTGGCGGGACGGCTCGCCGGAGAAGGGAAGTTCCGTGGCCACCTCATCGAAGCTCGCAGCGCCGGACGCGGCCGTGCCGGGAAGTAGCGACCTGGCCGGGCAACTGGCGGAATTCCTTCGCGGGCACAACGATGAGCTGATCGAGTTCCGGCGCGACGTACACGCGCACCCGGAGATCGCCTTCAGCGAGCATCGCACGACCGAGAAGATCGCTGAGCGGCTGACGGACGCCGGGCTCACCCCGCACCCGCTGTCGCGCGGCACCGGCCTGTGGGTGGACCTCGGCCGGGACGAGGGCCCCACGGTCGCCCTGCGCGCGGACATCGACGCGCTGCCCATGGAGGACGAGAAGGACGTCCCCTACCGCTCCACGAACTCGAACGCGTGCCACGCCTGCGGTCACGACGTGCACACGGCGGTCGTCCTCGGCGCGGGGCTGTTCCTGGCGTCGCAGGCCGACGCGGGAGCCCTCCCCGGCCGGGTGCGGCTGATCTTCCAGCCCGCCGAGGAGGTCGCGGGCGGCGCACTGGAGGTCATGCGCGACGGCGGCCTGAACGAGGTCGACCGGATCTTCGCGGTGCACTGCGACCCGCGTCTCGACGTCGGTCACGTCGGCCTGCGGACCGGCCCGATCACCGGGTCCTGCGACAGCCTGCGCATCCGGGTCGCGGGTCCGGGCGGGCACACCGCCCGGCCGCACCTGACCGTGGACCTGGTCTACGCGCTCAGCAAGATCGTCACCGAGCTGCCGGCCGCGCTGTCGCGCCGCGTGGACCCCCGCTCCAGCCTCAGCCTCGTTTGGGGGCAGATCTCCGCGGGCTCGGTGGCCAACGCGATCCCGGACGTCGGGGTGGCCCAGGGCACGGTCAGGTCGCTCGACGAGGAGGCCTGGCACCAGGCCCCCGACATGGTCAAGACCCTGCTCGACTCGGTCGCGGGCGCGTACGGCGTGGACGCCGAGATCGACTACCGGCGCGGCACTCCGCCCACGGTGAACGAGGCCACCAGCATCCAGATGCTGCACGACGCGGTGAACCAGATCGTCGGCGACGGGGCGGCCGTGCCCACGCCGCAGAGCCTCGGCGGCGAGGACTTCTCCTGGTACCTCGAGTCGGTGCCCGGCGCGCTCGCCCGGCTGGGCACCCGGCCGGTGGGGGCCGTCGACGAGGTCGACCTCCACAGGCCGCAGTTCGACGTCGACGAGCGGGCGATCGGGATCGGCGTCAAGGTGCTCGCCGCCACGGCGCTGACCGCGCTGTGGGGCGGCGCCCGCTGACCCCCGTCCGTCGAACCGGCCGACCCCGCCGAGCCGTACGCCGCCCATGCCCGACGCATCCCCCCTGCGCCCGGAAGATCCCCGGCACCTCGGGGACTACCGCCTCACCGGCCGCCTCGGCGTAGGCGGCCAGGGAGTCGTCTTCCTCGGTGCGGCAGGCGCGGCAGGCGCGTCGGGCGGGCCGGTGGCCGTGAAGCTCCTGCACGCGCGGCTCGACGACGCCTCCGCCCGGCGCGCGTTCGCCCGGGAGATCGAGGCGGTGCGCCGGGTGGCGCCCTTCTGCACCGCACAGGTCCTCGACGCCGACCTGGACGGCGACCGGCCGTACATCGTGAGCGAGTACGTCGACGGCCCGTCCCTGCGGGAGCACGTGCGGGCGGCGGGCCCGCGGACGGGCGGGGACCTCGACCGCATCGCCGTGGGGACGGCCACCGCTCTGGCCGCGATCCACCGGGCGGGGGTCGTCCACCGCGACTTCAAGCCGGGCAACGTGCTCCTCGGCTCCGACGGGCTGCGGGTCGTCGACTTCGGCATCTCCCGCCTCGCCGACGCCACCGCGACGACGGGAGACCCGGTCGGCACCCCGGCCTACATCGCCCCCGAACAGCTTCAGGGGCGGCCCGCGGGGCCGGCGGCGGACATGTTCTGCTGGGCGCTCACGCTCGTCTACGCGGCGAGCGGCAGGCAGGCCTACACCGGCGAGACGCACGCGGCCGTGATGGCCCGCATCCTGTACGGCGCCCCGGACCTCGGGCCGCTCACCGGCCTGCTGAAAGACCTCGTCGTGGCGTGCCTGGCTGCGGAGCCGGCCGACCGGCCGGACGCGGGGCAGGTGCTGAGCGCCCTGCTCGGCCGGGCCCCGGGGCGACCGGGTCCTTCCGTGCCGGGTCCTCCGGGGCCGAATCCTCCCGTGCCCACTGCCACCGGGCCGTATCCGGCCGGACCCGAGCGGACGGTGCCCGACCGGGAGGGGCCCGACCGGGAGGCGCCCGAGCGGACGGTGGCTGAGCGGACCGAGCCCGAGCGGACGGAGAACGACCGGACGGAGAACGACCGGACGGAGAACGACCGGACGGAGAACGACCGGACGGAGAACGAGCGGGTGGCGCACGGCGGGACCGGCGGACGGCGTCCCGGGCGGGCGCGCGTGGTGGCACTGGCCGCCTCGATCGCGGCCGTCGCCGTCCTCGCCGCGCTGGGCGTCGCGTGGGCGCTGACGGACCACGGGCCCGCGCACCCGGACGGGACGTGGACAGGCGTCGCCACCCACCCCTCGGCCGGCCGGGTCTTCCCGGTCGAGATCCGTCTCGCCGAACCGGCGCGGATGCGGTGGGGCGCCGACCTGCACTGCTCCGGCCGCCTCACCCCCGCGGGCGGGTCGGACGCGGTGCTCGTGCTGACCCTCGACCGGGTGAAAGGCGACGCCTGTCATCCGGGAAAGGTCACGATCACATGGCGGGGCGAGAGCGCCGCCGGCTTCGAGGTGACGCGCGAAGGCGAAGAGGCCGCCCGCTATTCCGGATCCATTACCCGCACAAACTAACTCAAATGGAATAAACCTGTCAGAGGCGCGGCGCGTTCTCCGCCCTCGTCGAGGGGTATCGCGGACAGTGGGACCACCCTGGTTAGGAGGTCCGATTGCGGGCGATCCGGGCGGTGACGGCGGGCGCCGTCGCCCTCGCCGTCGCCGCCGCGGCGGGATGCCGCGGCGGGGCGGACGCCGCGCCGCCACACACCGGCCCGCTGCGGGTCGGGCTCGCGTACGACATCGGCGGACGGGGCGACAAGTCGTACAACGACGCCGCGGCCGCCGGGATCGACGAGGCCAAGCGCAATCTGAGCGGAATGCGGGTGAAGGAGGTGGCGGCCGCGCGGGGCGAGCCCGCCCGCCGCAAGGTGGAGCGGGTGCGGGCGCTCGCCGAGGCCGGGTACGACCCGATCATCGCCGTCGGCTACTCGTACGCACCGGCGCTGAGGCGCATCGCTCCGCGGTTCCCCCGGACACGTTTCGCCATCCTGGACGAGCCGTCCGTGTCGGGTCCCAACATCACGAACCTGCTGTTCGCCGAGGAGCAGGGCTCGTTCCTGATGGGCGCGGCGGCGGCCATGAAGTCGCGCACCGGCGACGTCGGCTTCGTCGGGGGCAACCGCTCCCCGCTGGTCAGGAAGTTCGAGGTCGGCTACGTCCAGGGTGTGAAGCACGTGAACCCGCGGGCGCGGATCAGGATCGTCCATCTCACCGGCCCCCACGACCTCCGCGGATTCGAGAGCCCGGCGAAGGCGCGCAGGGCCGCCCGGCGCATGTACCGCGCGGGAGCCGACGTGATCTACCAGGTGGCCGGGGCCTCGGGGGCCGGGGTGTTCCGCGCGGCGAAGTGCGCGGGGGCATGGGCGATCGGCGTCGACTACGACCAGGCCAAGAGCGCCGATCCCGCCGTTCGCGACGTGATCCTGACCTCGATGATCAAAAGGATCGACGTCGCGGTCTACGACTACCTCGCCGACGTCGCCGATCGGACCGTCACCAGCGGTCGGGTGGTGTACGACCTGAAGCTCGGCGGTGTCGACTACAGCCTCACCGGCGGCCACATCACGGACATCCAGCCGCGGCTGGAACAGCTCAAGCAGGAGATCATCCACGGCAGGGTCAAGGTTTCCCCAGGCTGACGCCCCGGTCACGGTGCGGACTGGGCTCAATAACGGACATGTTGCGGACTGGTGTGCGGGTTTGGTCTATGCAGGTCAAACAACTATCTTCCGTGCAGGGTTGCCGTGCGTTCCTGCGTGCGTGCGACGAGAGTCAGACGGGCGGGGAACGGAAGGGGAGTCACGACCTTGCTCCACAATCGAATCAGCAGACTGGCCGCCGCCACCGCGGGCGGTGCCTTGCTCATGGCCGCCGCCGCGTGTGGAGGTGGCAGCGAGAGCACCACGACCGAGGCCTCGGCCGGCGCGTCCTCCGCGCCCGCCGCCGCGCAGACCAAGGTCGGCCTGGCGTACGACATCGGCGGCCGTGGCGACGGTTCCTTCAACGACGCGGCCGCGGCCGGCCTGGACAAGGCCGCGTCGGAGCTCAAGGTCGAGAAGAAGGAGCTGGAGGCGACCGCGGGCGAGACCGACGCCCAGAAGGAGGAGCGGCTGCGGCTGCTCGCCTCCGGGGGTTACAACCCGGTCATCGCGGTGGGCTTCGCCTACTCCGGCTCCGTGGCGAAGGTCGCCAAGGAGTTCCCCGACGTCAAGTTCGCCATCGTGGACGACGACGCCGCGAAGGGCGACAACATCACGAACCTGATGTTCGCCGAGGAGCAGGGGTCGTTCCTGGTCGGCGTCGCGGCGGCGCTCAAGTCCGAGAAGGGCAACGTCGGCTTCGTGGGCGGCGTCGACGTGCCGCTGATCCACAAGTTCGAGGCGGGCTTCGCGGCCGGCGCGAAGGCCGTCAAGCCGGACATCAAGATCCAGAGCAAGTACCTCACCCAGCCCCCGGACTTCGGCGGCTTCGGTGACCCGGCCAAGGGCAAGACGGCCGCGCAGGGCATGTACGACGCCGGTGCGGACGTGGTCTACCAGGCGGCCGGCGGTTCCGGCGCGGGCGTCTTCGAGGCGGCCAAGGCCGCTAAGGCGACGGCCATCGGCGTCGACTCCGACCAGGCGGCGCTCCCGGCGTACGCCGACTTCAAGGACGTGATCATCACCTCGATGATCAAGAAGGTCGACGTGGCGGTCTTCGACTTCCTGAAGAACTACACCACCGGTGCGGTCAAGTCGGGCCCGTCGGTCTACGACCTCAAGGCGGGCGGCGTGGACTACTCCACGACCGGCGGCAAGATCGACGACATCAAGTCGAAGATCGACGAGTACAAGCAGAAGATCATCAACGGCGAGATCACGGTCCCGACGTCCTGACCTGCGTAAAAGAGGGGCCCGGAGGCACCCGCCCCGGGCCCTTTGCTCTACTCTCACTACCACTTGACCGTCACCGGGCACTCCGCCAGGAGGAGGCCGACATTACCGCCGCGACCGCTACGGAACCCGCAGTAGAGCTCACCGGGATCACCAAGAGGTTCCCGGGAGTCGTCGCCAACAGCGACATCCACCTCCGCGTCGCCAAAGGGCACATCCACGCCCTCGTCGGCGAGAACGGCGCGGGGAAGTCAACGCTGATGAAGATCCTGTACGGGATGCAGCGCCCCGACGAGGGAGAGATCCGCGTCGACGGGAAGCCCGTGGGCTTCCACACCCCCGCCGACGCGATCGACGCGGGCATCGGCATGGTCCACCAGCACTTCATGCTGGCCGACAACCTGACCGTGCTGGAGAACGTGGTCCTGGGCAGCGAGCCGCGCCGCGGCGGCGTCGCCCTCGACTTCGCCGCCGCGCGCAAGAAGATCAAGGAGATCTCCGACGCGTACGGGCTGGGCGTACGGCCCGATGTGCCGGTCGAGGACCTGGGCGTCGGGGACCGGCAGCGGGTGGAGATCCTGAAGGTGCTCTACCGGGGCGCCCGCATCCTGATCCTGGACGAGCCGACCGCCGTGCTCGTGCCCCACGAGGTCGAGGAGCTGTTCGACAACCTGCGCGGACTGGTCCGCGAGGGGCTGACGATCCTGTTCATCTCGCACAAGCTGGACGAGGTCCTGCGGGTCGCCGACGAGATCACCGTCATCCGGCGCGGGACCACCGTGGCGACCGTGGATCCCCGGGAGGTGACCTCCCGCAAGCTCGCCGAGCTCATGGTCGGCAGCGAGCTGCCCAGCCCCGAGACCCGCGAGTCGACCGTCACCGACGTCGTCGCCCTGTCCGTACGCGACCTGACCGTGCGCACCGGTGACGGGCGGCCGGTGGTCGAGCACGTGAGCTTCGACATCCGCAAGGGCGAGGTGCTCGGCATCGCGGGCGTCGAGGGCAACGGCCAGGCGGAACTGGTCGAGGCGATCATGGGCATGCGCCCGTGTGAGGTCGCCACGCTCACCCTCGGCGGCGCCGACATCTCCCAGTGGTCGACCCTCAGGCGGCGCGCGGGCGGCATCGGCTACATCCCCGAGGACCGCCACCGGCACGGCCTGCTGCTGGAGTCGCCGCTCTGGGAGAACCGCATCCTCGGTCACCAGACGCGCAAACCCAACGTCAAGGGCCCGTGGATCGACCGCGCCGGCGCGCGGGCCGACACCCGGCGCATCGTCGAGGAGTACGACGTGCGCACCCCCGGCATCGACGTGGACGCGGCCACGCTGTCCGGCGGCAACCAGCAGAAGCTGATCGTCGGGCGGGAGATGAGCGGCGACCCCGTGCTGCTGATCGCCAGCCACCCCACCCGGGGCGTGGACATCGGCGCGCAGGCGGCGATCTGGGACCACCTGCGCACCGCACGCGCCGCCGGCCTGGCCGTGCTGCTCATCTCCGCGGACCTCGACGAGCTGATCGGGCTGTCCGACACGCTCAAGGTGATCCTGCGCGGCAGGATCGTCGCCGACGTCGATCCCGCGAACGTGACGCCCGAGCAACTGGGCTCGGCGATGACCGGCGCCGGGGAGGAAGCGGTATGAACGGGTTTCTCGACCGGATGCTCGGCCGGGTGCGGCTGGGCGGCTGGCTCGCCGTGGCCGCGCCGATCATCGCGGTCGTCTTCGCGGTGCTGATCACCTCGGTGGTCCTGCTCATCGCGGGCAAGGCGCCCGTGGAGGCGTTCACCACGCTCGCGGACTACGGCACCCAGCCGCGGTCGATGGCCATGATCCTCAACACCGGGGTCATGTACTACATCTCCGCGCTCGCGGTGGCCGTCGGGTTCCGGATGAACCTCTTCAACATCGGCGTGGACGGTCAGTACCGCCTCGCGGCCGTGGTCGCCGCCGCCGTCGGCGGCGCCGCCGTGGTGCCCGGGGTGCTCAACATCGTCCTCGTGGTGGTCTCCGCGGTGGTCGTCGGCGCCCTGTGGGCCGCGATCGCCGGACTGCTCCGGGTTTACCGGGGCGTGAGCGAGGTCATCTCGACCATCATGCTGAACGCGATCGCCACCGGCCTCGGGTCGTGGCTGGTCAGCGAGCACTTCGGCGTGCTCACCGGCAACGACCTCGGCACCCGGCCGATCCCCGACGACGCGCACATGCCGGGCATCCCGCTCATCGCGGGCACACCGGTGCTGGTCAACGGGTTCATCGTGGTCGCGGTCCTGCTCGGCGTCGCGTACTGGGTCGTGCTCAACCGCACCCGGTTCGGCTTCGAGCTGCGGGCGACCGGCAAGTCCGAGTCCGCGGCGGTGGCCAGCGGCGTCAGCGTGAAGAGGATGATCGTCGTCACGATGGTCATGTCGGGGGCGGTCGCCGGTCTGATCGGGATGCCGGAGCTGCTCGGCGCCTCCTACAAGTACAGCAACAACTTCCCGACCGATCTCGGCTTCACCGGCATCGCGATCGCCCTGCTCGGGCGCAACAATCCGGTCGGCATGGCGATCGGCGCGCTGCTGTGGAGCTTCCTGTACAACTCCTCCAACCAGCTCCAGTTGCTCGACATCCCCAAGGAGATCGTCCAGATCATGCAGGGCGTGGTCGTGCTCTCCGTGATCATCGCGTACGAGCTGGTCCACCGATACCGGATGGTGGCGGAACAGCGCCGGGTCGGCCGCCAGCTGGCCACGCCGCAGGAGGCGCCGAAGGCGGAGGCGGCGGCATGAGCGAGCGAAGCGGCGAACGCGGCGGGCCGGACGGAATCGAGGAGACGGCATGACGGCGACGGACCTTCCGGTCGACCGCCCGGTCGAGACGCCCCCGGCGCGTCGCTTCCGGCTGTCGGCGCCGGTCCTCCTGCTCGGCCTGGCCGGGCTGGTGGTGCTGCTGTCGGTCGCGCGGCTGGTGACCGGGGCGAACGACATCACCTCGGCGGGCACGGTCAGCGCCGCGCTCGGTCTCGCCGTGCCGATCGGGCTCGCCGGTCTCGGCGGCCTGTGGTCGGAGCGGGCCGGCGTGGTCAACATCGGCCTCGAAGGCATGATGGTGCTCGGCACCTGGTTCGGCGCCTGGGGCGCCCTCCAGTTCCACAGCCCCTGGGCGGGAGTGGTCGCCGGCGCCGTCGGCGGGGCGCTGGGCGCGGTGATCCACGCCGTCGCCACCGTGACCTTCGGCGTCGACCACATCATCTCCGGCGTGGCGATCAACATCGTCGGCGTCGGCTTCACCCAGTACCTCTCCCAGCTCGTCTTCGACGGCATGCCGGGCGGCGGGACGAAGAACTCGCCGCCGCTGCCCAAGATGGGCACGGTGAGCCTGGGCTTCCTCGACGACCCGCTGCGGACCGTCGAGGCCAAGCACTGGTTCGTCCTGTCGGACTTCGCGGGCGTGCTGCGGGGCATCACCCAGGGCGTGTCCTGGTTCACGATCCTGGCGATCCTGCTGATCCCGCTGTCGTTCTACATCCTGTGGCGCACGCCGTTCGGCCTGCGCCTGCGGGCGTGCGGCGAGCGTCCGGTCGCGGCGGAGTCGCTGGGTGTCAACGTCTACCTGTACAAGTGGGCCGCCGTGATCGTCTCCGGCGTGCTCGCCGGGCTCGGCGGCGCGTTCCTGTCGATCGTGGCGGCGGGCATCTACCGGGACGGGCAGACGGGCGGCCGCGGGTACATCGGCCTGGCCGCCATGATCTTCGGCAACTGGCGTCCGGGCGGGCTCGCCGGAGGCGCGGCGCTGTTCGGCTACACCGACGCCCTCCAGCTCCGTCAGGGCGGCATCTCGGTGCACGCGCTGCTGCTGGTCGTCGCGCTGCTGCTCGCCGCCGTGGCGGTCTACCAGCTCGTACGGCAGCGGCGCGGGGTCGCGGCCCTGCTCACCGGGGTCGTGGCGATCGCGGTGTACGTGGTGTTCGCGGCGACGGACACCGTGCCGGAGCAGTTCACGTCGTTCACCCCCCACCTGACCACGCTCCTGGTGCTGTCGCTGGCCTCGCAGCGGCTGCGCATGCCGGCGGCGGACGGCGTCCCGTATCGAAGGGGGCAGGCGAAATGAGCATCGACTGGGAGGCGCTGCGGGTCGCGGCCCGCGAGGCCATGACCCACGCGTACGCGCCGTACTCGAAGTTTCCCGTGGGCGCGGCGGCGCTCGTCGACGACGGCCGGGTCGTGACCGGCTGCAACGTGGAGAACGCGTCGTACGGCGTGGGGCTGTGCGCCGAGTGCGGGCTCGTCTCGGCGCTGTACGCGAGCGGCGGCGGCCGGCTGGTGGCCTTCACCTGTGTGGACGGCCACGGCGAGCTGCTGATGCCGTGCGGCCGCTGCCGCCAGCTGCTGTTCGAGCACGGCGGGCGGGACCTGCTGGTGGAGACGCCTGACGGGCCGATGCGGATGGCCGATTTCCTGCCGTTCGCCTTCGGCCCCGAGGATCTGTCGCGATAAAGGGGGAAGTGTGGGGTTCGACGCGATCGAGGTCATCATCGCCAAGCGCGACCGCGGTGAGCTGTCGACCGCCCAGATCGACTGGGTGATCGACGCGTACACGCGGGGCGAGGTGGCCGACGAGCAGATGTCGGCGCTGCTGATGGCGATCCTGCTCAACGGCATGAACCGCAGGGAGATCGCGGACTGGACCCAGGCCATGATCAGGTCGGGGGAGCGGATGGACTGGTCTTCCCTGGACCGGCCCACCGCCGACAAGCACTCCACCGGAGGGGTCGGCGACAAGATCACCCTGCCGCTGGCCCCGCTCGTCGCCGCCTGCGGCGCGTACGTGCCGCAGTTGTCCGGGCGCGGCCTCGGGCACACCGGCGGCACGCTGGACAAGCTGGAGTCGATCCCCGGCTGGCGGGCGTCCCTGTCGAACGACGAGATGCTCGATGTGATCCGCTCGGCCGGGGCGGTCGTGTGCGCGGCGGGCGCGGGCCTCGCCCCGGCCGACAAGAAGCTCTACGCGCTGCGGGACGTCACCGGCACGGTCGAGTCGATCCCTCTCATCGCGTCCTCGATCATGTCGAAGAAGATCGCCGAGGGCACCGGCTCGCTCGTGCTCGACGTGAAGGCCGGCTCGGGCGCGTTCATGAGGAACGTGGACGACGCCCGCGAGCTGGCCCGGACGATGGTCGAGCTCGGCACCGACGCCGGAGTACGCACGGTCGCCCTGCTGACCGCGATGGACCGGCCGCTCGGTCTCAAGGTCGGCAACGCGCTGGAGGTCGAGGAGTCACTCGAGGTGCTCGCCGGCGGCGGCCCCGCCGACGTGGTGGAGCTCACCGTGCGGCTGGCGCGGGAGATGCTGGAGGCCGCCGGGGTGCCGGACGCCAGGGACCCCGAGGAGGCGCTGAAGGACGGCTCGGCGATGGACGCCTGGCGGCGGATGATCGCCGCGCAGGGCGGCGACCCGGACGCGCCGCTGCCGAAGGCCGCCGAGTCGGCCGTGGTCACCGCTCCCGCCTCGGGCACGCTGCGCACGCTCGACGCGCTCAAGGTCGGCCTGGCGGCCTGGCGCCTCGGGGCCGGGCGGGCCCGCAAGGAGGACCCGGTGTCGGCGGGCGCGGGCGTCGTCCTGCACGCCAAGCCGGGCGATGCCGTACGCGAGGGCACGCCGCTGATGACCCTGTACGCCGACGAGGCCGGCCGGTTCGACCGGGCCCTCCAGGCTCTCGAGGGGGCGTACGAGATCGGTGAGGACGGTGGCGCGGACCTGCTGCCGCTGGTGATCGACCGCATCACGGCCTGAGCGTCGGCGGAGGGCGAGCAGCGCGCGCGTCCGCGTCGCTCGCCGCGAGGGCGTCGCCGAGGGGCGTGCGGTAGTACAGGACCGATCGTCCGGCCCGGCGACGCCGTACGAGACCGGCGTCGAGGAGCACCTTGAGGTGGCGGCCCACCGACCCCAGCCCCTGATCGGTCAGCGCCACGAGGTGCGTCGTGCTCTTCGGCGCGGCGAGCAGCACGAGCACCCGCGCCCGCGCCGGGCCGAGCAGCCTGCCGAGCGCCTCGGGCACCGGCGCACGGCCGGGCTCGGCCAGCGCTCCCGAGCAGGGATAGACCAGGGCGTAGTGCCGGCCCGCCGTCCAGGCGGTCCATGCCTGGCGGGGGGTGACGGGAACGAACATCAGCCTGGCCCCGCCGATCCGCCTCGGCGGGTAGTCGTAGGTGTTGATCTGCAGCCGGTTGCCGCCGAGCCAGCGCATGCCCGTGCGCATGTCGTCCAGGACGGCGGCCCAGCCGCCCTGGCTCATGCGGCCCACGCGGGCGACGATGTCGGCCTCCGCGACCCGACGGCGGCGCGGCCAGTCGGGCAGCACCGTGCGCGTCCACACCCACTCCAACAGGCCGGCCGCGCGTTCGGGCAGGTCGGGACGGCGCAGCTGCTCCGGCAGCGGGCCGCGCAGCGCCACCTCGATGTCGGCGTGCGCGGTCTCGGGCGGCGTCGCGCGGACACGGGCCAGCTCTTCGGCGAAGGCGGGCTCGCCCTCGCCGGTCGGAGCGGGCGTGAGGAAGTCGGCGGTCCAGTTGCGTCCCCGCGCGGCCTTCAGCAGCAGCGCCGTGACCGGGTCGGCGGCCAGGCGGGCCCGGTAGGCGGGCAGGTGCTCGTCGAGCCACTCCCGCTCGCCCGGATGCGCCGCCGACGCCTTCTCCAGCGTCCAGAGGCAGGCGGTGGCCTCGGCGAGCGGGGAGATGACGAACCGGCTCTCCGCGAGTGTGTCGGCGTTGACCAGCCACCAGCCCATGTTTCGCCTCCGCGCGAAACAATACCGGCGGCACATGAAGGTCGTCGAAGCTCCCGTCATGCGCACTTACCGGGACCTCTTCCGTACCCCCGAGTACACGCCGCTGTTCACCGTGACGTCAGCGCAGGTGGCGGCCTCGACCGTGAGCGGCCTGGCGCTCGGCACGCTCGTGTACGGGACGACGCGGTCGCCGCTGCTGTCGGCCCTGAGCATGTTCGGCGGGTCCTTCGCGCAGGTGCTCGGGGCGACCGTGCTGCTGTCGGCCGCCGACCGGCTGCCTCCGCGCGCCGCGCTGACGGGCCTGGCGCTGGTCTTCTCCGCCGGCACGGTCGTGCTCGCGCTACCCGGCCTGCCGCTGTGGGCGGTGTTCGCCGTCGTCCTCGGCATCGGGCTCGCCGCCTCGCTCGGCGGCGGGGTCCGGTTCGGGCTGCTCAACGAGATCCTGCCCAAGGACGGCTATCTGCTCGGCCGATCGGTGCTCGGCATGTCGGTCGGCGTGCAGCAGATCATCGGATTCGTCGCCGGGGGTGCGCTCATGACCGCGTTGTCGCCCCGCGGCACCCTGCTGACGGCGGCGGGGTTGTATCTCGTCGCGGCGATCGTGGCCCGGTGGGGACTCACCGCCCGCCCGCCCCGCGCCCAGGGGCGGCCCTCGCCCGCGCAGACCTGGAGGACCAACCGCGCCCTCTGGTCGTCGGGGGAGCGCCGCCGGCTGTACCTGGCTCTCTGGGTGCCGAACGGCCTGATCGTCGGATGTGAGTCGTTGTACGTCGCCTACGACGCCTCAAACGCGGGGCTGCTGTTCGCCTGCGCCGCCGCCGGGATGCTCACCGGTGACACGCTGATGGGGCGGTTCGTCCCGAAGCGGTGGCGCGAGCGGCTGAGCGCTCCGCTGCGGCTGCTGCTCGCCGTGCCGTACCTGGTCTTCCTCGTCCACCCGTCCCCGCCGGTCGCGGTCGCCGCCGTCGTGCTCGCCTCGGCCGGATACTCGGCCGGCCTGCTGCTCCAGGAACGTCTCATGGCCGTCACCCCGGAGGAGATGAGCGGGCAGGCGCTCGGGCTGCAGTCGTCCGGCGTGCTCACCATGCAGGGGGTCGGCGCGGCGATCGCGGGGGCGGTGGCCCAGGTCACCTCGGCCGCGGCCGCCATGGGCGTGATGGCGGTGGCCTCCGTCGCGGTCACCCTCGCGCTGGCGCCCGGGCTGCGGGCCGGCGCGGCCGTGGAGGCCCGCTCCTCCGCGCCTGCCGGCAGGGCGGCGTGATCGGTCGTACGAGGCGGTATGCCAGGGTTGTCGTGCCGTGCCGGACCGGCCGGACGCGCAGAGGGGAGAGCCATGTCCGATCAGCGGGGTATCCGGCATGTCGAGATCGGCGTCGCCGACCTGGCCCGCTCGCTCGACTTCTACCGGGATCTGCTGGATCTCACCCCCGCCGAGGGGCCGGCCGCAAGCCCGGGTGTCGCCTGGCTGCCGGCGGGGTCCGTGCTGCTCAAGCTGGTCGAGACGGGCGACGGCGATCTCGGCGGCTGGGTGAACGACGACCTCCAGCGCGGCATCCGGCACATCGGCTTCAAGGTCGGCGACGTCGACCTGCGGGCGGAGCGCGTCCGTGACGCCGGCGTGCCCTTCACGCTGCCGCCGCTCGACGCGGTCGGCGGCGTGCGCATCGCGTTCTTCCAGGACCCGGACGGCACCCATCTGGAGATCACCGACAACCACCTCCGGTATCACCGGGTCGCCTCGCCCGAACTCGCCGAGCGGGAACGGCTGGCCGCCCTGGCCAGGCCGCGTACGGCGCCGCCGGTCTTCGACCACGTGGCGGTCACGTCCGCCGATCTCGGCACGGCGCTGGCCTTCTACCGGGACACGCTCGGCTACGAGGTGATCGGCCAGATAACGCAGGACCAGGACCCCCGGGGCTTCCTGATCACCTATCTGCTGGCCGGGGACGCGGTTCTGGAGGTGTTCACGTTCACCGCCCCGACGACCGCGAGCCCGTGGACCCCCGATCCGGGCCGGCACGGCTTCCGGCACATCGCCGTCGCCGTCGAGGATCCGGAGAAGGAGGCGGCGCGGCTTGTGGCCGCCGGGGCGCGCGTCGCGGCGGACGGCCTGCTCGCCGACCCCGACGGTGTCCCCCTCCGCCCCTCCTGACCGTCCGGCGCTTCGGTCAGGAGGCGCTTCCATCAGGCGGGGCGGGGCGCGTCGTCCGGGACGGGAGGCGCGTAGCCGGCGTTCACGAGGTGCGGGAACAGGTGCGCGGACAGGACGGCCCGATGGGTGGGGATCGCCTCCGCGTGCCGCCGCCGGCCTTCCTCGGTGATGTGGACGAACACCCCGCGCCTGTCCGCCTCGCACATCGCGCGGGCGACCAGCCCTTCGCGTTCCAGCCGGGCGATGAGGCGCGACAGCGCGCTCTGGCTCAGGTGTACCTGGCCGGCGAGCTCCTGCACGCGGAACTTGGCCGCCCCCGGCTCCGCGCAGGGCGACTGCGTCTCCACCAGGCGCTCCAGCACCTCGAACTCGCTCACGCCGAGCCCGTGCCTGTCGCTCAGCTCCCGCTCCAGCGCGCACGACACCTCGGAGTACCGGGCGAGCAGTTCGCGCCAGGCCATGACCACGAAGCCGGTGTCGGTGTCGTTCACATGAGACCGCCTTTCTTCGCGCGACCATACCATGCGTACGCAATAGATGCAAACGCATTAATTGCTTGTGCATTGAATGCATGTGCATGTAACTTCCCTTGCCATGACTTCCTCCACTCAGGACGAGCGCTGGGGGGCCCGCCTGTGGGGTGCTCTCACCGTCCTCTGCGCCGTCGTGTTCCTCGACGCCCTCGACGTGTCGATGGTCGGGGTGGCGCTCCCGTCCATCCAGGCTGATCTCGGGATGTCCACCTCGTCACTCCAGTGGGTGGTGAGCGGCTACGTGCTGGGATACGGCGGTCTGCTGCTGCTCGGGGGCCGGACCGCCGATCTGCTCGGGCGCCGCCGGGTGTTCCTGTCGGCCCTGGCCGTCTTCGCGGTCGCCTCGCTGCTCGGCGGGCTGATGAGCGACGGGACGCTGCTGATCGCGGCCCGCTTCGTCAAGGGCGTCAGCGCCGCGTTCACCGCGCCCGCCGCGCTGTCCATCATCACCACGACCTTCGCCGAGGGCCCCGCCCGCAACCGGGCTCTGAGCATCTTCACCGCCTGCGGCGCCAGCGGGTTCTCGCTCGGGCTGGTTCTGTCCGGCCTGCTCACCGAGATCGGATGGCGCTGGACGTTCTTCATGCCGGTGCCTGTCGCGATCATCGCTCTGGCGGCCGGGGCGCGGCTCCTCGATCGGGGCGAGGAGCGCGGCGAGGGCGGCCATGACCTCCTCGGCGCCGCCACCATCACGGCGGCCATGCTTCTCCTGGTCTTCGCCGTGGTGGAGGCGCCCAAGGTGAGCGTGGTGCGCACCGTACTGTCGCTCGCCGGGGCCGCCGCCCTGATCGGGCTGTTCGTCTGGCTGGAGCGCCGGGTTCGGCACCCGCTGGTCCGGCTCGGCATCCTGCGCTCCGCGCCGCTCGTCCGGGCCAACATCGGCTTGGTCATCCTGTTCGGGTCGTACGTCGGCTTCCAGTTCGTGGCGATGCAGTACTTCCAGAACCTGCTGGGCTGGAGCGCCCTGGAGACCGCTCTCGCGTTCCTGCCGTCCGGGCTGCTGGTCGCGGTCAGTTCGACCAAGATGGGCGGGTTCGCCGACCGCTTCGGCACCGCGCGGCTGATCGTGGTGGGCTCGGTGGCGCTGCTCGCGGGGTACGCGATGTTCCTGCGGGTGGATCTCCACCCCGAGCTGCTCACGATGGTGCTGCCGGGCATGGTCCTGCTGGGCATCGCGTTCGCGCTGTCGTTCCCCTCGCTCAACATCCAGGCGACCGCCGGAGTGGACGACGAGGAGCAGGGGCTCGCCTCGGGCCTGCTGAACACCTCCGGCCAGGTCGGCGGAGCAGTGGTGCTGGCGATCGTCACCGCCGTCCTGACCTCGGGGGCGGACGGCGGCGACCCGATCGCCCGGTTCCGTGCCGCGATCGTGGTCTCGGCCGGGTTCGCCCTTGTCGGCCTGGCCGTCGCCCTCACCGGGCTCCGGTTCAGGCGGCAGCCGGTCGAGGCACGGGAGGAACCGGTGCTGGAGATGGTCTGACCCGTCCACCGGTCCGGAGGGGCGTCCCGGTCACCGGGGCGCCCCTTTCCCTTGTCCGCGCAGCGCGGGGGAGGAAGGCGGGCGCGGCGCGGGGACGCGGGGGTCAGCGCAGCGCGCCGGGCACCCACAGGTCGGGCACGCCGCCCGCCTCGTCCGTGTCGATGGGCCTCGCGGCCCCGGTGCGCACGTCGACGGCGTGGAGGGAGTATTCCTCCTCGTACTCGTCCTCGCCGGGCCGCTCCGCCTCGACGATGACTTCGCGGGCGCTCGCCCAGCCGCGTACGGCGACCACGTGCGCGTCCTCGGGAAGCGCCGCCTCATGCCGGGTGAGCACCCGGCCGGTGGCGGTGTCGAGAGTGGCCAGCAGGCCGTGGTCGTCCTCGCGCGGATGGGCGCGCTCGGCCGCCACGGCGACGGTGCGGCCGTCCGGGGAGACGGCGGCGCCGGCCTCGAACAGCGCCGCGTCGATCGGCACGCGGCTCAGCGTCCGCCCGTCCGGCCGCACGCGCAGCAGGACGGTGGTGCTGATCCGGCCGGGAGCCGCGTCGGTGTCCCACGTCGCCGTGCCCGTCACCGTGCCGTCGTCCCCGACCGCCAGGACGCGCATCCGGCGCGGCAGCGTCGAGACCCGGTAGTCGGTGAGGCTCTGCACACGTGGGGCGATCGCTTCGGCGGCCGGGCCGAAATCGGCGGCCATCCACCGTCCGCGGGGTGAGATGACGAGGTGGGAGGCCCCCCGCGACACCTCCTCGATGAGCGGGACCATCCCGGTCCTCTTCGCCGTGGTGTCGAGCAGGTCGAAAACGACGAAGTCGGACGACGCATCGCTGAAGTAGGCCACGCGGTTGCCGTCCCTGCTGATCGCCATGAGGGGCTGCCAGCCGTCGCTGAGATCGGGGGCCACGTCCGCCACGCGCCACTGCTCGCCCGTGGCCGTCACCACCCGCCACTGGTCACAGCCGTTGTCCGCGAACTTCTCGGTGACAGGGTCCCAGTCGTCCCTTGTGCAATATCCCCGGTAGGCGAAGCGTACGGGGCCGGGCAGGGAGGCGGGCAGCGGGCCGGGGATCGTCGCGCTCACGTCCGGGGACGCCGGGGAGCCGGGGGAGCCCGCGTCGCGTGTCGCGCGCTCGGCCAGGCCCGCCGCGGCGAAGGCGAGGGGGACGACGACCAGGGCGGCGAGCGTGACGCTCATGCCGGTGACCAGGGCGCGGCGCCGTGTCCCGCGCAGCCGGCCGGCCCGCGCGGCCTCGGCGGCGAGCGGGAGGGGGTCGAGCGCGGGCATCGCCGCGGACAGGGCGGCCAGCTCCCTGCGCAGCGCGGCTGCCCACGGGTCGTCGTCCCGTTCGTCCGCGAGGGTGCTCCCCGCCGTGGGGGCGGGCACCGACGGCGCCGTGTGCGGCAAGGGCGTGGCGTGGTACGCCGCGGTCCGGTCCGGTGCTGCCGAGCCCTGTCCCGCCTCGTACGGCGGGGCCCAGGGGCCGCGGAAGGAGGCGGCCGCATCCGACGGCGGAGCCCAGGAGGCCGGCGAGGGCCGGACGGTCTGCGACCACGAGATCCGGGCGCCGGGCGAGGAGGGGGCTGTGTCCGACGGCGCCGGCCACGGTGCCGGCCACGAGGCGGGCGAAGGGCCGGTCGCCGCGCCGCCAGCATCGCCGGTGCCGCCGGTGCCGCCGTCCGCGTCCCCGGTTCCGGGGTCCGGCGCCGTCCCGTCGACGAACGAGGCGGGAAGGCGATCGCGGAGCTCGGCGACCGCGAGCACGGTCTCGGTCTTGGCCGGTCCCGCGTCCATCCGGCACAGGCCGGCCGCCTGCCAGGTGGAGTGCCCGTCCTGGAAGCAGGCCACGACCAGGGCGCGCCGGCGCGGCGTCAGCGCGGTCAGCGCGTCCAGGAGAGCCGCCGCGTCCGCGCCGAGGGGGACGGACGGATGCGTGCCGTGCCCGCCTGCGGCCCGGCGGGCTCGCGGGCGCTTCGGGTGGGCCCGATTCAGGTAGGAGCGGTAGAGCGCCTCACGGGCGGCATGGGCGGGGAACGACCAGCGCACGGCGCTCCACCTGGCCGCGACGGCCGAGAGCGCGGTCACCACGAGCGCGCGGGCGGCCGCCGGGTCTCCCGTCAGCGACAGGGCCGTACGGGCGAGCGGCCCGGCCTGGTCGGCGGCGAAGGCGTCGAAGCCCGGCAGATCTCTCACCACGGCTCCCCGTCCACGCGGCGGCGGGCACCGCGTCGTGTCTGGTTCACGTATCACCCGGCCCTGCGGTCCCTCCCGCCCCCGCAGCCGCTCAAGCCTAGTGCGAATGCGGGCAAATGACAGGATTTCGGGGAACGACTGACAGACTGGTCGGCATGGTCAGGAGGATCGACGGCCCCACCCGCATCCCGGTGCCGGGCGGCAAGGTCATTGACGAGTACGTCGGCCGCGTCAACAGCGGCGACGAGCAGGTCTCCATCGCGCACATGGTGGCCCCGCCCGGCTGGGAGGAGCCCGCACAGACCCCGGAGTTCGGTGAGTACACGCTCGTGCTCAAGGGGTCGGTCGTGGTGGAGCACGAGGGCGGCACGACCGTGGTGGAGGCGGGCCAGGCGTTCGTCAGCGAGCCCGGCGAGAAGATCCGCTACAGCTCCGGGCCGTCCGGTGCGGAGTACGTGGCCGTCTGCCTGCCCGCGTTCTCCCCGGATACCGCCAATCGCGAGGAGTGAGAATCGGCAGGTCTCGGCGATCCGAAGCCGCTCGGGCCCTGGCTAGGATTGCCGGACGGACGACCGTGGGGAGGAGGGTGGCATGAGTAAGCTGCCCGATTTGGAGGAGATTCGCAGGGCGCCCAAGGTGCTCCTGCACGACCATCTCGACGGCGGGCTGCGCCCCGGGACGATCGTCGACCTCGCCCGCGAATGCGGCCACACCCTGCCCACGTACGACCCCGGCGAGCTGGCGGTCTGGTTCAGGGACGCCGCGGACTCGGGTTCGCTGGAGCGCTACCTGGAGACGTTCTCGCACACCGTCGGGGTGATGCAGACGCGCGAGGCGCTGGTCAGGGTGGCCGCGGAGTGCGCCGAGGACCTGGCGGACGACGGCGTGATGTACGCCGAGGTGCGGTACGCGCCGGAGCAGCACACCTCCCGGGGCCTGTCGCTGGACCAGGTCGTCGAGGCCGTGCTGGAGGGATTCCGCCTGGGCTCGGCCGGGCCGGACGGCCGGCCGCGGATCAGGGTGGGCACGCTGCTGACGGCCATGCGCCACCAGGCCCGCTCGATGGAGATCGCCGAGCTCGCCGTACGCTACCGGGACCTCGGCGTGGTGGGGTTCGACATCGCCGGCGCCGAGGCCGGCTACCCGCCCACCCGGCACCTGGACGCGTTCGAGTACCTGCAGCGGGAGAACGCCCACTTCACGATCCACGCCGGCGAGGGGTTCGGGCTGCCGTCGATCTGGCAGGCCATCCAGTGGTGCGGCGCCGACCGCCTGGGCCACGGCGTGCGGATCATCGACGACATCACGGTGTCGGACGACGGCGAGGCCAAGCTCGGCAGGCTGGCGGCGTACGTCCGCGACAAGCGGATCCCGCTGGAGATGTGCCCGACGTCGAACCTGCAGACCGGGGCCGCCCCGTCGATCGCCGAGCACCCGATCGGCCTGCTGCGCCGCCTCTACTTCCGTGTGACGGTCAACACCGACAACCGGCTGATGAGCGGGACGAGCGTGTCGCAGGAGTTCGCCAAGCTGGTGGACGCCTTCGGCTACGACTGGGACGACCTGCAGTGGTTCACGGTCAACGCGATGAAGTCGGCCTTCATCCCGTTCGACGAACGGCTCGCGCTGATCAACGGCGTGATCAAGCCGGGGTACGCGCAGATGAAGTGGCGCGCATGAAACCGCAGGTCTACCGGTCCAAGGTGGCCTGGGTCTGCGGCTGGGCCTGGATGCTGTTCGCCGCCTGGAACGTGTGGGACCTGGTCGCCCACGGCAGCATCCCCAGCGCGCTGATCGCGGGCGCGGTGCTGGGCGTCATCACGGCGCTGGTGTTCGTGATGGCGCTGCGGCCCGCCGTCGTCGCCGAGGAGGGCGGCGTCCGTGTGCGCAACGTGCTGCGGAACGCCTACGTCCCCTGGAGCGGCGTGGACGACGTGTCCGTGGCCAGCGCCATCGTGATCGAGTCGGGAGACACCACCGTACGCTGCTGGACGCCCCAGGCGACGGCCCGGGAGCGGGCCAGGGCCGCCGGGCGGGCCGCCAAGGCGGCCAAGTCGGCGAACCGGGCCGAACGGGCGGTGGCCGAGGCCGTCGGCGCCCGCACCCACGCCGATTGGGTGGCCGGCCAGCTCACCGAGATGAGCCGGTCCCGCCGGGAGAGCTCCTCCGGCGAGACCCGCGTCACCTGGTCTCCGTCCGCCCTGGCGGCCGTCGCCGCCGCGCTCGCCCTGGTCGCGGCCGCCTTCGTCGTCTCCTGACCGCGGAGAGGGACCGGCACCGCGGAGAGGGGCCGGCGGCTCCGGGGCGGTCACCGTCTCCCGAAGGGGTCTGAGTGCGTCTGGCGCGAGTGATCGTCGTCGTTGTGCTCGCCGCGCTCGCGAGCGTCTACGTGGTCGCCGGTGCGCCGATCGCGCTGGCGGTGTTCGCCGTGCAGGTCCTCTACCTGCTGAAGGTCAGGACGTGGTGGCTGCTCGCCGCGCAGGCCGTCCTCGTCTACACGGCGAGCGTCCCCGGCGGGGCCTCCACCGGGATCCTCGGCTTCCTGGCCGGTTCGCTGCTGCTGACCAGTGCCCGTCGTGATATCGCGCGCGTGCTCGCGCCGCTCGTGGTGGTGAGCGCGGCGGTGATCGACGCCGCCCGCGGCGGGGCGACGGCCGACGCGACGATCACCGTGGTGCTGGTCTCGCTGGTCGTCTTCGGTCTCACCCGGCTCGTGGAGCGCGCGGGCGAGATGCACGCCGCCCGGCTCTCGCTGGCCGCCGCGGCCGTGGCCGCCGAGCGGCTGCGCCTCGCCGGCGAGCTCAACGACGGCCTCGGGCGGAGCCTCGAAGTGATCGTCGAGGGCGGTCGCCGGGCGCTCGCGGAGCCGCACGACGCGGCCGAGGTGCTGGCCTCGGTGACCGCCACCGCGCGTACGGCGCTGACCGACGCCCGCGCCGCCTCCGCGAACTACCGCGCGACCTCCCTCGCTCCCGAGCTGGTCACGGCGCGGGCGATGCTCGACGCCGCGGGAATCGCCGTGGAGGTGCGCGGCGGCCACACCGAGCCCCTCGGCCCCGGCGGGGCGCTGCTGGCGGGGGTGCTGCGGGAGGCCGTCACCGACGTCGTACGCCGGGGCACCGCCCGGCTGTGCGTCATCGAGACGGGCGAGCAGGGAGACGCGCAGGGAGGCAGGGTGCGGCTGCGCGTCGTCGACGACGGCCACCGCACCGCCGAGGGCGCGGATTTCGACGGCCTCCGGCTGGAGGAGGCGGGCGGCACCCTCACCACCGGTCTGACCCCCGCCGGGCACTTCGTGGTGGAGGCCACCCTTCCCCGCGGCCCGTCCGAGCAGACGGCGTCCGGCGAGGCGGGCGCCGGCGCCGGTGTGCGGGAGAGCCGGGCGGGAAGACGGCGGTGGCTGCCGCCGGAGCCCGCGCACGACTCGTCGTACGCGGTGTCGGTCACGGTGCTGGCGGCCGTTCTCGTGGGCTTCAGCGTCAAGGCGCTGCTCCAGCTCCCCGGCGCACTCGTGCTCCCGGCCGCGGCGTGCCTCGCCGTGATCGTCGTCATGCAGCTCCGCTCCGTCAACGGGCGTCACATGGTGGCGCTCGGGGTGATGGCGGTGCTCACGTACGCGCCCATTCCGGTGTTCGGGCCCGTCTGGCTCGGCGTGGCGGGCTTCCTGGCCGGGCCGGTGCTGCTCGCCTTCCCCTGGCGCGTGGCGTGGCCGGCGGCGGCGGCGATCGTGGCGAGCGTCGCCGGGGCCGGGGTCCTGTTCGGCCTGCCCGCCCCCGTCCTCGCCAACAGCACGATCAGCGCGCTCGTCACCGGGCTCGTGGTCTACGCCCTGCTCCGCCTGGCCCAGATCGTGAAGGAGCTCCAGGCCGCGAGGGAGAGCCTGGCCCGCGCCGCGATCGTCGAGGAGCGTCTGCGCGCCGCCCGCGACCTGCACGACCTGCTCGGGCACTCCCTGGCCGCGATCCTCCTCACCTGTGAGCTGGCCCGCCGCCTGCGAAGCCCCCGGGAGCGGATCGAGGAGATCGTCGCCATGGCGGAGGGCGCGCGGGCGGACCTGCGGTCCGTCTCGGGCGAGCAGAGGGAGCTGTCCCTGGCGGCGGAGGTGGAGTCGGCGCGCACGGTGCTGTCGGCCGCCGGGATCCGGGTGACCGTGGAGCCGATCGAGCCGGACCTGCCCGCCGAGGTCGAGACCGTGCTGGGCACCGTGCTCAGGGAGGCCGTGACGAACGTGCTCAGGCACAGCGAGGCCCGCCACTGCGCGATCACGATGCGCGCCGACGAGAACGGGCTGCGGCTGCGGGTGCGCAACGACGGCGTCCGGCCGGGGGAGAGGCGGCGGGGGTCGTCCGGCATCGGCAACCTGACCACCCGCCTCGCCGCCCTGGACGGCCGGCTGACCTCACGCGTCGACGGCGACCGGTTCACGCTCGACGCGTGCGTGCCGCATCCCGCCCCGGTGGCCGCGCGAGCCTAGTGCCCCTCCTCTTTGCCCCGTCGCGCAGATCCTGCCGGTCGCGGCACTAGATCCAGCCGGCTTCGGTGGCGATGCGCACGGCGTCGGTCCGGTTGCGGGCGTTGAGCTTGGTGACGATCCCGGTGAGGTAGTTGCGCACGGTGCCCGCAGCCAGGTGGAGCCGCCCGGCGATGTCCGCGGCGTCCGCGCCGGAGGCTGCCAGGCGGAGCACGTCCGCCTCACGCGGGGTGAGCGGGTTGTCCGACAGGTCCCAGGCGGTGACCGCGAGCGAGGGGTCGAGCACCCGTTCGCCGGCCGCGACCTTGCGGATGGCGGCCACGAGTTCGTCCGGCGGCGCCGTCTTCAGCACGTATCCGGCGACACCGGCGCCGAGGGCGCGGCGCAGGTGCCCCGGCTTGCCGTACGCGGTCAGCATCAGGGCGCGGCAGGCGGGCAGGCGCGTGCGGAGCTCGGCCGCGGCCGCCAGGCCGTCCAGTCTGCCGGGCATGTCGATGTCGAGGACCGCGACGTCGGGGCGGTGGACCAGCGCGGCGGCCAGGGCGGCCTCTCCGGACTCCGCGGTCGCGACGACTTCCAGGTCCTCCTCCAGCCCGAGCAGGGCCGCCAGGGCGCTCCTGATCACGTGCTGGTCCTCGGCAAGGAGTACGCGAATCACGCGGATATGTCTACCAGTGTCCGGATCATGACGAGGTCATGGTCACGAGGTGAGGCCGTCTCTGGGAAGCGACACCGCTGATCAGCAGGCTTGAGCACATGACAGAGGTGCTCCGCCTTGACGCGGTGAGCAAGGTGTACGGGAAGGGACAGGGCGCGGTGGCCGCCCTGCGCGAGGTCTCGGTGAACATCCCGGGCGGGAGCTTCACCGCGGTGATGGGACCGTCGGGTTCGGGCAAGAGCACGTTCCTGCACTGTGCGGCGGGGCTGGACACGCCCTCCTCCGGCTCGGTGCGGCTGGGCGGCACGGAGCTGTCCGGCATGGACGAGACCCGGCTGACGGAGCTGCGCAGGCAGCGGATCGGCTTCGTGTTCCAGGCGTTCAACCTGGTCTCGTCCCTGACCGTGCTGGAGAACATCACGCTGCCGATGCGGCTGGCCGGGGCGCGGGCCGACCGGGCGTGGCTCGACGAGATCGTCGGGCGGGTGGGGCTGGCGGGCCGCCTCGGGCACCGCCCCGCCCAGTTGTCCGGCGGGCAGCAGCAGCGGGTCGCCATCGCCAGGGCGCTGGTGACCCGGCCGCAGGTGGTCTTCGGCGACGAGCCGACCGGCGCGCTCGACACGATGACGGCCCGTGACGTGCTCCGCCTGCTGCGGGAGGTGGTGGACGGCCTCGGCCAGACCGTGGTGATGGTCACCCACGACCCGGTGGCCGCCTCCTACGCCGACACCGTGCTGTTCCTCGCCGACGGCCGGATCGTGGACGCGATGGCCGCGCCGAGCGCGGAGAAGGTCGCCGACCGCATGACCCGGATGGGGGCGTACGCGGCATGATCACGGGACTCGCACTGAAGACCCTGCGGCACCGCGGGGCGGCGTTCGCGGGGGCGTTCGTGGCGCTGGTGTGCGCCGCCGCGCTGGTCTGCGCGTGCCTGATGCTGCTGGAGACCGGCCTGCGGGGCGACATCGCGCCGGAGCGCTACGCGGGCGCGCCGCTGATCGTCGCGGGCGACCAGAACGTCCACGAGACCGTGGCCAAGTCCTCCGGGAAGGTCAAGACGAAGGCCAAGCCGCTGTCGGAGCGGGTCTGGATTCCCGAGGCGACGGCGGCGCGGCTGCGCGGCCTGCCGGGCGTCTCCGAGGTGCTGACCGAGGTGACGTTCCCCGTGGACGGGCACGCTCTGGGGCACGGGTGGGAGTCGGCCGGGCTCACGCCGTTCACCATCGGGCGGGGCCGCCCGCCGCGCGGGGACGGCGAGGTGGTCGTGGACGCCCGCTCCGGCCTGTCCGTGGGCGCCGCTCTCGACCTCCGGGGGAAGGCCTACCGGGTCGTGGGCGTCACCGCGCAGGCCCTGCCGAGCCAGGACACGGTGTTCTTCTCGACCGCCGAGGCCCGCCGGCTGGCCGGGCGCCCGGGTCTGGTGACCGCGATCGGCGTGTTCCCCAGGATGGGAATGCACGTGGACGTCTCGCCGGCGCTGACCGATCGTCTCCTGGCCTACACCGGGGACGAGCGCGGCACTGTGGAGTTCCTCGACGCGGAGCAGGCGCGGGTGCGGCTGATCAGCCTGGGCGGCGCGCTCGGTGGCACGTCCCTGCTGGTGGCGATCCTGGTCGTGACCGGCACCTCCGCCCTCGCGGTCCAGCAGCGGCGGCGCGAAATCGCCCTCCTCCGCGCGGTCGCCGCCACGCCCGGGCAGGTACGCCGGCTGCTGGGCGGCGAGGCGTTGCTGGTCGGCCTGGTCGCCGGCGTCGTCGGGTCGGCGGCCGGCATCGGCCTCGGGTTCTGGCTGCGCGGCCGGTTCGTCGAGCTGGGCGCCATGCCGGCGAACCTGCGCCTGGTGGTCAGCCCGTTCCCGGCGGCGGCCGCCCTGCTCGCCGCCGTGGTGGCGGCCTGGGCCGCGACCCGTCTGTCGGTCCGCCGCACCGCGCGGATCCGGCCCGTCGAGGCGCTCGGCGAGGCCGCCATGGGCGGGAGCCGCCTGCCCCTCGGCCGGTCGATCGCGGGCGTCCTGTGCGTCGCCGGTGGGATCGCGCTGACGCTGGTGCTGTCGGGACTCGAGACCGAGGCGGCGTCGAGCCCGGTGACGATGCTGACCGCGCTCGTCTGGACGGTGGCCGTCACCCTGCTCGGCCCGGTGCTCGCCCGCGTCGCGACCGCCCTGCTCGGTGTCGCGCTGCGCGCCTCCCGCGCCGGATACCTGGCGGCGCGCAACCTGCGGACGGGCCCGGGACGGATGGCCTCCGTGATGGCGCCGCTGACCCTTCTGGTGGCCATGACCTGCACCATCCTGTTCAGCCAGACCACGATGGGGCACGCGTCGGCCGCGCAGGCCGCCGCCGGCACCCACGCCGACTACGTGGTGAGCGGCGCGACGGCCGACGGCGCCCTGATCGAGGCCGTGCGCCGCGTGCCGGGCGTGCGGGCCGTCACCTCGGTGGTGCGCACCTCCGTGCGCGTCGGGCTGGACAAGTACGGCGCGCAGGGCGTCGACGGCGGCGGGCGGCCGATCGGGCAGGCCGTGGACCTCGGGGTCGTGTCCGGCTCGCTCGACGGCTTCGGCGCCCGGTCGGCCGCGCTGAGCGAGTCGGCCGCCTCCAGGCTCGGGCTGTCGGCCGGCGAGACCCTCACGCTCACCCTGGGCGACGGCACCCCGGCGGAGCTGAAGGTCGTGGCGATCTACTCCCGCGGTCTCGGCTTCGGCGACCTGACCCTGCCGTACGCGCTGGTCGCCGCCCATGTCGACGACCCCTCGGGCACCCTGCTCGTCGAGGCCCCCTCGGTCCCGCGTGCGGCCCTGGCCGCCGTGGCTCCGGTGGTGTCGCCGACGGAGGGGACCGGGACGCAGGCCCCGAACGCCGAGGTCAACTACGTGGCCATGGGATTGATCATCGCGTTCAGCGCGATCGCCGTGGTCAACACGCTGGCCATGTCCACCACGGACCGGTCGCGGGAGCTGGCCCTGCTCCGCCTGGTCGGCGCGACCCGGCGGCAGGTGCTGCGCATGCTCCGCCTGGAGACCCTGAGCGCGCTGGTCGTCTCCGTGCTCGCCGGGACCGGCATCGCGTTCGTCACGCTGTCGGCCTTCGGCCGGGGGATGACCGGGTCGGCCCTGCCGTACATCCCCCCGGCCGGCTACGCGCTGGTGATCGCCGCCGTGGCCGCGCTCGCCCTGGTCGCCACGAGCCTCCCCGCGCGTCTCGCCCTGCGCGCCCGCCCGGCCGAGACCATCGGCGCCCGCCAGTAGACCCTCTTCCCCCCCACGCTCGAAGGACGAAATCGTGAACCGCATCGCATCGGCAGCCGCCGTGATCTCCCTGTCCACCGCCCTCGTCGCGACCGGGGCCCCGGCCGCCGCCCACGCCGCCCCGGCGTGGACCTCCTGCGGCACCGCCGCCGGGCTCGACCCCCGCCAGGAGTGCACCACGCTCCAGGTCCCTCTCACGTACGGCAGGCCGGGCGGGGGCACGATCTCCCTGGCCGTCTCCCGGATCCGTACGGCGCGGCCGGGACTGCGCAGGGGCGTGCTGCTGCTCATCCCGGGAGGCCCGGGCAGCCCGGGCCTGAGCAGGCCGAGCGCGATGGCGCAGCGCCTGCCGGGCGCCGTGCTCGACCGCTACGACCTGGTCGGCTTCGACCCGCGGGGCGTCGGCCGGAGCTCGCCCGTCTCCTGCGGGCTCGCGCACGACGACCTGGCGCCCACCCTGCTCAAGCCCTACCCGTCCGCCGACGGGGGAATCGAGCGGAACGCCGCGTGGTCACGCAGGATCGCCGACGCCTGCGCCCGCAACGGCGGCCCCGTGCTGCGCAGCATCAGCACCCGCACCGAGGCCAGGGACATCGACGCAATCCGCCGGGCCCTCGGCGAGCAGCGCCTGTCCTACTGGGGCGTCTCCTACGGCACGTACGCCGGAGCCGTCTACGCCACGATGTTCCCCGGCCGGACCGACAGGGTGGTCCTGGACAGCAACGACGATCCCGACCCGGACAAGGTCGCCCGCGCCTGGCTGGCCAACTACTCGGTGGGCGTCGACGACCGCTTCCCCGACTTCGCGGCCTGGGCCGCCGCCCGTGACGGCGAGTTCGGCCTGGGCGCGGACGCCGCGGCGGTCCGCCGCACCTTCCTGGACCTCGCCGAGCGCCTGGACCGCGCCCCGATCCCCTGGCCGGGCGCGAACCCGGCGCGGCTCGACGGCGCGGTCCTGCGAGAGACCATGCTGAACGCGCTGTACTCCGACGCCGGGTTCCCCGCCCTGGCCGGGCTCATGCGGGCGGCGCTCGGTCCGGGTCCCCTCCCGGCGCCCTCCACCGCCCCGGACGAGGCGATGCAGAACGCCGCGGCCTCGGCGGCCGCGACCCTCTGCAACGACGTCGAGTGGCCGAGCTCGCTCGACGCGCACCGGCGGCTGGTGGCCCGTGACCGGGCGGCCCACCCGCTGACCGCCGGCATGCCGGTCAACATAGGCCCCTGCGCCTACTGGCCCTACCGGCCGGCCGAGGCGCCGGTGCGGGTCACGGCGAAGGGACCGTCCAACGTCCTGCTCGTGCAGAACCTGCGCGATCCGGCGACGCCGTACAGCGGCGCCCTGCGGATGCGCGAGGCCTTCGGGAGCCGGGCGCGCATGGTCGCCGTCGACTCGGGCGGGCACGGGTCCTACCTGGTCAACGGCAACGCCTGCGGTGACGACGCCGTCACCGCGTTCCTGGTCGCCGGTGAGCGGCCGGCGCGGGACATCGTCTGCGGATAGGGGTCACAGGCCGAGGGCGACGGAGAGGTCCTTCTTCAGGGCCTCCAGGTCCTGCGCGGCCCTGGCCCGGGCGGGCGCGACGTCCTCGCCCTCGACCGGTACGACGACCTCCAGGTAGCACTTGAGCTTGGGCTCGGTGCCGCTGGGCCGGACGACGACCCGGGCGCCGCCGGACAGGCGGTAGCGCAGGCCCTCGGTCGGCGGCAGCCCCGCCACCCCCCGGGACAGGTCCTCGGCGGACTCCACCGTCCGGCCCGCCAGCTCCATCGGCGGGTGCGTGCGCAGGCGCTCCATGGCCTGCGCGATCAGCGACAGGTCCTCGACCCGGACCGACAGCTGGGCGGTCGCGTGCAGGCCGTACCGGCGGGCCTGGTCGTCCAGCAGGTCGAGCAGCGACCTGCCGTCCCGCTTGGCGGCGGCGGCCATCCCGGCGACGACGAGGGCGGCCCCCACGCCGTCCTTGTCGTGGACCGGCAGGCCGGCGTCCGACCCGACGCTGTAGCCCAGGGCCTCCTCGTAGCCGAAGACCAGCCCGGGGCCCGACTTCATGATCCATTTGAATCCGGTCAGCGTCTCGGCGTGCCGCACGCCGTGCTCGGCGGCGATCCTGGCGAGCAGCGACGACGACACGATCGAGGTGGCGACCAGCCGGTCGTCCCCCGAGGTGTGCCGCAGCACGTGCTCGGCCAGCAGGCCGCCCACCTCGTCGCCGGTGAGCATGCGGTAGCCGCCGCCGGGCAGCGGGACGCCGGCCGCGCACCGGTCCGCGTCGGGGTCGTTGGCGATCACCAGGTCGGCGCGGGTCGCGGCGGCGAGTTCGAGCGCGAGGTCCATCGCGCCCGGCTCCTCCGGGTTGGGGAACGCCACGGTGGGGAAGTCCGGGTCGGGCATCGCCTGCCGGCTCACCATGACCGGCACCTCGAAGCCCGCCGCGCGGAACGCCTCGGAGACGGTCGTGCCGCCGACGCCGTGCAAGGGCGTGTACGCCACCGCGATGTCGCGGGCGTCGCCGATCGGGAGCGCGGCCAGTGCCCGCAGGTACGGCACGACGATGTCGTCGTGGCCGAGGGTCCGCCAGCCCTCGCCCAGCGGCAGCGCGTCCACCCGGCCGACCGCGTCGATGGCGGCGGAGATCTCCTCGTCGATCGGCGGCACGATCTGCGCGCCGTCGCCCCAGTAGACCTTGTAGCCGTTGTCCTGGGGCGGGTTGTGCGAGGCGGTGACCATGACGCCCGCGTCCGCGCCCAGGTGGCGCACGGCGAACGCCAGGACCGGGGTCGGCCATTTGGCGGCCATGACCGAGGCGCGCAGACCCGCCCCGGTCAGCACGCGGGCCGTGTCGGCGGCGAACACGTCGGACTTGTGCCGCCCGTCGTAGCCGATCACCACGTGGCGTCCGGGGCCGAGGACGCGGGCCAGCCCGGCGGCCGCCCGCATCACCGTGACCCGGTTCATCCGGTTCGGCCCGGCCCCCAGCGCGCCGCGCAGGCCCGCCGTGCCGAACTCCAGCTTGGCGCCGAAGCGGTCCTCAAGCGCGGCGAGATCGTCGCGCTCCAGGACCGCGTCGAGCTCCGCCCGCGTCTCGGGGTCGGGGTCCTGGTCACGCCACTGTCCGGCGAGCCGTACGAGATCGGTCATGGGTGCCCCCTACAGCTTGTCGACGACCTGGGCGAGCAGGACGCCCATGCGGGCGGCCGTGGCCCGGCCGACCTCCAGGACCTCCTCGTGGTTGAGCGGCTCGCCCACCAGGCCCGCGCCGGGGTTGGTGACCAGGGAGATCCCGAGCACCTCGGCCCCGGCCTCCCGCGCGGCGATCGCCTCCAGCACGGTGGACATGCCCACCAGGTCGCCGCCGAGCGTGCGCAGCATGCGGATCTCCGCCGGCGTCTCGTACGTCGGGCCGCGGAAGGCGACGTACACCCCCTCGGCCAGCGTGGGGTCCACCGCACGCGCGAGGTCGCGCAGGCGCTTCGAATACACCTCGGTGAGGTCGATGAACGTCGCGCCGGTGATCGGGTTGTCGCCGGTGAGGTTGATGTGATCGCTGATCAGAACCGGGTCGCCCACATTCTGGGTCTCCGGGCGCAGCCCGCCCGCCGCGTTGGTCAGCACGACCGTGCGCACCCCGGCCGCGACGGCCGTGCGCACCCCGTGGACCACCGGCTCCACCCCGCGGCCCTCGTAGAGGTGCGTACGGCCGAGGAAGATCAGGGCGTTGAGCCCGGCCGAGGTGCGCACCGCCCGCACCGTGCCCGCGTGACCGGCGACCGCGGGCGGGGAGAACCCGGGCAGTTTCGTCACCGCGAGTTCGGCGACCGTCTCGCCGATCGCGTCCGCGGCCGGGACCCAGCCCGAGCCCATGACGAGGGCGACGTCGAAGGAAGAGATGCCGGTGAGGTTCCTCAGCGTGGTCGCGGCCTCGGCCGCCAGGTCATATGGGGTCACTTTGCTGAGGGTACAGAAGCGCATGAACCCGGCCGATAAGTGCCGGGCCGTGTCAGTCGCCGAGCTTCTTGCAGGGCCGGGTGCGCAGCCACGTGACGTAGTCGTCGGGCGCGCCCGCCTTCTCCGCGGACTCGGCCAGGATGCCGATGTACCGCGCCGACGGCAGCCCGCCCTCGTAGGAGTCCAGCACGTACGACCAGGCGAGCACGTCACCCTCCAGCGTCGCGACGCGGAGCCGGACCTTGCGGTAGAGGCCGAGGTCGGTGCCCATCCAGCGGTCGAGGGACGCCTCGTCCCACTCCGGGACGTCGTACAGGACGACGAATACCTGCTCGTCGGCGTCCTCGACTATCGTGGCGAGAGCGCCCTCCCAGCTGACGTCCTCGCCGCCGAAGGTGAGCCGCCAGCCCGGGAGCCAGCCCGTTCCTCGCATGGGCGAGTGGGGAGCCCACTCCGCCATCTGCTTGGGGTCCATGTTGCTGCCGTAGGCCGCGTAAACAGGCACGGCACACAAGCCTAATCCAAGATCCCGGAAGTTGGACGGGTAGCGCGCGCACGGGGTGTGGCGAGAGAAATCCGCGTAGTCGGCCCGTTACGCGGCCCTCGCCGGGAATACGAAGCCAGGATGCGTGACAATGGAGCATGTGACAAGGATCGTGATCATCGGTGGTGGCCCCGGCGGATACGAGGCGGCCCTGGTCGCCGCGCAACTGGGCGCCCAGGTCACCGTCGTCGAGGAGGAGGGTCCCGGCGGGGCGTGCGTGCTGACCGACTGCGTGCCGTCCAAGACCCTGATCGCCTCGTCCGTCCGTAAGCAGGCGCTTCTCGACGCGTCGTCCCTCGGGGTCCGCTTCGACGGCGGTCTCGACGGCGACGCCGGCGGAGTGGCCGTGGACATGATCGACGTGAACAAGCGCGTCAAGGAACTCGCGCTGGCGCAGTCGAACGACATCGCCGCCCGGCTGGCCGCCGAGGGCGTCGAGGTCATCCGCGCCCGGGGCCGTCTGGTCGATCCCCAGGTGGTGCGGGCGGGGGACCGGACGATCCGGGCCGACGTGGTCATCGTGGCGACCGGCGCCCACCCGCGCGTGCTGCCCGGGGCCGAGCCCGACGGCGAGCGCATCCTCAGCTGGCGGCAGCTGTACGACCTGGAGGAGCTGCCCGAGCACCTGATCGTGGTCGGCTCCGGCGTCACCGGCGCCGAGTTCGCCGGCGCCTACCGGTCGCTCGGGTCGCAGGTCACGCTGGTCTCCTCGCGGGACCGGATGATGCCCAACGAGGACGCCGACGCGGCCGAGGTGCTGGAGGAGGTCTACCGGCGGCGTGGCATGAACGTCATGGGCCGCTCGCGCGCCGCCTCCGTGAAGCGCACCGCGCACGGCGTCGTCGTGACGCTGGAGGACGGCCGCACCGCCGAGGGCAGCCACTGCCTCATGACCGTCGGCATGGTCCCCAACACCTCCGGGCTCGGGCTGGAGGACAACGGCGTGCGGCTCGACCGCAACGGCTTCATCGAGGTCGACAAGGTGTCGCGGACCTCCGCGCCCGGCGTGTACGCCGCGGGAGACTGCACCGGCGTCCTGATGCTCGCCTCGGTCGCCGCCATGCAGGGCAGGATCGCGGTCTGGCACGCGCTCGGCGAGGCCGTGCAGCCGATCCGGCTGGCCACGGTCGCGGCCAACATCTTCACCGACCCCGAGATCGCCGCCGTGGGCGTGTCGCAGCGGCAGATCGAGTCGGGCGAAATCGAGGCGAACGTCGTCAAGCTGCCGCTCGCCACCAACGCCCGGGCGAAGATGCAGGGCTTCAACGACGGTTTCGTGAAGCTGTTCTGCCGTCCGAACACCGGCATCGTGCTCGGCGGCGTCGTGGTCGCCCCGCGGGCCTCGGAGCTGATCCTGGCCGTGTCGCTGGCCGTCCAGCACCGGCTGACCGTGGACCAGATCGCCCACACCTTCGCCGTCTACCCGTCGCTGTCGGGCTCGATCACCGAGGCGGCCCGCCGCCTCATGTCCCCGCTGACCGCCGGGGGCATCTGACCCCCGTCAGTCCGCGCACGCCGCGCCGACGGGGACGCGGGCGGCCGCCGGACGCGGCCGCAGTGCCCGCGCCGGCCAGATCATCGCCGCGAGCATGCACGTCACCAGGGCGAACGCGAACGGGAAGGCGAACGTGCCGGCCAGCCAGCCGGTGACGGGAGGCGCCACGAGCCCCGACATCCAGGTGATCGTCGCGACCCCCGCGACGCCCTCGGCGGGGGTCCGGGCGACCCGGCCCGCCGCCGCGAACACCAGGGGCACGACGACGGCGACGCCCGCGCCGAACAACGCGAACCCGGCGATCACCGGCGCGGGAGTGCGGAAGGCGACCACGATCACGCCGCCGAGCACGGCGGTGACGGCCCCGGCGCGCACGGTCGCGACCGGCCCGAGCCTGCGCACCACGAAGTCCCCGGCGAGCCGCATCGCGACCATGCACGCGGTGAACACGGCGTAGCCGGCCGCGGCGACGCCCGCTCCGGCCCCGGCGACGTTCGTGAGGTAGATCGCCGCCCACTGGCCGCTGGCCCGCTCGGCGAAGGTGGCGAAGAAGCCGATCAGTCCGATCAGCAGGACGGCCCTCGGCGGCAGCGTGAACCGCGACGGCGGCTTCTCGTCCGGCGCGGGCCCGTCGTCGAGGAGCGCACGGCTTGCCGCGGCGCCCGCGGCCACCAGCGACACCGCCACGAGGAGGAGATGCGCACGGGCGTCCAGGCCCGCCTGCGCGGCCATCGCTCCGACGCCCGCGCCGCAGAGGTTGCCGACGCTCCACATGCCGTGCAGGCCGGACATGACCGGACGGCCGAGCCTTCGCTCGACGAGCACCCCCTGGGCGTTCATCGCCAGGTCGCACATCCCGGCGGCGGCGCCGGACAGGAGGAACCCGGGCACCAGCCACAGGGGCCCCGGCGCCAGCACGGGCAGGGCCAGGGACGCGCACCACAGGGCAAGGAGGGTCCGGGTCGTCACCCTGGCCCCGAACCGGTAGGCCAGCCGGGCGGTCAGCGGCATCGTGAGGAAGGAGCCGATCGGCGGGCAGAGCAGGATCAGCCCGAGGGCCGCGGTGGTGATGCCGTGGTGCTCCTGAAGCCACGGCATCCGGGTGGCGAGGGTGCCCGCCACCGCTCCGTGTACGGCGAAGACGAGGGCTGTGGCCCGTTGATGTCTGTCTCGCATACGGCTAAATTAACAGGCAGGGTTCCTGATAAAAAGTGGGTTTCTCATGAAGACCGCGACGCCCCAGCTCGCGCGGGCCATCAACGACCGGCTCGCCCTCGATCTGCTGCTGGAACGTGGCCCGCTGACCGCGCCGCAACTGCGCGCGCTCACCGGCCTGTCCCGCCCGACCGTGTCGGACCTGATCGAACGCCTCCAGGTCAACGGACTGATCCGGGTCACCGGGGAGAGCGGCGGCGACCGTCGCGGCCCCAACGCCAGGCTCTACGGCATCGTCGCCGACCGGGCCTTCGTGGGTGGTGTGGACGTGCGGCGTGACGTGGTCAACGTGACGGTCGCCGACATCACCGGCGCGACCGTGGGCTCGGCGACGCGGCCTCTCGGCGACAACCTTCCCGCACTGGTCGCGGAGGCGCTCACCGAGGCGGCCGGCGCACGTGCCATGCACGCGGTCGTGATCGGCGCGCCCGGCATGGTCGACCCGCAGACCGGAGACCTGTCGGCGGGCAACGTCGAGCCCGCCTGGCGGCCCGGGCTCCTCCCGGCCCTGCGTACTCTGGTCGACGCACCGGTCACCGTGGAGAACGAGGTCAATCTGGCCGCCGTCGCCGAGCACGCCACCGGGGCGGCCGCCGGGCGGGACGATTTCGCGCTGCTGTGGCTCGACGACGGCGTCGGCGCGGCCGTCGTGCTGGACGGCACGCTCCGCCGGGGCGCCTCCGGCGGCGCCGGCGAGATCGGCTTCCTCGGCCGGCTGGACATCAAGGTGTGCGACCTGCTGGGCGCACAGGCCGTCTGCGGACTGGACCTCCCGGCTCTGGCGGACAGGGTCGCGACGGCGGCGTTCACGCTCGTCGCCGTGCTCGATCCGGGCCTCGTCGTCCTCGGCGGCGCCACCAGCCTGGCGGGCGGCGACCCGCTGGCGGCCCTGGTCGCCGAGCGCCTGACGGAGGTCT
The DNA here is from genome assembly GCF_039649665.1 of Microbispora sp. ZYX-F-249. Classification (NCBI taxonomy): domain Bacteria; kingdom Bacillati; phylum Actinomycetota; class Actinomycetes; order Streptosporangiales; family Streptosporangiaceae; genus Microbispora; species Microbispora maris. The sequence continues at coordinate 88,128 of NZ_JBDJAW010000006.1, read as the reverse complement.
CGCCCGTCCCCGTGCACGTACGCGTGAGCGGCATCCCCGACAATCCCGTCCTGAGGGGCGCCGTCTCCACCGCTCTGTCGATCGCCCGCGACGCCGTCTTCGGGCAGGGCCGCCGCTGACCGGCGGACGCCGGCCCGCCCGGTGGCCCGCGGGGGGCCGCCGGGGCGGGCCTGCCCGCGGCCGGGGGACGGTCAGCGGTTGCCGGCGCCGGGCAGCCGTGATCTGACGGCGTGCAGCGCCTGCCGCCCCCGCGCCACCGCCACGGCCGCCCCCTGCAGGTCGTACGGCGTCTGGGCGACGTGCAGCGCCTGCTTGGCCGCCTCGTACGCGTCGAGCGCCGCGCGCCACTCATAGGTCGGGCCGCTGACCTGGTTGATCTTCATCTCGAAGTCGAGGGCGTCGATCTCCTCGCCGAAGCGGGTCACGTCCTCCTCGGCGGCGTGCCTGGCCACCGCCATCTCGGCCACGAACCGCTCCTTGCGCCGGTGCGCCACCCCCCACAGGATCAGCGTCAGGCTCAGGCCGAGTCCGGACACGATGACGAGAATGAGCGCGGGCGACGGGCCCTTCGGGCGGACGACCTTCCCGGGCACGTCCTGCGCGGGGGCGGTCGTCTCGTCCGCGGCCGTGTCCTCCTCGGCGGTCGCGCCGGGCGCGACGGCGTCGTCGGGAAGGCCGGTGGGCGTGCCCCGGGCGCCGGTGAGGTCCGCGTCGTCGGCCTGGATGAAGGAGGCCTTGTCGACGTTCGCCCCGTGGAAGTCCGCGCCGTCCAGCTCAGCCTGGGTGAACTCCGCCTCCGACAGGTCGGCGTCCCTGAGCACGGCGTGCTCCAGGTGGGCCTGGCCGAGCTTGGCCTCGCCGAGCTTGGCCCGGGTGAAGTCGGCCGTACGGCCCTTGATCTGCCCGAGCGTGGCGTCCTTGAGATCGGCGTCCACGAGTGTGGCGTCGGTGAGGTCGGCCTGGGTGAGCACGGCCCGGGTGAGGACCGCGCCGGTCAGGTCGGCGTGCGGGAACTCGGCCTGTACGGCGTCCACGTCGGCGAGGTTCGCCCCGCGCAGGTTCGCCTGCTTGGCCCGCGTCTGACCCAGATCGGCCTCGCTGAGGTCGGCGCCGCGCAGGTCGGCGTAGTCGAGATGCGCCTGGCCGAGGTCGGCCTCCTTCAGTGAGGCTTTGCGCAGGACGGCCCCGGTGAGGTCCTTGCCCGTGAGATCCACGGCGTCCAGCTTCGCTCCCGTGAGGTCGGCACACCGCATGCTGTACGGCAGCGTGGCGCCGGTGAGGTCCTTGCCACGCAGTTTGGCGCCGCTGCCCGGTTTGCAGGGAGCCGACGCCGCGTGAGCGGCGGTCGCGGGGAGCGAGAAGAGGAACGCGAGCGACAGAGCGGCGACGAGGGCAGGGACGAGACGACGCACGGGGGGCCTCCTGAGGGGAACGCCCCGAGTGTCCCACGCGATCTTTGACCGCCACTTGCAATCCGCTGACCGGCCCCCGGCGATCGGCCGACGGCGTCCTCGCCGGGCGAACAGACGGAGCGGCCCGGGTGGCGATCCGGGAAGCCGCGGCTGGTTCTCACGCGGCGATCCGGGAACCGGCGGGTGGTGTGGCGATCCGGGAAGCCTCGGCTGTGTTCCGTGTGGTGATCCGGGAACCGGCGGCTGCTTCTCACGCGGCGATCCGGGAACCCCCGGCAGGCTCGTGCACGGCGATCCGGGGACCCGGCCGGGTGGTGCGTGGCGATCCGGAGACGCCCGGCGGTTGCTCCGTGGCGATCCGGGCACCCCTAGCGGGCATTTGCACGGGATCCGGCGACCTCCAACCCCGCGGCGGGTTCTCGCGTAGCGGTCCGGGAACCCCCGGCCGGTCGCCGGACATGACGGAGGGGCGGGCCGTCGGGCCCGCCCCTCGTCGATGCCGCGCCGCAGCGCTCGGGCGTTACCAGTCGCCTCCGCGCGCGGAAGCGCTCGGGCGTTACCAGTCGCCTCCGCCGAAGTCCCCTCCGCCGAAGTCGCCGCCACCCCAGTCGCCGCCTCCGCCGAAGTCTCCTCCGCCGCCGCCGAAGTCGCCGCCCCAGTCACCGCCGCCGGCGTCCACACCCGCGGCGTAGCCGGAGTCGTACCCGGCGCCGTAGCCGCCGTGGCCCCAGCCGCCGAAGGCGCCGCCGAGCATCGTGCCGACCATCATTCCGGTGAGCAGGTCGCCGCCGAAGCCGCCGTAGTAGCCGTAGGCGTAGGGCTGGTAGGCGGGACCGGCGTCCCAGTAGGGCCGGCGCTGGCCGTTGACCATGACCTCGCGCATCTGCGGGTCGAAGCCGCGCTCGACCGCCTCGGCGTCGGCCGCGCAGGCGGGGACGTCGCGCACCGCGCCGCCGGGCGGCGCCCAGCGCACGTTGCGCACCGACGGGCCGTGCTGGGGGTTGAAGAAGCACGGGGGCAGCCGCTCGGGCAGCGGCTGGTTGTTCACCCGCGCCTTCACACAGGCCAGCGCGTAGCGGCCGTCCTCCAGGGTGGAGGTCACCGTGCGCAGCTCGTCCGCCCGCCGGACCGCGGCCAGCTCGTTCTTGGCCCGTTCGTAGGAGTCGAGCGCCCGCTGCCAGTCCGTCGTCGTCTCGGACTGCGGCAGCATCTTGACGTCCATGTCGAGCGCGGTGATCTCCTCACCGAACTTCGTGACGTCCTCCTCGACCGTCTGCTTGACGGCGGCGAGCTCGGCGGCCTCACGCTCTTCGCGCTTGCGCTTGTTACGACGTCCGACGATCCACAAACCGGCACCTCCCACCACGGCGATGCCCAGGATCCCGACGAGCACACCCGAACCGCCGCCGCCGCCGACCGTGGTGCCCCTGGCGCGGGCGCCCTTGATGTCGCCCTCGCGCACCAGGTTCACCCGGTTGACGAAGTCCTTCATGCCGGTGACCACGTCGCTGTTGGAGTTCGTGGACAGCCGGGCCAGCACGCCCGGGGCGTTCCTCGGCAGTTCGGTCGACCCCGCGAACAGGCTCGTACCGTCGAGGAGCGCCACGGTCGCGCTCGACTTGCCGGCCTTGTCGAGTTCGGTCAGGAGCTGCGGGATGTAGGTGCTCACCTGGCTCGTGCTCACGGTGCCGTCGGGCATCGCGACCACGTAGATCTTGGACTTCGAGTCCTTCAGCGCTTGGCGGATCTCGTCCTGCTGGCTGGACGACAACGGGGTGCCGCTCATGGCGTACAGCGGGTTGCCGCTCTTCCAGGACGACAGGACCGTGGCCGGGTCCGGGGGAGCCGCCGCCATCGCGGCCGGGGCGAGTGCGAGCAGTGTGATGAGCCCGGCGAGCAGCGCCGCCAGGGCGGCCCCCACCCGGCCGAGCGGTGTCTTCATGGTCACGGCTTCAAGCCTCCTTCGCCCTACTGGACGAACGGCAGGGCGTGATGGTTCCTCCACAAACACCTATCGTTCCGCATCGGCGACGAGGCATGCGTCCTTCCGTCCGGCATGTGGCCCTCGCTCCGGTCGCCGAAGTGTCCGTCCCGATCCGCCGCCGGGCGTACGCCCTGCTCAGGCGTCCTTGATCTCGCACAGGACGGCCCCGGCGGTGACCGTCTGGCCGACGGCGGCGGCCAGGCCGGTGACCGTGCCGCCCTTGTGGGCGGTGAGCGGCTGCTCCATCTTCATCGCCTCCAGGACGACGATGGTGTCGCCGGACTCGACGGTGTCGCCGTCGGCGACGACGACCTTGACGATCGTGCCCTGCATCGGGCTCACCAGGGAGTCACCGCTCGCCGCGGCCTTCTTGGCGCCGCTCGCGCCGGACCGTCGCGGCGCGGCCTTCCTGGACGCGCCGGAGCCCCCCGTCGAGCCCGGATTCGACGACCCCAGCCCGGCGGGCAGGACGACCTCCAGGCGCTTGCCGCCGACCTCGACCGTGATGCGTTCCCGCTCGGCGGGCTCCGCGGCGCCCACCTCGCCCTCGTACGGCGCGATCGTGTTGGCGAACTCGGTCTCGATCCACCGGGTGTGCACGGTGAACGGCTCGCCGGTGAAGGCGGGGTCGTCCACCACGGCCCGGTGGAAGGGCAGCACGGTCGGCATGCCGCCGATCTCGTACTCGGCCAGCGCCCGGCGCGCACGCTCCAGCGCCTGCTTGCGGGTCGCGCCGGTGACGATCAGCTTGGCCACCAGCGAGTCGAACGCCTGCGGCACGCTCATTCCGGTCTCGTATCCGCCGTCCAGCCGCACCCCGGGCCCGGACGGCACCCGCATCGAGGTGATCGTCCCCGGCGCGGGCAGGAAGCCCCGGCCCGCGTCCTCGGCGTTGATCCGGAACTCGATCGAGTGTCCCCGCAGCACCGGGTCGTCGTAGCCCAGCGGTTCGCCGTCGGCGATGCGGAACATCTCGCGGACCAGGTCGATGCCGGCGACCTCCTCGCTGACCGGGTGCTCGACCTGCAGCCGGGTGTTGACCTCCAGGAAGGAGATGGTGCCGTCCTGGCCGACCAGGAACTCGCACGTGCCGGCGCCGACGTAGCCCGCCTCGCGCAGGATCGCCTTGGAGGAGGAGTAGAGGAGTCCGAGCTGCTCATCGCTCAGGAACGGCGCCGGGGCCTCCTCCACCAGTTTCTGGTGGCGGCGCTGCAGCGAGCAGTCGCGGGTGGACACGACGACCACGTTGCCGTGGGCGTCGGCCAGGCACTGGGTCTCCACGTGCCGGGGCCGGTCCAGGTAACGCTCGACGAAGCACTCGCCGCGGCCGAAGGCGGTGACGGCCTCGCGCACCGCGGATTCGTACAGGTCGGGGATCTCCTCCAGGGTGCGGGCCACCTTCAGCCCGCGGCCGCCGCCGCCGAACGCCGCCTTGATCGCGATCGGCAGGCCGTGCTGCTGCGCGAAGGCGACGACCTCCTCCACCCCGGAGACCGGGTCGGGGGTGCCGGCGACCAGGGGAGCGCCGACGCGCTGGGCGATGTGGCGGGCCTGGACCTTGTCTCCCAGGGCGGTGATGGCCGCGGGCGGCGGGCCGATCCAGATCAGCCCGGCGTCGATGACGGCCTGGGCGAAGCCGGCGTTCTCGGCGAGGAAACCGTAGCCGGGGTGGACCGCGTCGGCACCGGTCTGCTTGGCCACCGCGAGGATCTTGTCGATGGACAGGTAGGTCTCGGCCGGGCTCTGCCCGCCGAGCGCGTGGGCCTCGTCGGCGACCCGCACGTGCAGGGCGTCCAGGTCCTGGTCGGCGTAGACCGCGACGCTGGTCAGACCGGCGTCCCTGCACGCCCGGGCGATCCGTACGGCGATCTCACCACGATTGGCGATCAGGACCTTGTGCACCGTGTCCATCCTTCCCTCGGGCCCCTGGTTACGAGCCTTGCTGGATTTTAAGCATCTGCCACGGCCCGACGGCGTCCGCCCCCTTGCTGAGTGGGACTGTTGTCGGAACTGTTTTCGCCGCCTCCGGTTCTCATCGCCGGTATGCCTGTTTCGAACCGGCATCGTCGGTCAAGTCCGACAGGTTAGGCTGATCACTCATGCGGGGACCCGGCCTTCTGGCGACCGTGCTGGCGCTGCTTCTCGTGGCACCGCCCGCGCCTCCCGCACAGGCGCACGCCGCGCCCGTGCGGTGCGCGCCGCGCAAGGGCAGCATGCAGGTGGCCGAGCCGTGGGGGCAGCGCAGGCTCGACCCGAAGCGCGTGTGGCCGCTCACCACGGGTGAGGGGGTCACCGTCGCGATCATCGACAGCGGAGTGGACCTGACGCATCCGCAGATCCACGTGGCCAAGTCGGTGGACTACACCGGGACGGGGCACCGCGACTGCGTCGGGCACGGCACGGCGGGCGCCGGAATCATCGCCGCCCAGTATCTGAAGGGCGTCCCCTTCCACGGCGTCGCGCCCGGCGTACGGCTGATCTCCCTCAAGCAGACGAACGAGGAGAACGGCGACCCGGACACGCTGTCCAAGGCGATCGTGGACGCCGCCGACTACGGCGCCGACGTGATCAACATCTCGATCCAGACCCAGGACAACCCCAAACTGCGGCAGGCGGTGGCGTACGCGCTCGGCAAGGACGTGGTGATCGTGGCGGCGGCCGGCAACATGACCGCGGAGGACGGCACGCCGGAGCCCGCCTACCCCGCGGCGTATCCGGGGGTGCTCGCCGTCGGGTCGGCCACCCCGGACGGCAGGCGCGCCGACTTCTCCAACACGGCCACCCCCGTGGCGGTGCTGGGGCCGGGGCAGGACATCACCTCCACCTGGCCCGGACGCTCGTACATGGGCGGGCTCGAAGGCACCAGCTTCGCCGCGCCGTACGTCGCGGGGGTGGCGGCGCTGGTGCGTGCCCGCCATCCGAAGCTGAACCAGGAGCGGGTGCGGTGGCGCATCACCGCCACGGCGGACGGCGGCGTGGGGGCGGGCACGGGCGCCGGGATGGTGAACCCGCTGCTCGCCGTCACCGCGATCCTGCCGCTCGAGGCCGTCGACGCCCCGGTCATCGCGCCGCCGGCGCCGGCTCCGCTGCCGCCGGGCGCCGTGAGCAAGGCGGCTCCGGTCGACCAGGGGGCGATCGACCTGGCGCTCACCATCGCGGTGGCGGCGCTGTGCGCCGCGGGCCTGATCGTGGCCGTGCGGGTGTTCGTGCCGATGGGCCGGCGCAGGGGGTGGCGTCCCGGCCGCGAGAGTTGACACGCCGGCATTGGGTAATTGACGCTTCAATGTTTTGGGCTGGCGAAAACTGCTGCTTTGCGTCGGGTGCTCTTGGTTGAATGATCCTGATCAGGTCGCTTTTTCAGAAAGGACTGAGATGCACCCTTTACGGCCGGGTGATCCCGAGCAGATAGGCGAGTACGCCATCCTGGGACGGCTGGACGAGGGGCCCCGCGGCGACGTCTATGTCGGCAAGGAGTCCGGCGACGACGCCCCTGTGCGGGTGATCAAGCTGTTGGCCGCCGAGCCGGGTTCGGGGCAGGCCGTCCTCGACCGGCTCACTGTGGCCACACGTGTGTCCAGCTCATATGTGGCCCGCACGATCGCGGCGGGCCTGCTCGGCGATCGGCCCTACGTCGCCAGGGAACACGTCGAGGGGCGCAGTCTGGCCGCCGCCGTCGCGGCCGGGGGCCCGCTCTCCGGCGAGGCGCTCGAACGGGTCGCGGTGGGCCTGCTCACCGCGCTGACCGCGGTGCACCTCGCCGACCTCGCACACGGCGCGCTCACCCCGCACAACGTCATCGTCTCCGACGACGGGGTCAAGCTCACCGACGTCGCCGTCGGGCCGCCGGTGGGTGAGCCGGCCTACCGCGCGCCCGAGCAGATCAGGGGCGGGCGGTTCGACGCGTACGCGGACATGTTCGCCTGGGCCGCCACGGTGGTCTTCGCCGCGACCGGGCGGCCGCCGTTCCCGCAGGATCCGCAGGCGGTGCTGAACGCGCCGCCCGACCTCGGCGGCCTGGAGGAGCGGCTGCGCCAGGTCGTGCTGCCCGCGCTGGCCAAGGAACCGGGGCAGCGCCCCACCGCCTACGCCGCGATGCTGCGGCTGCTCGGCGGCGACGCCGGGGCGCAACCGGCGGCGGGCCCGGCCTCGGGAGTGGTGCTGCCTCCACAGGCGCCGCAGCCTCCACAGCTCGCGCAGCCGCCGGTCGGGGGAGTCCCCGTTCCGCCGGCTCCGCAGCAGACGTGGGGCCCGCCCGTGCCACAGCAGCCCCAGCAGGCGCCGGCCGCCTCCTGGCAGCCGCCCGCCATGCCGCAGGAGCAGCCCCCGCAGCAGACGTGGGGGCCGCCGACCGCCCAGGGCCAGGTCGAGCCTGCCAGGCGCAGGCCCTTCCCCGTCGGCCTCGCGGCGGCGGTCGGCGCCGTGGTCCTGCTCTCCGGAGTCGGCCTGTGGGGCGCGGGCCGGTACGCCGAGGTCCAGCTGTCGCCGGCGGCCGCGGAGCGCGCCGCGGGGCAGAACGGCTCCGGCGGCAAGGTGGCCGCGGACCTCACGGACGCCGGTGGCGGGGCCACGGGCGGCGGGGCCGGAGGCGGCGGGGCCGGAGGCGGCGGGCAGAACCCGACGGCGGCGCCGCAGGTGACGGTGCCATGGGCGCTGTCGTCCGACGACCCGGACTCCCCGGTGCAGCCGCTGGTGTTGCCGAGCGAGTGGCCGACCGACGGCCCGGTGACGCCGGAGCTCACCTCGGTCCCGACCCCGGGCCCGATCGTGCCGGTGCCGACCCAGCCGGTGGTCCCGCCACCGCCGCAGCCGACCGGCCAGACGCAGCCGACGGTCCGGGTCACGACCACCGCCACGGTCATCGCGACGCCCAGCCCGGTGGCGACCGAGCCGACTCCGGAGCCCCCGCCCACGCAGTCGCCGAGCCCGGCGGCCACCGAGACGCAGGAGCCGGTGCCGAGCCCGGACGAGCCGAGATGGCCCGGCCGGCACAGCCGGAACGCGACGCCGTCGCCGACCACCGCCGAGCCGTCTCCGAGCCCGGTCGCGCCTTCGCCGAGCACGACGGCCGCGCCGACGCGGACGGCGACGCAACCGGCGACACCGCGCCCGACCGCCACGGCGCCGCGTCCGACCGCGACCTCCCGGCCGACCGTGCGGCCGACCGTGCAGCCGACTGTGCGGCCGACGGTCACGAGGACGACGACCCCGCCGAAGCCGACGGTCACGGCGAAGCCGACGGTCACGGCGAGACCGACGCTTACGGTGAAGCCGACGACCGAGGCGCCTAAGCCGACCCGCACCGCCGCTCCGGTCAGGAACCCCTACACCCCCGAGCAGGTCTGCGGGGCGGGCTTCTCCGTGCAGCGCAGCAGCACGCTGACGGGTGGCGCCATCTACCAGCTCTACAACGCGAGCACGGGAGAGAACTGCGTCGTCACGATCAAGACGGCCGACGTCGGCAAGGCGACGCCCGTCTCCGCGACCCTGGAGGTCCAGGGCGGCGTGACCAAGACCGACAGCGGTAGCTACGAGTACTACGCCGGCCCGGTGAAGCTGCAGGCCAAGGGCAAGTGCGTCCGGTACCTCGGCCGCGTCGGCGGGGCCGGCGCGAGCGCCGACTGGGGCAACTGCGGCTGACGAAGCCGGGAGGCGGACCGGAAGGTCCGGGTCCGGACAGCCGCTGATCAGGAAGGCCGGGCGGGCAACCGCCCGGCCTTCCGCGTGCCGCGCCCGAGCTCTCGCTGCCGTGCCCGGCCTTTCGTTTGCCAGGACCGGGGCGTGACCTGCTAGGACCGCCCTGGATAAGCCCTCGGGCGGCCCCCGATCTGCCACGGCCGGCCACGACTGGGCCTCGGGGGCCCATCGCCCGCCGTTCTGCGTGCCGTGCTCGGCTTTCCGAGTGCCCTGCCCGGCCGCGCGCCGGCCGCCGCCCGGCGCGAGCCCGCGCGGGTGGCTCAGTATCCCCGGTAGCCGGTGCCGGTCTTCATGCCCACCACGCCGGGCACGGCCGAGACCGAGCCGTAGCGCTCGATGGCGTACCGGACGCCCGCGACGATGTTGTCCACGGGGTTCCAGATGTCCTTGTGTCCCGGCAGCGACCAGCGGTTGAACGTCGGGTCGATGGTCTGCATCAGCCCCTTCGACGGGGTTCCCGCGGCGGCGTTCGAGTCCCAGTTGTTGATCGCGTGCGGGTTCCCGCCCGACTCGTGCCTGATGATCATCCAGATGTCGTCCCGGTTCATCTTCTCGGCCGGGTAGCCCTGGGCCCTGAGAATCGCGACGGCCTGGTCGATCCACTCCTTGACCTGGCCCGTGGGCGCGGGCCCGCCGCCGGGCGGAGGCGGGCCGCTGGGGCCGTAGCCGCCACCCGTGCCGCCCGCGCCGCCGCTCAGGCTCGTCTGGCCGTACGACGCGTACGTCGGGTGCGCCTTGTCGCCGGGGGCCCCTGTATGGCCCGTGTAGCCCGGGTCGCGGCGCCAGTCGACCTTGTGCCCCTGGCGAGGTACGAAGTCCTGTTTGCCTGGATCCGGGATCTTGGCGAAGGTGAGCGCGCCGTCGCGGTAGTCGGCGCCCAGCCGGGTGCCCAGCGTCTTCGCGGCGTCGCCGACGGCCGTGGTCACCTGCTCCAGATGCGGCCGGGCGTCCTCGACGCCTCGGGAGACGATGGCCCGCAGTCCCTTGTCCAGCTCCTCGTCCGTGACGTCCTTGTTGCGGGTGCGGTAGGCCGCCGCGTCCGCGACCACGCCGGCGCAGATGCCGTCGATCTTCGACTTGGCGCTCTCCAGCGCGGTGGCGACCTTCTCCAGCGCGCCCGCGCACGTGACCAGAGCGTCGTGGAGGCCGTCCGCCGCCTTGCCGTACCTGTTCATGTAGCCCACGAAGGCGTCGGCGGACAGGCCCTGCCAGGCGGCGTCCACCGTGCGTACGGCCCGGCCCACGCCGCCCGCGTAGTCCTGCGCGTCGACGGCCGCGCCGCGCCACTTCTTGGCGATGTCGCGGATCCCGCCGGGATCGCCGCTCACCTTCTCCGCCATGGCGGCCAGCTCGGCGCCGCCCGGCAGATCCCCGACCCCACTCATGTCTCCCCCTCGCCTGGCGGCTCGGGGTCGCCTGAGCGAGGCGCGCTGTGCTTACTGATTCGCTCGCTCATGCCCGCATCGACCCGGATGTGGCCTTGTGGGCGGTCCGGACGTTGTCCTGGACCGCCTCCAGTGCCCGCTCCACGCCCTTCAGCTTGGTCCTCGCGTCGGACGCCTCCGCGGTCAGCGCGGCGTAGGCGGTGTCGACCGCCTCCGCCAGCGCCGCGGCGCCGTCCACGTGCCCGAAGGCGGCCGCCCGGGTGCCGGGCGTCTCGGGAAGACCGCCGTGCAGGCTCTCGTACTGGCCCCAGGCCTTGCTCACCGCCGTACGGCAGCTCTCGAGCGCCTGGAAGTGGATGTCGAAACCGGCCACGTACCGCTCCTTTCCAGCCCGTCACTCGCTGTCCGCCGGAGGCAGGAACGCGGTCTGGGCGAGCCGCGCGCCGAACCTCCTGTCGACGTGGTAGCCCCGGCCGGGCGGCAGGGGATGCGCCCGGACGTTGCCGAACAGGTAGCCCTCGTCCTTGTTGCCCGACAGGATGACGGCGGGGCTGGCCATGTCCTTCAGCTTCTGGATGACCGGGTCGTACATGGCCCGGCCGGCGCCGCCCATCTGACGCGACAACACCAGGTGGAGCCCGATGTCCCGCGCCTGCGGCAACAGGTCCACCAGGGGCAGCAGCGGATTGGACGAGGTGGCGACCAGGTCGTAGTCGTCCACGACGATGTAGACGTCCGAACCCTGCCACCAGCTCCTCGTCCGCAGCTGCTCGGGGGTGAGGTCGGCCGGCGGCAGCCGCTTGAGCAGGGCCCCGCGCACGTCGTTGACCAGCTCCTGGGCGGCGGTGCTCGACGCCGCGTAGCCGATGCGGTGGGCGGTCGCGGCCGAGTCGAGCAGCGACCTGCGATAGTCGACGACGATCATCATCGCCTCGTGCGGCTGCCGCCTGGCCACCAGTCCCTCCGCGACGAGCCGCAGCAGGTTCGACTTGCCGCTCTCGGTGTCGCCCAGGACGACGAAGTGCGGGTCGGCGTCGAAGTCGAGCAGCACGGGCGAGAGCGTCGCCTCGTCGATGCCGATCGGGATCTTCGGTCCCGTCTCCTCGGGGCTCGGCAGCGAGGCCGCGGGCAGCACCGGAGGCAGCAGCCGGATCGCCGGCGCGGGCGGGCCCTGCCAGGCGTCCCTGACGGCGTGCACCAGCCCGCGGACGCCCGCGGCGAGGTCCTCGGAGCTCTGCACGCCGTCGATCCGCGGCAGCGCGGACAGGAAGTGCAGCCCCTCCTTGGTGAGGCCGCGTCCCGGCACGCCCTCGGGGACCGCCAGCGACGCCTTCCTGTTGACCTCGGACTCGTAGGCGTCGCCGAGCTTGAGCTCGACCCTGGTGCCGAACAGGTCGCGGATGCTCGCCCGGAACTCCGACCACTTGTTGGTGGCCGCGACCACGTGGATGCCGTACCCGAGGCCACGGGCGGCGATGTCGGTGATGACCGGTTCGAGCGACTCGAACTCCTGCCTCAGCGTGAGCCAGCCGTCCACGACCAGGAACACGTCGCCCCAGCCGTCGCCGTCGCGGCCGGACTCGGCGCGCATCCGCCGGTAGGCCGCGACCGACTCGATGCCGTGCTCGGCGAAGTCCGCCTCACGCCGCTCCAGAATCGTGGAGATCTCGGCGACCGTGCGGCGGACGCGGTCGGCGTCGAGACGGCTCGCGACGCCGCCCACGTGCGGCAGCGCCTCCAGCGAGGCAAGGGAGCCGCCGCCGAAGTCGAGGCAGTAGAACTGCACCTCGCGCGGCGTGTGCATCAGGGCCATGCTCGTGACCAGGGTCCGCAGCACCGTGCTCTTGCCGCTCTGCGTGCCGCCCGCGACGCCGACGTGGCCCGCGCCTCCCGACAGGTCGAGCCAGTAGGGGTCGCGGCGCTGCTCGAACGGCCGGTCGACGATGCCGACGACCGCGTGGAGCATCCCCCGGCCGCCCCAGCCCGCGGTGGTCAGGCCGTACTCGGGGGTGACGGACAGCGGCGGCAGCAGGTGGGCCAGCGTCGGCGGCTCGGCCAGCGGGGGCAGCCAGATCCGGTGCGCGGGCGGACCGTGGCCGGTGAGCCGGCCGACCACGACGTCGAGCAGGCTGTGCCGCGGGCCGCCGGGCTCCTCCGTGGGCGCCAGCTCCTTGGACGGCTCGGTCACCTCCACCACGGGAGCGAAGGCCGGGCCGTACTCCACCACGTCGCGCATCGGCCGCCCGGCCTCGCCGGGGGCCGCCCGCCCGGGGTCGGCGTGGTGGGGGCCGGACACGTAGGCGGCCTTGAACCGGGTCATCCCCGTGGTGTCGTACTTCAGGTAGCCGTTGCCCGGCGCGGGCGGCAGCTCGTAGGCGTCGGCGACGCCGAGGACGACCCGGCTCTCCATCGCCGAGAACGTGCGCAGGCCGATCCGGTACGACAGGTGGGTGTCGAGGCCGCGCAGCCGGCCCTCCTCCAGGCGCTGGGAGGCCAGCAGGAGGTGCACGCCGAGGGAGCGGCCGAGCCGTCCGATCATCACGAACAGGTCGATGAACTCCGGCTTGGCGGTGAGCAACTCGCTGAACTCGTCGATCACGACGAACAGGGTCGGCATCGGCTTGAGGTCCGCGCCCTGCTCCCTGGCCCGCTCGTAGTCGCGCAGCGAGGCGTAGTTGCCGGCGGCGCGCAGCAGCTCCTGGCGGCGCACCATCTCGCCGTGCAGCGCGTCGTGCATGCGGTCGACGAGCGGCAGCTCGTCCTCCAGGTTCGTGATGACCGCCGACACGTGGGACAGGGAGTCGAGGCCGAGGAACGTGGCGCCGCCCTTGAAGTCCACCAGCACGAAGTTGAGGATCTCGGAGGAGTGCGTGATGGCCAGGCCGAGCACCAGGGTGCGCAGCAGCTCGCTCTTGCCGGAGCCGGTCGCGCCGATGACCAGGCCGTGCGGCCCCATGCCGCCCTGCGCGGACTCCTTGATGTCGAGCTCGACGACCCGTCCGTCCGCGCCCAGGCCGATCGGCACCCGCAGCCGGTTGCGCCCGGCGCGGGGCTGCCAGATGACCGCGGGGTCGAGGTGGACGGGGTCGCCCACGCCGAGCAGGTCGGTGAGCGAGGTGTTGACGCCGAGCACGTCCTGCGCCTCGCCCTGGGCCCCGGCGGAGGCGCGCAGCGGCGCGAGCTGCCGGGCCAGCCCCTCCGCCTGGGGATAGCCGAGGCGGTCGGGGTCGCCGAGCCGGTTGCCCGACCGCCGCCCCGCGTGGTCGATCTTGACCATGTGGAAGCCGTCGGGCTGCACGTCCAGCCGGAGCGTGATCGCCTCGGGCACCGGCCCGGTCGAACCGGACAGGTCGATCACCGTCACGCCCTGGATGGCGTCCGAGCCGAGCTGGCTGTCGTGCGGCACGTGCCCGCCGTCCACGATCACCACGTGGTACGGCAGGGCGTCGGCGGAGGCGCCGGGACGGAACCGGGCCCGTTCCCTGAGCTCCTCCCCGACCAGCGTGTCGAGGTGGGCGAGGTTCTCCGCCATGAGCCTGACCTGGCCCGCCGCGTCGGTCTGGTCGGGGTGCAGGGCGTGCGGCAGCCACTTGGCCCACTCCCAGTGGGGCATCCACTCCTTGCTCGCGCAGATCATGATCCGCATGTCGTCGGGAGAGTGGAAGACGACGAGCTGCGCGATCATCGCCCGCACCAGGTCGTGCATCGCCGCGGAGTCGCCGGTGAGGTGGATGCGGGCGAACGAGTGCAGGGCGACCGCCACGGGCAGCCCCGACACCGTGGCGTGCGCCCGGACGAACCGGCGCAGCGCGCCCGCCGACAGCGCGTCGAGGTCCTCCACCGGCTTGGTGTCCGGCGGGACGAGCTGGATGGCCAGCTTCTGCACGCCGGTGCCGAGCCGTACGGTCGCGAAGTCGTCGTCGCGCGGCCTGCGCTCCCACAGGCGCGGCCCCATCGCGATCCACCACAGCGACTCGGGCGGCGGCCCGCTCCACTCCAGCGCCTCCCGCTGCTGCACGGCCGCCCTGCGGACCTTCCTGCGGATCTGCGACAGGTAGCGGAAGTAGTCGCGGCGCAGCCCGTTGAGGCGGTTCCTGCGCTCTCCGGCGTTGCGCCCGAGCTGGCCCATGCTCATGCCGACCATCGAGACGGCGAACAGGCCGCTGGCCACGTACATCAGCGGGTTGCCGGTGCCGCCCGCCGTGAACATCAGCGCCATCGCGGCGCCGCCGGCCAGCATCGGCACGTACGTGAGCACGGACATCAGGCCCTGCGGCTGGACCTCGGGAATCTCCGGTGGGGATTCCAGGAGAATCTCACCGCGGGGCGGTTTGGGGCCCGGGCGGCGCTCGGGGCGCGAGACGACGACAATGCTCATCTGACTGACTTTTCTACCAGGTTTGCCGATATTTTCGGGCTGTCAGAGAGATCTTCGGGAGAGGATTCCCGCCGTGTCATCGCCGGCCCCCATTCAGGTTCAGCACGGCCAGATCCAGCAGGGTCATGTCCAGCAGGGCGCACTGCCGCAGGCGGCCGCGCCGCTGCCGCCCCTGTGCCACGTCACCGTGGTCGCTCCACGCAGGAAGGCGGACCTCGCGCTGCCGGCCGACATCCCGCTGCCCCACGTCCTCCCCGGGCTGCTGCGGGCGGTCGGCGAGGTGGGCGGCGACGCGGCCGCGGCCCCCGGCTGGGTGCTGCAGCGTCTCGGCGGCCCGCCGCTCGACCTCGGCCAGAGCCTGGGCGCGCTGGGCGTCCTGGACGGGGAGATCCTGTACCTGCGCCCGCGCGACGCCGTGCTGCCCCCGGCCGTGTACGACGACGTGGCCGACGTCGTCGCCACCGGCACCAAGGAGGGCGGCGGCAGGTGGGAGCCGCGGCACACGCGGCTGCTCGGCATGGGCGTGGCGGCAGGGCTGCTCGCGCTCGGCGCCGTCGTCCTCGCGCTGGCGGCGGCCCCGCCGAGGCTGACCGCCGGAGTGGCCGGCGCCGTCGCGGTGCTGCTGCTCGCCGCCGGGACCGTGGTGTCCAGGGCCGTCGGCCAGCCCACCGCCGGCGCCCTCATCGGCTACGCGGCCCTGCCGCACGGCTTCCTCGCCGGGCTGTTCACACCCGGCGCCTCAGGGGCCGTACTGGTGCTCGGCGCGCCGAACCTGCTGGCCGCGCTGGCGTACACCGCGCTGGTGGCGACCGTGGGCGGCGTGCTGATCGCCGACGGCGTGGCGGGTTTCCTCGGCGTCGCGGTCGCGTCCGTCGCCGGGGCCGCGGGCGCCGCGTGCGTGATGGTGTTCGGGGGACCGGGCGCAGGGGCGGCGGCCGTGGTCGCGACGGTCCTGCTGGCGCTGAGCCCGCTGATCCCCACGCTGTCGTTCCGGATGGCCCGGGTGCCGCTGCCGCCGCTGCCCACCAGCGCCGAGGAACTGCGCAGCGACAACCAGCGGATCGACGGCCCGCTGGTGCTCCAGCGGACCGCGCAGGCCCACCGGTACGCCACCGGCATGGTGATCGCGATCGCGCTCGCCGGCGGCGCGGCCGAGCTGCTGCTCGTCCAGCAGGGCGGCTGGGTCGCCCGCGCGACGGCGGCGACGCTGGCGCTGGCGCTCGCGATGCGGGCGCGCGTCTTCGCGGGGGTCGCCCAGCGGCTGTGGATGGTCCTCGCGGCCGTGGCCGGGGCCGTCGCGCTGGCGTTCGCGCTGGGCACGGGCGCCGACGCGGTCGCCGAGGTGGCCGTGACGATCGGGGTGCTGTGGACGGCCCTGCTCGTGCTCGGCCTCGGTCTCTGGCTGCCCACGGGCAGGCCGTCGCCGTTCTGGGGACGGGCGGCCGACATCCTCGACGCACTGCTGGTCGTCGCGCTGATCCCGCTCACGCTGGGCGTGCTCGACCTGTACGCCTGGGTGCGGGGCCTTTCGGGCTGACCCTCGGGGCGCGGCACGGGCGTCCCGCGGTCACGTCGCGGGCCCTACGGGCAGCAGCGCGGGGCGCTTGGCGGTGCGGCCGTCGCCGGACGACCTGCCGAGGAGGCGCCGCACCAGCCACGGGCCGAGGAACGTGCCCGCCCAGCGCAGCTCGGCGCCCACGGCCCGCCACCCGGCCGGATCCACCGGGGGATGCAGGGGCAGCGTCCAGCCGTCGTCGCTGCCGGGCACCCCGAGGGCGTGGGCCACGGCCGCGGCGATGCGCTCGTGGCCGAGCGGACTCGCGTGGAGCCGGTCGGCGCTCCACAGCCGGGGATCGGTGCAGACGGCGTGCGGCGCCGTCTCCGCCACCACCACCCCGTGACGGGCCGCCGCCGCCCGGATCCGGTCGTTGAGGTCGAACACCCGTGACCGGAGCGGCCGGGCGATCGGCGCGATCTTCCCCACGTCCGGGAACGTGAGGGTCGCGACGCGGGCCCCGGCGGCCGTGAGAGCGGCGAACATCACCTCCAGGTGCCCGGCCACCTCGGCGGCCTCGAAGCGGGGCCTGATCAGGTCGTTGACGCCCGCGACGACGGTGACCAGATGGGGGCGCAAGGCCAGGGCCGGCGCGAGCTGCTCCGCCCGCACCTCTCCGGCGAGCCGCCCGCGCACCGCGAGGTTGGCGTACGTGACCTCCGGGTCCACCGTCGTGAGCCGCTCGGCGAGCCGGTCGGCCCAGCCGCGCGGGCAGGCGGGGTCGCCGTCGCCGAGCCCTTCGGTCTGGCTGTCGCCGAGGGCGACGTAACGCAGGGGCTCACCGTCCGGCACGGGCCACCTCCGGGTCTCGGGGGGCCGGCGCGGTCCCCTCTCCTGGCACGGCCGCCGTCCCTCCGCCCGGCACTGCTGAAGTTCCCTCGCCCGGCACGGCCGCCCTCCTCTCCCGCAGGATCGCCGCGGTCCGCAGGCACCAGTCGCGGTTGCCCTCCTCGAAGGCCAGACCGCGCAGGCAGGTCAGGTACGGCCCCACGCGCCGGCCCACGCGGAGGAACTCCTCCTCGCCCAGGTCGCCGCGCATCTTGCGCAGGATCCGCCGGAACAGATCGATCTTGGCCTCGGCCGCGGCGGCCCTCTCCTCGACCTGCCGGATCAGCGGCCCGGCGTCGACGTGGTCGGCCGCCTGCACCTTGACGAGCAGGTCGTCGCGGATGAACGACGGCTTCGACGCGGCCGCCGCGAACCGCTCCAGCTCGGCGAGCCCGGCGTCCGTGACGTGGAAGAGGCGCTTGGCGGGCCGGGTCTCCTGGACCACCCGCCGCCCCGCGACCAGCCCTTCCCGCTCCAGCTTGGCCAGCTCGGCGTACAGCTGCTGGGGCAGGGCGTGCCAGAAGTTCGCCACACCGACGTCGAACGCCTTGGCCAGCTGGTAGCCGCTGAGCTCACCGTCGAGCAGCGCCGCGAGGACGGCGTGCCGTAGGGCCATCGATCCGCTCCCTTCGCTTCTCCGTAGTCAACAATATGACTATTCAAGGAAGTGAGCATCAGGGGGACTGTCGTCGGTCAGGGCCGATGGACGCTTTCCGGCGACGCCCGCTCGTCGAAGTCGCGGCGGGCCTCGTCGAGGAGACCGGCCACGTGGGGCAGGCCCGCGGCGTCGAGCCCGCCGCGCAGCACCTCCTCCTTCGCGGCCTCCGCGGCCGCCTCGGCCCGGCGTACGGCCTTCAGGACGGCCTCGGCCAGCGAGCGGCTGTCGAGCCCGCGCATGCTGAGCGGGTGGATGTCGAGGGCGCGCAGCGTGCCGACGGCGTCGACGGTCGCGGTGATCCGGCCCCCGTCGGCGCTCCCGGCGTACTCGCGCGTGCTCCACTCGGCCGCGAGTTCGTCCATCCACGCGGCCGCCGCCGACAGCCGTTCCATGCGCGCCCGGAGCTCACGCATCTCGTCCACGCTCACTCCTCCCGCAACAGCGCCCGGACGTACGGGGCGAGCGGGTCGCCGCGCGGAGGCTCGTCGCCGGAGCCCGCCGTGAAGTCCCCCGTGAAGTCCGCCATGGCCTTTCCCAGCCGCTCGCCCACCTCGCTCCGCGCGGCGCCGATCGCGCCCCGGATCGCGGCGGACATCGCGACGTGGTCGAGGTCGCGCATCGCGCGCGGATCGACGGTCAGCCCCAGCAGGCGGCCGGCTCCGGAGACCCGGGCCACCACGGAGCCCGTGGCGTCGGTCCCCTCGATCACCTCGTCGCTCAGCCCGTGGAGCAGGTCGGCGAGCGCGCCGACGCGGCCCTGGACCTCCCGCACCAGCCCGGCGACGTCGCCGTCCCTGCCCTCGTTGAACGCGGCCGTGTTCCTCACCGGGGCTCCTCGCTCGCGGGCTGCCAGTAGTCGTGGATGTGCGCGCGGTCCGCCACGGCGGGGGTGAGCGTGAGGTCACGGCGGCCCCGCGCCGGGTCGCCCTCCTCGAAGAAGGCGGCCCGTACGTCGTTGAGCTTCTGCTCCACCTTGTTGAGGTCGCCCTCGCAGGCCATGTAGATGTCGGCGAACTGCTTGACGAGGTTGCCCAGCGCGCTTGCGAAGACGCCCACCTGCGAGATCAGCGCGACCCGCCCGGCCGGGTGCGCGCTCATCGCCGCCAGCGTGCGGAGGATCGGCGCCGAGGCCGCGTAGAGGCCGAACACCGACAGGTCGTACTCCAGGACCTCCTTGAACTGGCTGTGCATCGCGCCGCTCATCTCGCCGGTGACCCCGTGGAGCTTCTCGTACAGGACCGTCGTGTTGAAGCGGACCCGCCGCCCGAGCAAGTCGGCCGCGTGGCCCTTCCAGTTCGGGCTGACGTCCTGGAAGTAGGAGAACCAGATGTCGGACCTGCCGCTCTCCAGCCGGCTCCCCATCTCCTTCCACAGCTCCCGCCGGTCGTAGAACAGGAAGGGATTGCCGAGGTTCAGCGTGGCCGCCACGTCCAGGGCGAGGGCCGCGCCGCCCAGCCCGGACATGGCCATCGCCGTACGCGTCTGCTGCCGCAGCGGGTTCAGCCCTTTGACGAGGTTGCGGAAGAAACCCGGATCGGTGCGGGTGGCGGAGGAAGCCGCGGCTCCGTCGGCCGGCGCCACGTGTACGGCTCGCCGGACGTTGCCGCTCGAGTCCGTGATGTAGAGCTTCTGGGGGCCCTGGGCGGGCCGGCCCGGGACGAACAACTCGCCGGGCTCGCCGGGTGGGGTCGGCATGCGGATCCTCTCAGGGACGCGTGTTCCGGGCGGCCGCCGCGCCGGCCTTCTCCGCGGCCACGTAGTTGTCGGCGGCCCTGACCAACGTCTCGCCGTCCCTGCGCAGGGCGTCGCCGAGGATGCCGGCCGCGCCCGACCAGGTGTCGGAGACGGTGTTGAACCGGTGGACGAAGGCCAGCCCGACGATGGGGACCCCGGCGAGCGGAGCGAGGTTCCAGCCCTCGAAACGGGGCGTGGCGTCCTGCATCCGCCGGACGCCCTCCGCGGAGCCGCTCACCGTGCCGGCGAACTTCCTGATGAAGCCCGCGGCCACCTCGTAGCCGGGCAGGCCGGACGAGCCGCCGGACGAGCCGCCGTCCGGCGCCGGCGCCCGCACCGGGACCACGGAAGCCCCTCCCGGCAACTGCCCGCGGATCGAGTCCGGCAGGCACGGGCCGGCCGGGCACGCAGGCGTGTGCGGGCAGGGGCTCACCATCGCGGAGACGGAGGAGGCCGGGAGGGCGGACGTCCCGGATGGCCCGTTGGAGGAGGATGCGCCGTACGACACGTGATCTTCCCTATCACCGGGCTCCGGGCCCCCGCCATGTGCGGGAGTGACGTTTCCGCAGGTGGAAAGCGGAAATTCGGGGCTTGTTCACTGGCGTGTAACGGCGGGCCCGCAAACCCCGTACGCCCGCCTTTGATGCGTTAGCGTGCCGGTGTTCCGGAAATCGCGGCAAAAAGGGGGCTCGTATGGCCGGCAGCGCATTCGACGACTTCGACGTGGAGCGGTTCGGCCAGCGCGCCGACGCCAGGATCGCGGCCGTCGAACGGCTTCAGGACACCCTTTCCTCACTCGTCGGCCGGGCCCGGGACGAGGACGGCCTGGTCGAGGTGGAGTTCACCGGCCGGGGGCTGAGCGAGCTGGAGCTTCACCCCAAGGCGATGCGGCTGAGCTCCGGCGAACTGGCCGAGCGGATCAAGGAGACCGTGCGCGCCGCGTCCGACGACCTGTACCGGCAGATGAACCGGGCCATGGCCGAGGTCCTCGGGGAGGAAGGAGACCAGACGAGGTTCCTGAACGACCCCGAGGCCGTGCTCAGCCAGGTCAGAGAGGCGGAGTCCGCCTTCGACCGCACCGCGGAGGACGTGCTGGGCGAGCTCGACCGGATCAGCCGCAGGCTGAACCTCTGAGGCGGCCCGGCCCGGTGCTAGCCGGCGACCCTGGATCGGAGCCCGAGCAGGATGTCGATCACCAGGAACGCGGCCAAAGAGATGCCCATCAGGGGCAGGAAGTACCCCACGACGAGGGCGAACAGGGCCAACGGTGCCAGGACTCCCCAGTGCGCATCCCGCCAACCACCTCGCGGGTAGGGCCTGCCGAACCCGCGGGTCGGACGGCGCCGCCACCACATCCGGTAGCCCAGCACGATCAGCGTGATGAGCCCGGCCGCGATGGCGGCCAGGACGATCTGGTTGGCCGGGCCGAACAGCAGCCCCATGTGCGCGTCGATGCCCCACTCGGTGAGCTTGGCGGCCAGCGGGTAGTCGGCGAACCGCAACTCGCCCACGATCTGCCCGCTCGCCGGGTCGAACGCCAGCTGGTCCAGTCGTGTGGGAGCGGTCTTGCGGATCTCCTTGACCACGTAGGCGGCCCCGGGCTCGGCCGGCGGGACGATCTCCAGCGGGCCGGACAGCCGCCAGCTGGCCGCCGCCTGCGTGATTTTGTCGATTCCCACGTCCGTGGTCGCGCCGGCCCGGCCGCCGCCCGCGACGTGCCCGGCGTGCCCCGTGTGCCCGGCGTGCTCACCGAGGTCGGTGCTGATCGACGGAGTCGCCCAGCCGAACCTCGTGCGCAGCTCGCCGATGTTCTCTCCGGCGTACTTCGACCAGGTCAGGCCGGTGGCGGACAGGAACAGCACGCCCAGCGCGGCCCACAGGCCCACCGAGCCGTGCCAGGACAGTGTGCGGCGCAGTCCGGTGGCGGCGCGGTCGGGAGCGAACAGGCCGCGCAGACGGCGGCCGTCGCGGCGCCGCCTGCTCAGCCACAGCGCCAGCCCGCCGAGGGCGACGACCCACAGCCAGCTGGCGGCCAGCTCGCTGTAGATCCGGCCGGGCTCTCCCAGGTGGAGGTGACGGTGCAGGTCGGAGATCCAGGCGCGTACGGGCAGCGCGCCGGAGCCGCCGTAGCTTTCCAGCGTGCCGCGCACCTGACCGGTCCCGGGGTCGACGAAGACCGCCATCTGAGTGCTTTCTGGCAGGTTCGGCACATCCATCAGTACCCGGGTGGTCAGGCCGGGCTCGGCCGCGGGTCGTACCGCGGTGACCTTCCCTTCGGGGAGCGCCTGGCGAGCCGCGGTGACCTGCTCGCTCAGAGGAACGCTGGTCCGGCTCACCGGTGCGGTCAGCTCGTGCCGGTAGACGACGTTCTCGATCTGGAAAGAGGCGGCGTACAGCAGGCCCGTGGCCGCGGCGACGAGCAGGAAGGGGGCGATGAGGATTCCGGCGTAGAAGTGCAGGCGCAGCACCAGCGGGCGCAGCGCCGTCCAGGTCGCACGCCTGGGACGGGGAGGCCGGGCCGGATCGACGGCACGCTGAACGCCGGCGTCGGTAGAAGTCATGGGGGTTCTCCGTTCATGGCGAGCGCCACCGACAGGTACGCGTCACCTGAGTAGGGGGGGTCGAGCCGCGGACCGCGTTCAGCGCGGTTCAGCACGGCGAAACGGGCGTACGGCATGGCGAGCCGATGCCGCCGACGGCAGGCGGCAGCCCGTATCAGAGAACGGAGACGGCCAGAGGCGGACCGCGCCGGGCGACCACCACGACGAAGTCGGAGCGACGAGGGACCGGGAAGGGAGGTTCCCCCACCGGACCGGGAGACAGGGGGGCGATGTCGGCCAGCGCACCCGCGAGGACGCGCAACACGGCCCGCAGCCCGCGCACGGGCGTGACGGCCAGATGCACGATCATCGCCAGGGCCGACTCACCGTGTTCCAGCACCCAGGCGGACAGGACCGCTATCGCGGCGTGGATCAGCACCATGCCCAGACCGGTGCCGTGCTCACCCGTCCACGGCGACGGCGACGCGTGCGCGGCGCCGACGGTGAACAGGTGGTGCATCCCGTACTGCGCGCCGAAGGAGGCGCTCAGCAGGACTTCCATGCCCCGCTGACGGCCTGCGAGCAGGAACGCGCCCAGCCAGGTCAGCACCATCGCGGCGACCAGGGTTTCCCCGCGTACGGGAGCCCCTCCGGCCAGCACGTGCAGAGCGGCCGAGACCAGCACGCATGCTGCCGCGAACACCGCGGCACGTAACGCACGCAGGGACGATCCGCCGACATGCACAGCGCAATCGTCGCAGAGCGCCCATGCGCCTGCCATTCTTGACTTGCGCGATTCGTATCGGCTATGTGCACCCAGGTGCCCGGATGGGCCAACAGGGTTCACACCCCGTCATGTCCATCACCTGTCAGCGTGGTCCACGTGGGCGGCGGCGCGGCCTTGGTGGGATAGGGGGGTCGTAGCGCCCGCGCCGTCGCCGGTGACGGACGACGGAGCCTGCCGTACCGGGCGCAGCCGGTACGCGACGGCGGCGATGACGACGACCAGCAGGGCGAGCCCCACCCATACCTGTACCTGGGTGACGTTCAGCGGGGCGCCCTTGACGCCGGGGGTGCGGCCTCCGTCCCGGCCGGTGACCGTGACCGCGAGCAGGACGACGATGGTGGCCGCGACGGCGATCCGGCCCGATAGACGAGCCGCCGCGGACAGCGGGCCGGGCCGCTTGTCCCCGTCCCGCAGGCGCATGCGCTCGCTGCGCCGAGCGGGAGCCAGTAGACGGACGAGGAACAGTGCCGCGATGGGCAGTTGAAGCACCGTCGGTGATTTCGTGGGGCAGGCAGTGGGCACACCGGGAGCGGCGCCGTGCGGTCCACCCCACTGGTGGGCCAGCAGAACGCGAGCCGTACCGGGACCTACTGCTTGTCGGCGGGCGCCTGACCCGAGCCGAATAGCGCGGAGAGAAGTCGCTCGGTACGACGGCTAGCCGATGCGGTCGGGGCTGGTCGTGCTCGTCACCCGCCAGACGTCCGGCTCGGGGTCGTAGATCTCCCGCTCGCGCTCGTCCTGGTTGCCCGTCCCGGCGCCGCCCGCCGCGGGCGCGTAGGGGAGGAAGGACGAGCCCGGGCCGCCCTGGCCGGTCCGGTAGCCGCCCAGGAGGCCGCCGGCCTCTCCGGCGACTCCCGCGCCGTAGCCGGTGCGCGCCCCGCCGTACACGCCGATCACGCCGCCGGGCGGCAGCGTGCCGGTCGGTCCGGCCGTCGGAACGGGGATCCGCGGGTCCGGGTAGCCGGTGAGCCCGTTGGGCGTGGTGCCCGCGGGGGCCGTGGCGCCGGGCAGGGGATGGGTGGTCGCCAGGTCCGTCGAGCCGCCGCCGATCACGGCCGGAGCCGTGCCCGAGCCGTCACCGGAACCGCCCGGCTGTCCCGTGCCGGGCTGTCCCGCACCCGGTGCGCCGCCGGCGCCGGGGAGGCCGCCCGTGCCGGGGTCGCCCGTGCCGCCGGACCCGTCCGCGCCGCCGCCCCCGGAGCCGGTGCCGCCGCTGCCGGTGCCGCCGGAGCCCGAACCGTCCGTGCCCCCGGAACCGCCGCCCGAGTGGCCGCCCCCGCCGGATCCCGCGCCGGATCCCGAGCCGCCGGACCCGGACCCCGTGGAGCCCGAGCCGGTTGTGCCGTCACCGTGCGAGCCGCCGTGCCACACGCCGTCGGAGGTCGTGGTGGGCGCACCCGTCCCGCCCACGCGGATGCGCGGGGAATCCGTGAGGTCGATGTGCAGCGGCTCGACGGCGGGCAGCTCGAAGGCCAGCCCCTCGGCGAAGGCGTTGTTCGCCTCCTGGATCTGCTGGTTGAGCTTGCGGAAGTGGGCCCTCGCCGCCTCGTCCCCGGTGAGGTAGGGCGAGGGGCCGGGAGAGGGGGAGGGCGTGGGGAAGCTCCGGGGCGAGGCGGAGGGGGAAGCCGAGGGGGAAGGGGTGGGCGAGGGGGTCCCGCCCGTGCCGCCGCCCGCGCCCTGGTCCGAACCGCCCGGGGCGGCCGGGAAGTTCGTCTTCGCGTCGCTGACCACGTCCGCGTACCAGGACATCGCCGCTCCGCTCGCGGTCATGGCGTCGCCGAGCGCGCCCGCCGTGGCGTAGAGCGCGCGGAGGGCGGACTGCACCTGCTCGGCGGCGGGACCGCGCCAGACGGAGGCCAGTTCCTTGGCGGTCCTGCTCAGGGCCGCCTGGATGCCCGTCTCGGACGGCCCGTTGCCGCCGACCTTCCCGCCCACCAGGTCGGCGGCGTCGATGAACGCCCGACCGGCCCGGCGGACCGCGTCGGGACTGGCGGCGTCCAGCTTCTGCTTGATCTGCTCCCGGGAGAGGTTCTCCGGGTCGAGCCCGTCGAGGCTCGCGTACACCTTGATCGGCTCCCAGCCGGCTTCGGCCCCCATCGCGATCTTTCCCCTTGCCCTCGGCGGCTCACGCGCTGCTGCTCGTGTGGCCCTTCTCGTAGTTCACGACAGCTTGCTCCACCGCGCTCACCATCGCCTCGATGCGGTCGATGAGCAGCTGATACTTGCCGCTGAGCACCTCGTGGGCCTGCTCGGCGTTCAGCCCGAAATACTTCGCCGCCTCCCACGGGCCGGTCTCCGCGGGGCCGACGTTGGTCAGTCCCTGGACCTCGCCCGCGGTTCCCGGGCCGCTCCAGGTGGCGCTCATGCTGGCGGGCGCGCGTCCGCGCAGCGTGCCGAGCTCGTCCCGCAGCCCCTTGAGGATCTGGCGGACCCGCGTGTGGTCGATGTACACGTCGGCCGGACCGCCGTCGAGACCCGGCCAGCTCTCCGGCATCCTCAGCTTCGGCGGCGGGGATCCACCGTCGGGCGCGTAGCTCACTTCGCCTCCCTCGACTTATGCCTTGTCGATGCGCGCGGACGTGGTCGGCTGGTCGCTGACGAAGAAGTCCTCGTCTTCGAGCAGCCAGGTGGTGCGCTCGCGCTCCTGGCGCTCGCCGCCCCCGCCCGCGCCGTGCGGGGCCATCGGGACCATGCCGCTGCCCGCGGCGCGTGACGCCGCTCCGCCCCCGCCCACGCCCCCGGCGCCGATCCCCGGGCCCGCGCCGGAACCGCCGCCCGCGCCGTACCCGCCACCGCCGTACCCGGTGCCGGGGCCCGAGCCGGCGGCGCCGGTCAGGCCGTTGGGGACGCCGGTCTGCGGGGTGTGGCCGGAGAGGCTGGTGCCGCCGAGGCCGGCGTCGTCCAGCCGCGTGCCGTTCGCGCCCGCGCCGTTCGATCCTGAGCCGTTCAGTCCGGGGGCGCCGACGCCGCCGTTCAGCCCGCCGCCCGGCCCAGTGCCGTCCAATCCAGTGCCGTCCAGTCCTGTGCCGTCCGGTCCCGTGCCGATCCCGCCGCCCGGGCCGCCCGGTCCGTACGGGTCGCCCGTGCCGTTCCAGCCGGGGAAGCCGCCGTCGCCGAGGCCGTCCGGGCCGGAGCCCGTGCCGAGGTCGCCGAGCGAGGCGGGGTTCTGCCAGCCACGCACGTCCGTGGGGACCGATCCGCTCGGGAGGGTCGTCCCCGGACCGGACAGCGGGTCGTACGTCGGGGGCGTCATGTCGAACTTCGGCACGTCGGTGTCGAGCGACTCGGGGAAGAGGGCGTTGGCGGCCTGCGTCGCCTGCGTGAGCTTCTTGAGGTGCTCCTCGGCCGCCTTCATGTCCTTCTCCTCCTTCGACTCCCCGAAGAGGTTGAGGAAGGGGCCGTCGCCGAAGGCCGAGCCGATCGCGCCGGCCAGGCCGCCGACGATGAACCCGCCCACGCCGCCGATGACCGCGCCGGGGATGGCTCCGACGCCCGCGAAGGGGGAGCCGGCGATGGCGCCGCCGGCCGCGCCGACCGCTCCCGCCTCCACGGCCGCGTCGTACCAGTCGATGTCGCTCTTCGTGGGCTCGGGGACGTTCTCGCCCCGGAACTGGTTGAGGGAACTGGCGTAGACGTCCAGCGCGGGCACCACGCCGCGAGCCGAGGGCGACCCCGACTGCCCCGCGGCGGCGGAGGTGTCCACGATCGCGGTCATCACCGCGACCGTGGAGGCCCTGAGCCGGCGGAGCTGCTCCTTGACCTGCTTGGCGTCCTCACCGGTCGTCCAGTGCTTGTCGAGCGAGTCCAGGTGCCTGTCGAGCGTCTCGACCACGGACTTGAGCTTGTCGTGCACGCCCTTGAACTCGCCCGAGGCCGCCCTGATGAGCTCGGGGTCGGTCTTCTCGAGCGAGGTGCGCAGCGTCTCCAGCATGACGACGCCCGGATCGGACGCGTCGATCGCCGCCCTGATCGGCATCTTCCGCTCCGCCACGGCGCCTCCTCAACCACTCCGCGTACGACTAGACGTCCGCCACGCCGACGTGCCGCGCGCCCGCCTGCTCTCCGGCGTCGAGGTTCCTGACCGCCAGTTCCAGGCGTTCGGCGGCGATGCCGAGAGTCGAGGCGATCTCCGCGTAGATGGCGGTGACCGCCACCTCCGCGCTGGTCAGGCTCGAGTGGAACCCCGTGGCGGCCTCCCAGAAGCCGCCGATCGCCTCACGCCGCATGATCAGGCGCTTCACCGCGCCGCTCTCGTGGAAGGCGGCCGGTGTCACCGTGCCCTTGGACGCGCCCGGCGCCAGCACTTCGAGCACCTCCTCGAAGTCCTTGCGCGCGTTCCTGAGCGCGGTCCGGCTGACCTGCACGCCACCGTCGCGACCCATGCGTCACCCTTCGTCAACGCCGTGACGGGCACCGGCGAAGGAGCGCCGGAGCCTCCGGCCCCACCGTCGGACGTCCGCTCACTTGCCGTCGAACATGGCCGCGTTGATCCGCTCCACGTCCTGCATGTTCATGTTGGTGATGTTGATGTTCTTCGCCAGCAGCGAGACGATGTCCGCCAGGCCCTTGGCCTCCTGCTGCCAGATCCGCCGGGTCTGGTCGTAGGCGTCCTTGGCGCCGCCCTGCCAGATGGCGGTCTTGGTGTTGAGCTTGTTCTCCAGGTTCTCCAGCTCGGTGACCAGCCGGTTGAAGGCGTTCTGGAACTCGGTCTCGCCTGAGTCGAGACCACTGAAGTTGACCTTGGTGATGTCGAAGTCCACCATCGCGCTCTCCGTCCGTTCCTGGTGGTCGTCTCGGGCTCAGCGGCTGTACGAGGCGGGCGGGGCCTGGTTGATGAGCGCCTCGATCTTGTTGATCTCGGCGGTCGCCTGCGCGTTGAACTCGGCGTAGTTCTTGTTGTTCGCCCTGATGCTCTCCGCGAGGGTCTGCAGGCTGCCCAGGATGACGTCCATGCGCTCGTGCCACAGCAGGTGCACCTTGTTGAACGCGTGGTGCGACTCGCCCTGCCAGTGGGTCTTGAGGTTCTCGCCGGCACTGTCCAGGTAACGCTGGATGCCGCGGATGTTCTCGGCCGCGTCGCCGATCCAGGTGATCGCCTCGTCCAGGTCGTGCCGGCTGACTTGAGCCTGGCTTGCGCCAGAGTGCGACATGGCCACCTCCACTGATCCTGTCAATTACCCCCGACCAGGAGGGTCGGGTGGTCGACCCAAAAGTCACAGTAATGGATCAGTGGACGCCTTGCCGGGACTGTCCGAGATTAAGATTCTGTCACGTCTCTTGTGGTTTTGTCAGACAGCCGGTTAGGGGATTTGTACGTTTTGCGAGCTTTGGGGTGACTCGCGCCGTATTTAGGTGAAACCGAAATCAATCGGCCGGAGGGTGATGTGACGGATACGAGCGGGGGCGCGACGAATCCTTTCGCCGGCCTCGCGACCACGATGGGGTCGGGCGGCGCGGTGGACCCGCGCCTGACGGACCCCGAGTTCAAGATGAACTACGGCGAGGTCGCGAAGTTCGGCAACGATGTGGCCGGCCGTGGGCAGGTCCTGGCGGACACGAGCGGCCGCATCAAGCAGATCCACCTTCCGCCGCTGACCTTCGGTGTGATCGGAGGCGCGCTGAACGGCGTGCACAGCCAGGTGCGGAACCAGGCGGCCGACGCCGTGGCGAAGGGCAAGGACGTCCTGGAGTCCTGGAAGGCGGCCCTCGACCAGGCGGTCAAGAACGCCAAGGAAGCCGAGAAGCAGAGCTCGGGCGACACCGGGAAAGGCGGCCCGAACGGCCTGACGGGCGGCCCGAAGGGGGCCGGGCTCCCCAAGGGCCTGGGGCTCGGCGGCGGCGGCCTCCCCAAGGGCGCCGGCCTCGGCGACGGCTGGAGGCTGCCCAAGGACACGCCGGGCGCCGACCTCGACACCGGCCTGAAGCATCCGGACCTGCCCGGCACGGGCGACCTGCCCGGTCCCGGCGGGAACGGCGGCCTGCCCGGCGCCGGTGGCCCGGACGGCGGCGGCCTCGGCGGCAGCGGCCTCGACCCCGACGGCCTCGGCCGTACGAGCCTCGACGGGCTCGGCCAGAACGGGGTGAACCCGCTGGAGACGCCCAAGCTGAACGCCCCGGGCGACACCTCCCTCTCGGCGCACAACCCGAACCTGCCGTCCGTGCCGACCCTGCCGACGACGCCGGCGACCCCCGGCCTCGGCCCGGCGGGCTACGGCCCGGGCGACTACCCCGCGGGGACGCGGACCGGCACCGGCGGCTACGGCGCGGGCTACGGCCCGGCGGTGTACGGCCCGGGCGGGGGCCTGGGCGCCGGGGGCGCCGGGCGTCCCGGCGCCATGGCCGGCGGGATACCCGCCATGCCGTACGCGCCGATGGGCGGCGCGGGGAGCGGCGACCAGGACAAGGAACGTGAGCGGGGCACCGCGGTGCCGGAGGACGAGAGCACCTGGTTCGGCGACGAGGACGTGGCGCCTCCCGTCCTCGGGATGCAGGAGGACGTCTAGCCCATGGTGAGCATCGGGAACGTCGAGATCTGGGACGCGCGCAACAACTTCGTCACCGGCGCCGGCCTGGCCGCCATGGCGTCGTACCTGGAGCCGAGCGCGCTGCCGCTGGCGGGACTGCTGGCCACGATGATCGCCGACCCCGACGCCATGTCGCGCGGCGCGCGCGAGTGGCACAACAAGGGAGGTGAAAAAGGACAGACGCCCGCCGACATCGGGCGGCTCAGGGAGGATCTCAGGGCGCAGGTCACCGCGCTCGAGTCGGACGGGCATCTCAAGGGGCGGATGCTGACCACGGTCAAGGAGAAGTTCCTCGAGCTGGACCACCAGCTCGCCGGGCTGGACCAGGGCATCAAGGGCGTCGGCGACAGCCTCGACTCCGCGTGCCTGCTCTACACGGCGGCGAGCTACATCTCGCTGGCGATGGGCACGACGGCGTTGACGCTGGCGAACATCAGCGTCGCGGCCAAGGCCAACCCCGTCTCGATGGCAGCGATCCAGCCCACCGTCACCGGCATCATGGCCACCATGTCGAGGACCGCGCAGAAGGTGTTCACGGTCCTGGCGAAGCTGAACTGGAAGGTCGCCGCCATCTTCACGGGGGTCGCCTACCTCGCCGGCGGCGTCCAGCAGAAGTTCCCCGGCATGCAGGCCGTCACGATGCAGGCGCCCGACTTCACCAAGGCCAAGGTGGCCTTCGACCCGGCGAGCGGAGGCCTCACCGAACCCCTGCCGGACCCCGGCGACATACCGAAGACGCCGTCGTTCATGCCGCCGATCGGCATCTGATGGAGTGGGCGGCAGGCGCGTTCGAGCGGCGGCTCGGGGCGGCGCACGACGCGGGCGACCTCGCGGTCTGCCTGAGCATGCTCAGGGACACCGAGCTGGCGCTGCCCCTGCCGCCGGACGGCGAGCCCACCTGGGTGAAGATCGCCGCGCCCGATCGGGTGTGGCTGCCCGCCTACACCTCCGTCGAGGCCATGACGGCGGCCACGGGCCTGTCACGCGCCCGGATCACCTCGCTGGTCGAACTGGCCGCCGGCTGGCCCGACCCGCACTGGGGCCTCGCCGTCAACCCCGGCCTGCCGCTGCGCTTCCTGCTCGAACCGGGGACCGTCGCCAGGCTGGCGGTCCCCACACTCGCGCAGGACCGCATGGCGGAGCCCGAGCCGGCGCTGCCGGTCGTGCAGAAACCGCTGACGCCGGGGGAGTCGCACGGCTACCTCGGGAAGGGGGAGTCGCGCGTCTCCGGCTACTGCCACCACGCGCTCGACGTGGCGCACGTGGCGACGCCCGCCGTGCTCGTGGACATGCTGGGCCGCCGGGCCGACGAGGACCTGCTCACCGGCGACGGCTCGGTGGTCCTCCTGCGCTGGCGTACGGTCGGGCTCAACCTCTACCGCACGCCGTACGGCGGGACCGACGAGGCGGGCATGGCGGCGGTGGCCGGCTGGGTCGTCGAGGAGCCGCCGTTCGCCGGCATGGGTCTCGCGCCGAACGCCGACCATCCGGTCCGCGAGTACAAGGTGGACGCCGTACGGCTGCCGCACGGCTCGGAGATCGTCGAGCTGACCACGGCGGGGACCGAGATCGTGCGCGCGGTCTACGACGGCGACCTCGGCCGCTGGGGGCCGGGTGAGCCGGCCGCCGCCTCCCTGAGCTCCTATCGGGCGCGCTGGCGGGGGGCCGATCACCCGGCCAACCCCGACCCCGGGCACGACGGGCTGCTGATCCGGCTGCTCCGCGACGAGCCGGCCGACGGGTTCGAGGAGCGGGCGCCGGGCCGCTTCGTCCGGTCCGTGCCGGCCGAGGAGTGCGAGGCCGTCTTCCACGTCACCCGCAGGTGCGAGTGGCGCGGCGCCCCCTGCCTCGTACGCGCCGAGCGCGCGGGTGAGCTGCTGCTCGAATACACCGGCGGGCGGCTGCCGGTCGCGCGGGCGCTGGGCATGGAACGGATCGAGCGGGGCGTCCACCGGCGATGGGTGGCCCGCGCCGAGGTGGGCGAGCCGCGCGAGCACGCCGAACTCCTCGACCTGGGACTCACGCGTTAGCCTGAATCCGGACGACCCCGGACCGGAGGGACGGACGCCGGTGAGCGAGACCGATCCGCACATCCACGTCGACTCGAAGGTGCTGCAGGCCGGTGCCGGCTACCGCAATCTGGTCGCGTCGTCGTTGGGCCGCGCACCCGGCGCGCCCGATGTCGTCACCACCGGGTGCGGGCTCCGGGTGCCTTACGCGATGACCTCGATCCGTCCGGAGAGCGTCACCTGCCTCGCGTGCCGGGAACACGCCCGCCGCGAGCACCTGCGCTACGCCGAGCAGGTGGAGCGCCTGAGCCGGATGCCCGGCGCGCCCGTCACCGGTGACCAGGCCGCCAAGGCCGCGCGGTGGGCCAGGGACCTTGCGGAACGGTTCTCCGGCGCGTAGTCCGCCGCCGTCCCCCGTGGAGCACGGCGAGACGACTCCTCGCCACGCGGTGCCCGGCCGGCGTGGCGGGCACCATCTACGCGAGGGGCTCGGCGGCCCTGGTCATCGGTCCTCCCGCGTCACCGGTGTTGAGCGTGCCGGTCGGCTCCACCAGCATGACGGCCGTCTCCTCCTCGGCCACGGGGCAGTGCTCGACACCACGGGGCACCACGTAGAGATCCCCGGGTTCGAGGACGACGTCCCCTTCCCGGAGCCGGATGGTGAGCCGGCCGCTGACGACCACGAACAACTCGTCGGTCTCCGGGTGGGTGTGCCAGACGAACTCTCCCTTCAGCTTGGCGAGCTTGACCTCGTAGTCGTTGAGCGCGGCGATCTTCTTCTGCGTCCACAGCTCGTCGATCTGGGAGAGCTTGTCGGCGATGTTGACGGCGTCGAGGGACATGGGCATCGTGCGGCACCTCTCGCTCGGATGTGTACCGCCCGCACAGGGCGATGGCCGATGTGATGAGCGTGGCCCGCTCGTCTGCCGCCCGTCTTGTACGTTTCTAGCGTGATCGCTCACCGCCCGCCGACGATCAGCGCCTGGCGGCCGGCGGTGCCGGGCATCGCCGAGGTCTTCCACGCGCACTTCACCGATCACGCCTACCCGGCCCACACTCACGACACGTGGGACCTGATGATCCTCGACGACGGCGCGGTCGACTTCGGACTGGACCGTCGCCGGCACGCCGCCGCCGACCTCTCCGCCGTTCTGCTCCTGCCGCCCGGCGTCCGGCACGACGGCAGGACCGTCACCGCCGCCGGCTTCCGCAAGCGCGTGCTCTACCTGGACACCACCGTGCTGCCGGAACGCCTCGCCGGCCGGGCCGTGGACGCCCCGATCCTCGCCGACCCACTACTGCGTCACCGGATCCATCGGCTGCACACCGCCGTCGGTCATCCGGGAGAGGCGCTCGAGGCCGAATCGCGCCTGTTCCTCGTCGCGGAGAGGCTGCGCTTCCATCTTCAGGCGTTCCGGCGTCGGGCACCCGGCCGTGAGGCGCACCGGCTGGCCATCGGACTGCGCGAACTGCTGGACGCCCGGGTCCGGGCCGGCCTGCCGCTGCGGGAGGCGGCCGCCCTCCTCCACTCCCATCCGACGCACTTGATCCGCTGCTTCACACAGGCGTACGGCCTGCCGCCGCACGCCTATCTCACCGGCAAGCGCATCGAACTGGCGCGCAGGCTACTGCTGAGCGGCCAACGTCCGGCGGACGTGGCGACGAGCGTGGGATTCCACGACCAGGCGCACCTGAACCGGCACTTCACCCGGCACGTCGGCACCACACCCGCGCGCTACGCGAGAGGCATCACTAGCCGGATGTCCGATCACGGTGTGATAATCCCGGATATTGGACAGAGATCATCATCGGTGTGAACGCGGTCGAACGGGGTGGTGAACACGACGGGGGGACAGGCGCCGGACGCCGCCGGGATGCGGGCGTACGCCGAGGAGCTGCGGGCCACGTTCCTGCGCCTGCAGGAGGAGGCGCCCGCGCTGCACGAGAGGGCGCGCGCCGTGCAGGTGACGGAGAAGTCGCGTGACGGGCTGGTGGCGGCCACGGTCGGCGCGAACGGCGAGCTGATCAGGCTGGACCTCGACCCGCGCATCTACCGGCGGCAGGACGCGCGCGGCCTGGCCGACGCCATCACCCGGACCATCCACGCCGCCGTGGCCAGGGCCCAGGACCGGGTCGTCGAGATCTTCGCGCCGATCATCCCCGCCGACCAGATGAGGGCGCACATCGAGGGGGATCTCGACGCCGTGCTGGAGCAGATGTCCACGCGGTTGCCGAAACCGCCGGGGGAGAGATGAGCGAGCTTTTCGAAGTGAACTATGTCGACATCCGCCCGCAGCAGCTCGCGAAGGGCCTGTCCCAGTGGCACGCCGCGTCGTCCGGCACGGAGAGCGGCTACCTCGCCAGCCTGCGGGAGATCCGGCGGCTCAACGCCGCCGCGCCGTGGGGACACGACACGGCGGGCTCGGCCTTCCACTCCGCGTACACCCGGGGCGACGGGCCGGAGAAGCTGATGGACCGGGGTGCGGAACTCGTCGGCAAGGTGGTCGAGCTCGGCCCGACCGTACGGCGGAGCGCGGAGAACGCCCGCGGCATGGACGCCGCACGGGCCAGGGAGGTGCACGAGATCCTGAGAAGGGTCTGACGGATGACTCACTCCGCCACATCGGGGACGAGCCCGGACGCGGCGAACAACCAGGTCAATCCGACCATGGGCGACGGGCTGCCCGCGTTCGCCGACGGCGGCGGCTCGGTCGTCGACGTCACGCCCGCCTGGGGCGAGTCGCTGCCCGACTGGGCCGACGACCTCATCGCCCTGCTCACGGCGGGCCAGACGTGGCCGGAGGCGAGTGAGAGCCTGCTGTGGGAGCTGGCCAGGGCGCACCGGGCCGCGACCGTGAGCCTGGTGCGGTCCGTCGACCCGGTGGGAACCGCCGCCGTCTCCGTGCTCAGTGGCATGCAGGGCCCGTCGATGCAGGCGTTCCTGAACCGGCTCGGCGAGCACTACTCGGAGCGGTCCGGACTGCTCGGCGTGGCGAACAACCACTTCGCCTATGCCGCGCAGGCCGACGACTTCGCCCGTGAGACGCAGTATTCGAAGCTGTCGGTCAACGTGGTGTTCTGGATCGCGCTGATCGCCACGTTCATCGCGCTCGTCGCCGCCTTCTACTCGGCGGGCGCCTCCACCAGGTTCATCGGGCCCATCGCCGCCCGCGCCCGGGCCGAGACACTGAAAATCCTCGAACGGCTCGCCGTCGCCGCCGGACGCCCCGCCGCCGCCCAGGCGCTCGCGCGGGGGACCGCGCTGGCCTCGGCCCGGGCCGGCCTGCTCGGCCGCATCCTCGCCAACCCCCTGGGCAGGGAGATCGTCGAGGAGGTCGGCGAGGAGGTCGCCGGCGACGACATCGCCCAGCGCAGGCAGCAGGCGATGGGCACCCGCGACGGCCGGGACTGGAAGAGAACGGGCGCCATCGCGGTCGGCGCGGCGGGCGGCGCGGCCATCGGCCTGCGGGCCGCGCGCCCCGTGAGCAACCTGGTCAACAGGAGACCCCTGCTCAGGAGGCTGAACACCGACGCGCCGGGGGTCGGCAACGCGTTCAGGCGCTTCCCCGGCAGGGCGCTGACGACCGGCCTGACCAACGTCATCGCCTCCCCGGCCGGAAGCATGCTGGGCAACGGGCTCGTGTACGGCCAGTGGGAGATGCCCGACGGGGAGTCGCTGCTGGGGGCCGCTCTCGGCGGGGCCGGCCGTACGAACACGATCAGCCCGTTCAACCCCGACGTCGTCCAGGCGGTCGTCAGCCCGCGTACGGCCCTGGCCTCGGCGTACGACACGAGTGTGCGCACCGACCTGATCCGCGCCTTCTCCGATCCCGCCGCCGGACAGCCCTCCGGCGGCGCACCGGGCTCGGGGGAGACGGGTACCGGCGGCGGCCAGACCGCGAGCAACGGCGGGCACCCGGGCTCGGGCGGCACGAGCACCGCGTCCGTCGCAACGCAACCCCCCGCCGGCCCGGCCGCCGCGCCCGGCGGGGCCGGGCCGGTGCCGAATGCCACGTCGAACGGCTCCGGTCAGGCGTCGGCCACCGCGTCCGGAGTCGGCGGCGGTTCGGCGAGCGCCGCGTCCCACGGACCGGGCCAGTCGGCCGCCACCGCGTCCGCGCAATCCGGCACGAACACCGCGAACCTCACCACGAACGGCGCCAACGCGGCCAGCGCGGCCAGCGCGGCCAGCGCGGCCAGTTCCGCCAGCGCGGCCAGTTCCGCCAGCGCGGCCAGTTCCGCCAGCGCGGCCGGTACGACTGGCGCGGGGGGCGCGGCGGCGGCCGCTTCCGCTGGTGCCGGCTCGGCGGACCCGGGCAACGCGGGTGGTGCCCATCCCGGTGCTGCCGGTGCCGTATCGGGCTCCGGCACGGCGAGCGCCGCGGCAACGGGTGCCTCGGCCGCCGCTCCGGGCGCGGCGAGTGCGACGGCGAGTGCGACGGCGGCGCCCTCCGCGTCCCCCACAGCCGCCGCGTCCCCCGCCTCCCCGGCGCACGCGTCGGCTCGTACGGCGGTCTCCGACACGCTCTTCACGATCGCGCCCGATGCGCTTGTCCTGCGCGACGGCCGGGGCGCCAGGCTGACCGGTCCTGACGGGAGGCCGATCGAGTTCTCGGCCGAGGACATGGAGGCCCTCACCGATCGGCTCGCGGCGCGTGCCGCCGAGGGCGTGGACGCGCACCGGCTGCGCGCTGAGGCCGCCGCCCTGCTGGGGGCCAGGATCGCGGAGGAGAGCCGGGGTCTCCCGGCGGAGGGAGCCCTCGATGCGCTCGCCCGCCTGTCCGGCACGACGCCGGACAGCCGCGCCGCCGCCGTGGAGGTGGCGGGCGAGGTGCTGGAGGACAACCCACGCGGCTGGCGTCCCGGCAGGCTGAGCGACGCGGGGGCCGGGCTGGTGGAGGAGGCGGCGGCGGTCCGGCCGCACGGGCCCGGCCATGCTCTTCGCGTCGGCCGCTCCACCGGCGCCGCAGCGGAGATCGTCCGCCGCGCCGAGAGGCTCGCCGGGGGTCCGGCCGCACCGGATCCCGCTGCGACCGCCACGTCGGCGACACGAGGGCCGGCACCGTCCACGGCATCGTCCCCAACGCCGCCCGCGGCACCGCCCACCCCGCGAGCCGCCACCCGGCCCGGACCTCGGACGACCCGCGGGCGTGGCACGGTGACGGCCCCGGACATCGAGAGAAGCCGCTTCGTCGCCGACGGCAGGCCGCCGCACCTGGCCGACCTGTCGCCGGGGGAGGCGGAGCGGGGCTTCCTGGCGCTGCAGGCGTCCGACGTCGGCCCCGACGTGACGGGGTTGCACCGGGCCGGCGAGCGGACGGTGGTCGTGGACACGGGCCGGTTGGGCGCCCAGCACTTCCGGTACGAGATCGGCCGGGTGCGCGGCGGCCGTCTCGCCAGGACCGGAGTCCGGGCGGGCACGGCCCGCGACCCCCACGTCGTACGGCTGTCGCCGCGCCTGGCGGACGACATCCTGCCCCGGGTCTGGCTGCACGAGATCAGCGACGTCTTCCAGCGGCTTTCCGGCCCCCCGCAGGGGATGATCCGCTCCTTCCTGAGCCGTACGGCGGAGCCGGACCCCGCGGCCTGCGTGACGGCCCGCTACCGGGAGCACGCCCTGCTGGACCGGACGTGGCGGGCGGCCCCGGCAGACGAACGGCCCGCCATCGCGCACGAGATCGAGCAGCTGGCGGGTGAGATCGAGCGGCTCGGGCACGCCGCCCCGGCGCCCCCGTGGTCGGCGCCCCTGCCGCCCGCCGTCGCCTCCCCCGTCGCGCCCGATGCAGCGGCTCAAAACACGACAGCGCAGAGCACGACAACCCAGAGTGCGCCCGATCCGGTGGCGGACCTGCTCGGGCGGGTCCGCGCCCAGCGCGAGACGCTGGCGGACGCGGCCGACGAGCTGAGCAAGGCCGTCCAGGAGAAGGAGAAAAGCCTCAGAGCGGCCCTGCTCGACGCGCACAAGGCGGACAAGGACGCCCGCAAGGCGGCGCGCCAGAAGGACCACGCCGCCGGGGAACGCCGCCGCAAGGCACTGGCGGACCGCGACGTCCACCGCAGGACGGCCGAGCGCGCACAGCGGAGCAAGGAGGCCTACGAGCGGGCGGCGTCGCGGGCGGCCGAGGCGGGCAGGGCGTACGAGGAGCTCGAGAACGCGCTGAACGCCCTGCCCGCGGGCCGGACGGGCCCACCGCCGGCGAAGATCGCACAGTCGGCGCGGGAGGCGGAGGCCGCCCACACCGCGTACACGGAGGCGTTCGCGGCCGCCCTGCCGTCGTCCAGGGCCCTGGCCGAGGTTCTGCCCGAGGCAACACCGGCGGGCCGGCTGCCGCACCTCGAACGGCTCACACAGGTCGTCAACGACATGCTCGAACGCGCGGGCGTCGACCAGCGCTACTCGCCCGACGAGCTGTCGCACGTGTTGCGCTCGAACTTCAGGTGGCTGGTGTCGCAGGACGGCGCGCTGCTGCGGGTGGGCCGCGGCACGCGGGGGGAGCTGCGGCTGCGGCTGAAGGTCACGGACCTGGTCGAGGTCTTCGGCCATCCGGTGCGTCACTCGCAGTCGATGCTCGGCCAGTTGCCGCAGGGGGGCCGCTCGGCCTCCGCCACCGCCAATCGCGCCCTCAGCCTGGCGCCGAATTTCGACCTGAACGCCCTGAGCAAGCCGTGGCAGGACACCCACTGGCTCGCGACGCTGATGCGGTTCGGCCTGTTCAAGGGCGGGTTCACCGTCGGCCGGAGCGAGTCGTTCAACGGCAGCGCGGCGGAGTTCGCGCTGGCCGGCGCGGTGCAGGACAACGCGGGCGAGGCTCTGGTGCTCGACGGGCTCGCCTCGGCGGAGGTGGAGCTGCGCACCGCGACCGGCACCGAGCGGGCGCGCGTGGACAGCGGCACGACCGGCGACGCGCGGAGCCTGCGCATCTATCTGCCGCACACGCACGCGGAGCGGGGACCGGCCGAGGCCACCCGGCTGCCGGACAACCAGTGGCGGCGCACGCCGTTCCCCGAGCATTCGGTCACCGGGCTGACCGGGCTCGCGGACCTCGCCGAGCGCACCGCCGCGGGGGCCGACCGGCCAGAGATCGGCGGCATGACGCGCGATCAGATCTTCACGATCCTGACGAAGGAGCTGCCGGCCCGGCTCGGCGAGGCGATCAACGATCCCGACGGCCTGCGCCGCCCGATCACCGCGAACGGGCGGGTGATCGGCTATGTGCGGATCAAGACCGAGGTCCTGATGAACACGGCACGGCCGGTCGGCACACCGAGCGTCAGGCACCGCCTGGAACGGCTGCGCGTCGGGTTCTCGGGCGCGTCCGGCTCGCGGTCGGCCGGCCGGTCCGGGGAGGTGAAGGGCACCGCGGGCGTCAAGCTTCCCATCGAGGACCAGGGCATGCTCGGCGACGTCGGTCTCGACGGGTACAAGACCGCCACCCCGCGGTTCACCATGGGGCTCGGCCGTTCCTGGTCGCGGTCGCGGTCGATGAGCGCGGGCGGGACCGCCATCCGGCCGAGCGTGCAGCGCTGGGCGGGCCACACCCAGGCGTACGCGCTGGAGCTCGAACACACGGTCACCGTGCATCTGAACGGCGACGACGCTCCCCGGGCGCCCATCGAAGGTTCGAGCACGGGCCTGTTCCGCATGCCCGAGTCGCAGGCCTACCGTCACGGCCTTCCCGTCGACCGGGCGGCCGTGCGGAAGGACGGCCGGCTGAGGGACGACCCGAAGCCCGGCGTGCCGAAGGGCCGCCTGCCCGAGCTGCCCGGCTGGTCGCGCGAGTCCGGGGCGGGGCCCGCGCTCGTCCAGGCGAGCGACCGGCAGGACAGCGTCCGCAACTTCGACGAGGTGCGTGCGAAGGTCGTCGCGGCGCTGGGCAAGCAGGGCCTGCTGCCGGACGAGAAGGGCGGCCTGTCCCGCGACCCGCTGACCCGGGCGAGCCAGATCGCCAACATGATCGAGGTGGCCGAACAGCTCTCCCCGGCCCGGCTGCAGACCGGATACGACCAGGCCAGACAGGACGGGATCGTCCTCGACCTGGTGAGCCAGGGCATCGGGCGGCCCAGCCGGCACTTCACGATGCGCATCCGGTTGACGCAGTCGGGCGGGGAGGAGTTCCAGGGCACCAGCGCCGCCGACATCGTGGCCGACCTCGACATCTCGTCGGAGACCTCCGGCCGGTCGGTCAGCAGGTCGGCCGGCCGGTCCGGCGACCTCGGCCCCGGCCTCGGCCTGGAGACGAAACCGGGCGAGGACGGCTCGACCGGCGGCGGGCCGGGCTTCCACGCCAACAGGGGGCGCACGGCCGGCACGACCCTCAACGACACGGTCAACCACGTCACACTGATCGAGGCCACCTCCCCGGCGGCGGTGTTCGAGGTTCCGCACACGCTCACCGTGGAACTCGTCGAGGACGGCGGGAGGACCAGGACGCTGGCCGAGAGCGACGGCGTGTGGATGCGGGTGCTGCTGCCCTCCGACCTGCTGCCGGAGCGCCGGGCGGAGCCCTCGCCCGCCCACCCGACGTCCAGGGAGGCGCTGAGCCTCGCCACCCTGCTGCACGTGGACGGGAGCGGCGTGCTCGACGCCCTCGGCTCGGTGCTGCCGAGGGCGATGCGGCCGGGCTCGATGTCGTACCACCACCTCGCCGAGGCGTTCAACGTGCGCGCCCTCATCTCCCATCCGGAATGGCTGAGCGCAGACACCGCCGGGCCGGCCGGCACGTACGGCACCGCGACGGCCGTGCGCCCGCGCGGCCTGCGCACGCACCGGGCGTCGGCGTGGATCACGGCCGAGCCGGGCGAGTCGACGTTCGTCACCGCGGCCGACCTCGTGATCGGCGACATCAACTTCACGATGGGCGCGCACTCCACGCGGATGGAGACGCGGGGCGGACGGTCCGCTGACGTCTCGACCGGCGTCAACGAGGATCTGCCCGGCCCGTTCGGCAGCACGCAGGGGGCCGGCGTGTCCGGGGCGGGGAGCAGGGCGTCCTCGACCACCGACACGGCGATCTGGGGCAGGGAACGGCTGGCCATCGACACCGGCAAGCACTACGTGTTCGCGATGAAGGCGGATATCACGGTCTCCGGGGACGAGTCGGGAAACCGCCGGGCCGACGCCGAGCTGCCGGGCAGAACGGTCGTCTACTCCCTCCCGGAGCGCGACGCCCTCGCCCTGTACGGCAAGGGCGAGGTCAAGCTCCCGCTCGGCCAGGTGGCCGACGCGGTGACACGGCTGCTCGACGGCACCCTTGAGCTCGACCCGCGTACGGCGGTGCCGATGGTCCGCAGATACCTGGCCGACCGGGCGCTGGCGCGCAGGGCCGGTCGTCCCCGGCTCGACCTGGAGCGGAAGCATCCCCGCGCCGTGCTCTTCGAACGGCTCGTCAAGGACTTCCCCATGGGCCGGGCGCCCGGGCTCAAGCAGATGCAGGACAGGCTGCCGGACCTCGCCACCCGGGTGGACGTGCCCGACCTGTACGAGGAATCCCTCGGCGAGAGCACCGTGAAGGCGGTCCGGCTCACGGCCCCGGACGGCACACCGACCCGGCTGCTCGACCAGGTGCTCGGCCAGATCGGCACGGTGGCGCCCGGCGCGCTGAAGCGCGACCCGGTCCTGCTGCGCAGCCTGTTCGGCGACTTCGCCGGCAGACGCTGGTGGGGCAAGCTCGACGACATGACCGGACCGGCCGGCTTCGTCAAGACGTACTCGCTCAGGATCGGCCCGCACCTCACCGAGGACGTGACGCTCAGGATCACGGCGGAGCTCCACGGCGACCAGGCG
The DNA here is from genome assembly GCF_039649665.1 of Microbispora sp. ZYX-F-249. NCBI lineage: Bacteria > Bacillati > Actinomycetota > Actinomycetes > Streptosporangiales > Streptosporangiaceae > Microbispora > Microbispora maris. The sequence goes on along the minus strand of NZ_JBDJAW010000006.1, from coordinate 46,856 downwards.
ACGTACGGCGGGAGCGTCCACAACTTCGGCCAGATCCTGCAGGACTACCTCTACGGCCAGCAGGACGCCGCCGAGTCCTCCGGCAGGACGTTCGGCGGCAACGCGAACGCCGGAGCGGGACAGGACGCCGCCGCCGGCGGCGGCCGAGCGGTCGCCACCGACCGCTCGCACACCGGCTCGGCCTCGATCGGCACCCAGCGGACCCGCATCCAGCGTCATTCGGCGTTCCGCGGCGGGCAGCTCGTCGAACATCCGGTGACCATCAGGATCGAGGTCGAGCGGTCGTCGGGCCGCCTGCGCGGCGCCGTCGCGAGGACCACCCGCGTCCCCCGGACCAGCCACGTCACGCTGCGCGGCACCATGACCAGGGTGCTGCCGGACGGCATGGTGGCGAAACAGGGCACGGTTGCCGCGCGGCCGCCCGCGCGGCCCGACGTACGGCGGGTCGAGCCGCCGGAGGTCTTCGCGACCGAGGGGATCAAGTCCGACGGGCTGCTGCGCGCGGTGTTCGGCCGGCTCGCCCGGCCGGACCTCCTCGGCGGGACCGCCGCCATGGAGCACTACGCCGAGCTGGCCAAGGCCTTCACCGGCAACGGGCTGGCGACCCGGCTGGAGCGGATGACCGGCCCCGACGGGCACCGTCTCATCCGGCTGCCGATGCCGGGCAGGCCCGGCCAGGTGGTGGACGTCCGGGTGCACGCGGACCTCTCCGAGCCCGATCCGGTGGCCTTGAACCTGCAGGACACCGAACTGGGGCAGGTGGACCGCGAGCAGAACGTCGCGGGCACCTCCACCGACCGGGGGCAGATGCTGCCGCTCGGCCGGACGTACAGCGGGGGGCTGGCCGCGGGCGCCGGTACCGACGTCGGCGCCGGCGACCAGACCGCGCAGTCGAGCGCGGGCAGCGGCGGCGTCCGCGACGAGACCAGCGTGTTCGAGAAGGGCACCGGGGCCCTGGTGCGGTTCCGGGTCGACTTCGACCTCCGGTTCGAGGTGCGCCGGGTGGCGCCGGACGGCGCGGAGACGCTGCTGCGGGCGGTGGAGGTCCCCCACGGCGCGACCGGCAGGGCCCACCTGATCATGTTCCAGCACGCGTTCGAGGAGATGCTGGCCCGTCGCGACGCCGGTCCCGTGCGGCCGATGTGGGACTTCCGGCGGCAGCGGCCCACGGCGCCCGGCGTGTTCTTCTCCCACGACGCCGTGCGCGGGATGGCCGCGAGGCACCCGTCATACGACCCTGCGGCGCCGACCAGGGCGATGGCCGAGGCCCTCAGGGGCCGGACGGGAACGCTGCCGGTGGGCATCGTGGCCGACCTCGGCAACGTGCATCCCATGGCGCTCGTGGAGGAGGCCAGGCTGCTGTCCCGCGACCTCGGCGCCGACGTCCACCTCCACCTGAGGCGGCCCGACGGCACCGTGGAGCGCTACCGCGCCACGCCCGTGGGCGAGCTGACCGGCGACTCCTTCGCCGAGGCGCTCGGCAGGGTGCCGCCCGACCTGGTGGCGCTGGCCGGCCGGCACGACCTCGACCTGCGCGACCTGTACGACGGGCGGCCCGGCGGGTTCGCCGACCGGATCGCCGAACGGCTCGACGCCCTCGGCGTGTCCAGGGACGCACCGGCCGACCCGGGCTGGCCGGTGCCCGAGACCGCGGCGGACGGCACCTGGGGTGGCAACCCCCTCGTCACCGGCCCTCCGGGCGGCAGCGTGACGGCCGAGGCCATCGAGCGGACCGCGTTCGTGGCCGGCGGCAGGGCCCCGCACCTGCCGGACCTGTCGAACGACGAGATCCCCCCGGCCGTCGCCGACCTGCGCCCGTCGGACTTCGGCAGGGGCGTCCACGCCGTGTCCGTGACGCCGGACGGCAGGGTCGTCACCGTTGAGACCGCCCGGTTCGGCACGCAGCGCTTCGTCGTGCTGCCCGAGGACCCCGGCGGCGGACGCCCGGGCCGTACGGAGGTCCACATGGGCACGGGCCCGGACCCGCACGTGACCCGGCTCGCGCCGAGACTGGCCCCCGACGTGGTGGCCCGGGTGCTGCTGCACGAGGTCAGCGACACCCTGCAGAAGCGCGCCGCGGCGCAGCAGGGCGTGGTGCGCGCCTTCCTGAACGCACTGAATCCCGGCTACGACGCGTGCGCCGCCGCCCGCCGCAACGAGCACGCCTACCTGTCCCGCAAGTGGCGGGCGGCGTCCTCGGACGAGGAACGGGCGCGGCTGCGGCACGAGATCGAGGCGGTCGCCCGGGACCTCGGGGCGCGGGGTCGGCCGGCGCCCCCGCCGCCGTGGGTCACCGCGCCGCCTTCCGCGCCGGTCCTCGACGTGTGGGAGCGGATGCGCAGGCTCAGCAACCCCTCCGGCGGGGAGCCGCCCGACGATGAGGACGACGCCGCCGAGCCGGAGGAGACCGGACAAGGACGGGTGATCTGATGCCGTACTCGATCGCGAGGAGCAGGGACGAGGCGCACCTCTACCTCGACCTGAACCCCTGCGCCTGCGGCTCGGCCGGCACCGACTGGGACAGCGGCCTGACGAGTGCCGAGGGGGAGCTGGTCACCTGTTACGCGGGGCGGTGCGCGGCGTGCGGCGCCGAGCGGGAGTACCTGTTCGGCCTTTCCGAGCGCGAGGTGACGCCCACCGGCTACCCGGCGTTCGGTGGCGCGGAGCCGTCCGAGCTGCTGGACCCCGGCGAGTGGATGTGGGTGGCCGACCTGACGGCGGGCAACGTCCCGGAGGGTGGGGAGCGGCAGGCGCTGTCCATCGCGCGGGCGGCGGTCGAGGAAGTGATCAAATTCGTCCCGCCCGGGCAGGACGAGGTGCCCGAGGAGGCGTTCTGGTCGGAGCGCGGACGGGCCGTACGCGCCGCGGAGCCGGGGCGGTTCCGCCTCGACCGGCTGCTCGTCGTCCGCGACACCTACCGCGAGCTGGCCGGGGCCTAAGGTGACTGGAATGGAGCAGGCAGTGCCGATCCCGTACGCGCGGACGCTCGCGGAGGCCCGGCTGTATCTCGCGCTGACGGTGGAGGAGGCCGGCCGGGAGGAGCCGCCGGTCGAGGGCATTGAGGGGTGGACGCTGCGGTCCGGCGGCGTCGAGGTGCTCGTGCCGTACGCGAGCGAGGCGGAGGCCCGCGACGAGGGGGAGCCGTTCGGCGTAGGCCCGTCCGCGCTGCTCGACCCCGGCCAGTGGCGGCTCGCGAGTGCCGCGTACGCGCGCCGGGCGCTCGCCGACGACCTCGAGTACGCCGAGGAGCCGGGGGACGAGAGGCTCTTCCTGCGGGTGGTGAGCGGCTGGGAGGCGGCCAGGGACGCGCTCGCGGAGGTGCTCAAGTTCATCCCGCCGGGCGAGCGGGAGGTGCCCGCCGAGGCCTTCCGGACCGAGGCGGGCCTGGCCGCCCGCGAGGCGGAGCCCGAGAGCTTCCTGCGCGACCGGCTGGCCGAGGACATCGCGTTCTACCAGCAGAACCTGGACGACTTCCGCAGCCTGAACGGCTGACCTACTTGCCGACGGACACCGGCACGCGGGCGGCGGCGGGGTCGAGCGCCGGCCCCTCGGGGATGAGGTGCAGCAGGTGCGCGGGCACCGGCGTGGCGTCGGACGCGTCGTAGCCGAGCTTCGGCAGCAGGTCGGCCGAGGCGACGGCGAACCTGCGGCCCTGGTCGGTGACCAGGTAGTAGTTCGTGATCGACGCCACCTGTCCCTCGCCCGGCAGCAGCCCGGCGACCGCCGCCGATCCCGGCGGGAGCAGCACCTGGTCGAAGCTCTCCTGGCCGCCGGGGGTCCGGGGCGTGGGGATCGCGATCGAGGCGCCGACCGTCAGCGTCGCCCGGGTCGAGCCGCCGCGGGCGCCCGCGTGGACCGCGCACAGCGGCGTGGTGGAGGAGGGGGAGACCACGGAGGGCATCGTCTCGGGCAGCCCGCCCCCCGTCACGCTCCGCTTGGACGGCGCGGCGTTGGCCGTGGCCGCGTCGATCGTGACGGCCCGCGGGGGACGCCTGCCGTACGCCGCCTTGATGCCCGGGTCGGCCAGCATGAGCGTGGCCTGGGTGACGGTGATCGGCGCGAGGCCGTCGGACAGCAGGACGTACCAGCGGGCGGGGGCGCCGGCGATGCCGGGCACGGTGAAGACCTGTCCGACCGCCGCCGTGCCCCCGCCCGGGTTCCGCGTCTTCTTGCCCAGGTCGGGCACCTTCGGGCCGCTGAAGTCGGGGCCCTCGGGGACGGCGTTGAGCCAGGCGGCGGGCACCTTCCTGGGCTGGGCGTTGAGCGCGCTCACCGCGCTGGAGCTCGCCCGCATCCGCCGGTCGCCCCAGACCACCCACTTCTGCCGGCCGTCGTCCACGACCATGGCGCCGCCGCCGAGGGGCCTGCCGCCGACGTCCAGGCCGCCCACCAGCGTGACGTACGGCCGGGGCGCCCCGGTGGCGTCGGGGCCGTCCACCACGCACACCGACCACGGGCCGTGCACCAGCTTGTCCTTGGCCGGCAGCGAGTCGGGCGCGCCGGGGATGCCGACGAGCGGCCCGCGCGGCAACTCGGCCAGCGAGGCGGCGGAGACGTCGCGGACGGTCACGTCGGGGGTGTCGAGCAGCAGCCGGGCGGAGACGTAGTTCGCCACGGGGAGCAGCGCGCGCTCCTGCCGGCTGTAGACGTAGGTCGCGCCGGTGTCCTGCTCGACGAGGAGCTGACCGGGCTCGGTGAGCTTGGTGGCGCCGCCCGGCTTGATCACGCCCCAGATGCCGAAGACGGCGAGCAGGAGCACCGACAGCAGGACTCCGCAGAACGTGGCCAGGTTGTGCCGCCGCATCGGCGACTCCGCCACGTCCGGCTCGCCCTGCAGCAGGGCCTGACCCAGGCGCTGCTGCATCAGCCGGTATGCCTGGTAGAGGTCCTTCCGGGTCTGCACGTCACCTCTCCCTGTCAGAGGGCATGACCGTCAGCATATTGGCCTCCCGGCACCGTTGTGATCTCCGTTGCCGTCCCGGCTCGTCGGCCCGCCCCCGTGCCGGTCTCGGTTCCGGGCGTGCGGAAAAAAGGGAATGGAGTGGTGGAAAAGGCGAGAATTTCTCGGTCGTCGATATAGCCGCTCGGCATAAGGGGTTCACATGATTGACAAACGATTTACGGTGAGGGCGGCCCCTTTGTCGATGAAGGAGTGACTGGATGAGTAACAGCTTGCTCGGCGGCGACCCCGCGGAGATGCAGGGCATGGCCGCGCAGTTCAGCCAGCAGGCGGACCAGGTTCGCGCCACGATGGCCAACCTCGACCGTGAGGCGGCCAAGGTCGGCACCGCCTGGACCGGCCCCGGCGCGCAGCGCTTCCACGACGCCTGGCAGAGCTACCGAGCGGCGTTCCAGCGCATGGCGGAAGAGCTCAACGAGGCCTCCCGGGTCATCACCACCTACCGCGGCAACATCGAGTCCGCGACTCGCTGACAGCCGGCCGCCGGACCACCATGGAGTGCCATGGAGGTCCGGCGGTTTTCGTATTCGGAGCTTCGCCGTGAGGCGCGGAAGGGGTTCAGTCGGGCGCCGCGGCCTGGATCGGGGTCGCGGTGCCCGAGACGACCAGCAGGCCGCGCCCGGGTGGCCCGCCGACGGCGCCGCGCGGCAGCCGTACGGCGAACAGGTCCCCGTCGGCCGGGCTCTGCACGTTGAGCAGCAGGCCGGTCCTGCCCTTGCGCGCCTCGGCCGCGAACCCCCGGTAGGCCGTCGCCAGGTCGCCGGTGGCCCCGGCGATGAGCAGGCCGTGCTCGCCGTCCCGCCCGGTGCGCAGGATCTCGTCCAGGGCCAGGCCGAGCGGGGAGTCGGGCGAGATGAGCTCCGCGTCGTCCACGGCCACCACGTAGCGCTCGTGCCCGGCGACCAGCGCGAGCGGGTCGACCGCGCCGGGCAGGCCGCCGAAGTCGTCCGCGCCGCCCCCGGTCACGCTTCTGGCGTTGCCGTCCAGCACGGCGAGCACCCCCGGCGCCCCGGCGAGGTCGCGCAGCGGGCTGCGGCGCGGGGTCACGACGAGCAGGGGCGTGCCCCGGTCGAGCAGTGAGCGCGCCGCGGTGACCAGCGCGGACGACCGTCCCGAGCGCGGCGGCCCGGCGATCACGGCGGCCGGTCCCTGGCCCTGCAGGTCCACGCCCATCGGGGCGAGGGCGTCGCCGCCCGCGCCCAGCAGCGCCCACAGGGCCGACGGCGGCCGGTGCGCGGGCGCCAGGTCGAGCGCCTGCCTCGCCGTGATCCGCATCGGCAGCGCGTCCACCCGCAGCGGCGGCTCCGACGGCCAGGCCCACGTGCCGGGGACGTCCGAGCCGGGGGTGTGCGAGCCGGGGACGTCCGACCTCCCGAACCGCGCGGCCGCCGTACGGGCGAGCTCCTGCAGGACGGCCACCTGCGCGGGGCCAGAAGGGTCCTCGCACAGCAGGGCGAGCTGGCTCTCCACCAGGCCGTGCTCGCCGACGGCGAGGGCCCTGCCCGGGGGCATGGAACTCGGCAGGTCGCGCACCGGCAGCCCGGCGAGCCCGTAGTCCGCGGGGTCGGCGAGCCGCAGCACGAGCCGGTCCTCGAAGACCGTGGAGATCTGCCCGAGCAGGCCCGACCGGTCGGCGGTGACCACGGCCCGCAGGCCCACGGCCGGTCCTTCCCGCAGCAGTTGCAGCAGGGCGTCGACCAGCCGCCCGTAGTCGTAGTTCTCGAACGCGGCGACGTACCCCTCCCAGCGGTCCACGAGCAGCACCATCCAGGGCAGCGCCCCCACGCCCGTACGGTCGCGGGCGGCCCGTGAACGGGCGGCGGCGCGCGCCTCGGCCAGCGAGGCGTACCCTGCCTCGGCCAGCAGGTGCTGGCGGCGGCCGACCTCCGCGCGCAGGCGGGTCAGCAGGCGCTCGACCCGGTCGAGCTGGTCGCGGGTGACCACCGCGCCGCAGTGCGGCAGCGCGACGAGCGGCAGCAGCGCGCCCGACCCGCAGTCGACGGCGTGGACGTGCACGTCCTCGGGGGAGGCGCCGGCCGCGATCGAGCCCGCGATCGTGCGCAGCGCGCTGGAGCGGCCGCTGCGGGCGCCGCCCGCGATCAGCAGGTGGCCGCCGTGCCGCATGTCCAGCGCGAGCGGGCGGCGGCCCTGCTCCCACGGCAGGTCGGTCACGCCGAACGGGAGCGGCGGCACCTCCTCGACCCCCGGCCGGTACGGCGCGGCGCCCGCGAGCAGGCCGCCGGGGGAGTCCGCGGTCCCGGTGTCGAGGACGACCTGCCCGGGCAGGGGCGGCAGCCACGGGCTCGGCTGACGGGGCATGTCGCTCCCGGCCTCCCGCAGCGCGTCCACGAGCAGGGCCAGGTCGGTTCCGTCCGCGGCCTGGGCGGGCGGGGCGGGCAGCGGGTGTCCGAGCGCCTGCCAGGGCAGGTCGAGCACCCGCACGCTCTCCCCGGCGTCGGCCGCCCCCGCACCGCGTGGCCGGGGTGTGCGGCCGCCGATCCTGGCGGTCTGCACCGCCACGGGCGCTCCGGAGCCCGCCCGCACGTAGCAGCGGCCCGGCGTCGTGCGGGAGATGTGCGCGGCGTCGGGCACGTCGATGACGTCGGAGGACTCGGTGGCGTCGGTGACCCGCAGCGCGATCCTGAGCGAGGTGTTGGCCTGGATGTCGGCGGTCACCACGCCGCCGGGCCGCTGCGTGGCGAGGATCAGGTGGATGCCGAGCGAGCGGCCCCTGCGCGCGATGTCGACCAGCCCTTCGACGAAGTCGGGCAGCTCCGTGACCAGGGCGGCGAACTCGTCGATGATCAGCACGAGCCGGGGCAGCGGCGGCAGGTCCTTCTTGCTTCCGGCGGTCTCCGGCACCGGGGCGGCGAAGATGCCGCCGCCGCGCGCCCGCAGGACGCCGCCCGCGCCGAGCACCCAGGTGGCGCCGCGGGCCCGCTGGTAGTCCTCGATGTCCTTGGCCCCCGCGTCCAGCAGCAGGCGTTCCCTGCGCCGGATCTCGGCGGCCAGCGACGACAGGGCCCGCTGGGTCAGATGGCCGTCGAGGTCGCTCACCATGCCGACCGTGTGCGGGAGCCGTACGCACTCCTTGAAGGCCGCACCGCCCTTGTAGTCGATGAGCACGAACGTCATCTCGTCCGGCCGGTTGGCCACGGCGAGCGAGCAGATCAGCGTCTGCAGCAGCTCCGACTTGCCCGCGCCGGTCGTGCCCGCGACCAGGGCGTGCGGCCCGTCCCTGCTCAGGTCCACCTCGAACGGTCCGTCCGGTCCCACACCGATCAGGGCCCGGGTCGTACGGCCCTGCCGTTCGGCGAGCGCGGCGGGCTCGAGCGGCGCCTCCAGCAGGTCGAGCAGGCGGACCGCGTCGGGCAGGGCCGCAGAGGGGTCGTCGCGGCTCACGTCGCGCAGCGGGGCGAGCGCGCGGGCCAGGCGTTCGGCCCAGGACGGCGAGACCTGGTCGGCGCGGATGCCGGTGATCGGGTCGAGCCCGCCGCCGTGGAGGCGCACGCCCCCGTCGCGGTCGCAGGACACGACCGTCGCGCACTCCTCGGGCAGCAGCCGCTCGTCGTCGTCGATCGCGATCGTGTAGACCCCGGCGCGCGGGCCCTGCCGCAGCACCTGCGGCATGCCGGGCAGGCCGCGCAGCACCTGCGCGCCGTCGAGCACGACGAGCACGTCGAACGGCCGCTCGTCGTAGGTCGCGAAGGCCGGCTCGGCGGGCCGGTTGCCGCTCGCACGACCGAGGTCGTCCCAGCCGGCCGGGCCGCCGGACAGGCGGGCGCCGCGCGGCGCCCCCGGGTAGGGCCCCGAGCCGTTCTCCGCGTCGAGTCGCTCCGTCACCAGGGCGGCGAGCTCGGCGACCCTGCGGGCGGCGGCCTCGGGGTCGGCGCCGACGAGCGCGGCGCAGTCGGACGACAGGGCGCCCCCGCGCGCGGCGTCGGGGGCGCAGTGCGGCAGCCAGCGCACCCAGCCCCACTGCCCGGCGCCGTCGGCGTTGGCCGACAGCACCACGACGGCCAGGTCGCGCGGGCTGTGCAGGGCGGCGGCCTGGCCCACGAGCCAGCGGGCGCAGCCGAGCGCCACGTCCCTCGGGCCGGTGAGCCCGGCCACGCCGAGCCGCCGCATGACCAGCGCGACCGGGACGTCGTGGCAAAGGGGCGGCTCCCGGCGGGGGACGTCCTGCGGCGTGCCGCTCTCGGGCTCGAACTCCAGGTCCGCGGGCAGGTCGGCCAGTCCCACGCGCAGCCGCAGCGCGTCGCGGTCGTGCACCCGGCGCTCCCAGAGTCGGCGGCGCGGGCCGGTCGCGGTGAGCAGCACCTCGGCCGGATCGGGCGCGCCGCCACGCCTGGCCTCCTCGTCCTGCCGCACCGCGCGGGCCACCTCCTCCTCGAAGGCGGCCAGCCGCTCGCGGTACGCCTTGAGCGCCCGGCGGTGCTTCTTCCTGCCGTGCCTGCGGTCGCTCACCCACTGGCCGATCATGATGAGCGGCGTCATGAACGCGATCAGCAGGTAGTACCAGGTGCCGGTGACGGCGGCCATGACCACACCGAGGACGGCGGGCAGCAGCGCGGCCAGCAGCTGCAGCCGCATGCCCTCGCCCCGCTTCGGCTCGGCGGGGACCGTGAACCGCCGCTGCCGCTCCGGCCGCTGCAGGCGCGGCGGGCGGTTGTAGGCGAGCCCGCCGTCCGGCAGCGCGTCGAGGTGGGCGTCGGGCGGCAGGACCGGTCCCAGCGCGAACACCGAGCCGCCGCAGGCGAGCATGCCCGAGGCCGGCCACGGCACCGCCGTCGTGAGGGGCTCGCCCTCCAGCCGGGCCGCCGGGTCGCCGCCGGAGGTCACGGGTGCCGCGGGCTCCACGGTGGCCGTGCCGGGGGCCAGCCGCACCACCAGCGCGACCGGCGGCATCCGCGGGTCGGGTACGGAGATCGCGCAGGCGGGGTCGGCGCCGATCGTGTGCGCGCCGAACCCGATCCGGTGGACGGCTCCCGCGCCGGGCCCGCCCACGACGCGCAGCTCGGCCTGCCCGCCGGGCTCCTCGGTCACCGTCGCCACGGCGGCGTGGCCGTCCACGGCCACCAGGTCGCCATCCCTGAGCAGGCCGAACACGGGCGCGTCCGGGTCGACCGGGCGGCCGTCGACCCACAGTCTCGCCTCACCCTGCGGCCGGGCCTGCCGGTCCCGGTCCAGGTCGTACGGCGCGCGGGCGTGCGGAAGCCGTACGACGTTGGCCGGCCGGGCGGCGGCGCCGTCGAGCAGGTCGGCGAGCGCCGCGGCCAGGGCGGCGGCCGTGGTGCTCTCGTCGCCCTCGACCAGCACGTCGCGACGGCCGTCCTCGCCGACCACGGTGAGCGTTATCCGCATGCGCGAACTCCCAGAAGGCGGTTGTACGGCGGCCTCGCGGAGAGCGTTTCATCCCGGCGCGTTCCCGTGAAGATCTCCGGGTGCGGCCCTGCGGAGACACCGTAGCCGCGCCACCCGCGCTCATCTGGGCGTTTTCCGGAATAGGTAAAGGTGCCTGTCATGCCACACTTCGACGTCACCGCCGGGAGAGTCCTTCCGCGTACGGATCCGCTTGCGTGCCGTCCGCAATGCACGAACAGTGTGAATGGTGTGACAACTGGGAAAGAAGTGCATACGTACTATCACGAAATATCGTGAGAGTAAAGCCTTGTGTCGATATGGCGATAGATCGACTCCCGTTGACAGGCGTATTCCTAACGGATAAGCATGGGTCGCGCATCAGGGCACTTATGGCGGCGCAAGCTGGCCATAATGGAGTGAATTCGCAACAAACGGCAAGACCGTAAACAAATTCGAGCGGCCCGAAAACAGAAGGGCGCCCTCATCCCTGGGAGTCCCCCACCCATGAGGATCAGCGAGAAGACGCCGCAGGACGGCCGCGCACCCGCACGGCCCGGCCTGTCCGGGCCGGCCGCGCGCAAGCTGCCCGTCCCGCCGAGGGAGCGCAAGCCCGCGCTCGCCGCGCTCGCCGTCCTCCTCATCCTGGGCGGCGCGCTGGCCACCACGCTGCTGGTCATGCGCAGCGGCGACCGCGTCTCGGCCGTGCGGATCACCCAGCAGGTGGGGGCCGGGCAGCTCATCCCGCTGTCCGCCATGCAGGAGGTGCAGATCGCCGACACCGGCGTCGACTACGTCCCCTGGCGGTTCAGGGACCAGGTGGCCACGACGTACGCCCGGGTGACGCTGCTGCCGGGCACGCTGCTCACCGAGCCGATGACCGCCAAGACGACCGACCAGGTCGGACCGGGCAAGGCCAAGGTCGGCCTTTCGCTCAAGGCCGGTCAGATGCCTGCCGACCTGAGGAGCGGCGACGTCGTCCAGGTGGTCTACGTGCCGGCGCCCGGACGCGGCTCGGCCACCGCCCAGCAGAAGGTGCTGGCGACCGCCGCCCGCGTCCACGGCGTGGGCTCCGGGCGCTCGGGCGGCGGGCTGGTCACGGTCGTCGTCGACACGTCGATCGCGCCCGCCGTCGCCCAGTACGCCTCCAGCGGGGAGATCGCCCTCATCACGCTCCCGGGGGTCAAGTGACGTGGCGCTGATCGTGCTCGCCGCCGACAAGGGGGCGCCCGGCGTGACCACCGCGGCGACCGCCCTCGGCGCCGTGTGGCCCCGCCCGGTTCTGCTGGCCGAGTGCGACCCCTCCGGCGGCGACCTCGCCTACCGGCTGCCCGGCGACGACGGGAGCGTGCTCAACCCCGGGCGCGGCCTGCTCAGCCTCGGCGCGGTCGCGCGGCGCGGCCTCCACACGGAGCTGATCTACGAGCACACGCAGCGCCTCGTCGGCGGCCTCGACGTGCTGGCCGGCCTGACCAACGGCGAGCAGGCGGCCGGTCTCACCTGGCTGTGGGGCCCGCTCGGCCGCGCGTTCGCCGCCCTGCCCCAGGCCGACGTGCTCGCCGACTGCGGCCGGCTGGGCCTGCACCCCCAGATCGGCGACCTGGTGGCCGAGGCCGACCAGGTGGTGCTGTTCACGCGGGCCAGCCTCGACAACGTCGCCCATCTGCGCGAACGGCTGTCGCTGATCGGGCGCAAGGTCGGGGTCGTGGTGATCGCCGACCCCCGGTCGTACCGGTCGTCGCTGGAAGAGATCAGGCGCATCGTCTCCGGCTGGGACGTCGCCTTCGTCGGCGGTCTCGCCTACGACCCGAAGGGCGCCGAACTGCTGCGCGGGCAGTGGGGCGGGCGGCTCGACCGCAGCCTCCTCATCCGTACGGCCAGGGAGCTGGCCACGCGCCTGGCCGCGCAGCTGGCCGCGGGCGGCGACACGGCGGCGGCGCCGCCCGTCATCAGGACGGCGAACAGGGCGAACAGGGAGCCGGAGGTGCGGTCGTGAACTCCCAGCGGCGGCCGATCGACCACGGTCTGGTGAAGCGGTTCCGGCAGGAGGTCGGCGACCGGCTGGCGCACCAGCGGCGGCTCGACCAGGCGAGCGGCGTGCCGCCGATGTCGGGGGAGGACGAGCGGCAGTTCGCCCGGGCCCTGATCGCGCAGGTGCTGGAGGAGCACGCGCGGGGCGAGATCGGCGTCGGCCGCACCCCGCCCACGGCCGAGGAGGAGGAGGCGCTGGCGGCGGGCATCCACGCCGCGCTGTTCGGCGTCGGCCGCCTGCAGCCGCTGCTCGACGACCCCGAGGTCGAGAACATCGACATCAACGGCTGCGACCGGGTCTTCGTCGGGTACGCCGACGGCCAGGAGCTCATGCACGACCCCGTCGCGGAGACCGACGAGGAGCTCGTCGAGCTGATCCAGATCCTCGCGGCGTACTCGGGCCTGTCGTCGCGGCCCTTCGACACCGCCAACCCGCAGCTCGACCTGCGCCTGCCCGACGGCTCCCGCCTGTCGGCCGTCATGGACGTCACCGTGCGGCCGGCGCTGTCGATCCGCCGCGCCCGCCTCGGCAAGGTGTTCCTCAGCGACCTCGTCGGGAACGGCACGCTCACCCCCGAGCTGGGCCGGTTCCTCACGGCCGCGGTGGCCGCGCGGAAGAACATCATGATCGCGGGCTCGACGAACGCGGGGAAGACCACGCTGCTGCGGGCCCTGGCCAACGAGATCCCGCCGCACGAGCGGCTGATCACGGTGGAGCGCGCGCTGGAGCTGGGGCTCGACCAGTTCCCCGAGCTGCACCCCAACGCGGTGGCCTTCGAGCACCGCCTGCCCAACTCCGAGGGGCAGGGCGAGATCACGATGGCCGAGCTGGTGCGGCGGTCACTGCGCATGAACCCCTCGCGGGTGATCGTCGGCGAGGTGCTGGGCGACGAGATCGTCACGATGCTCAACGCGATGACCCAGGGCAACGACGGGTCGCTGTCGACGATCCACGCCAACTCCAGCATGGAGGTGTTCAACCGCATCGCGACGTACGCGCTGCAGGCCGAGGAGCGGCTGCCGATCGAGGCCACTCACATGCTCATCGCCGGGGCCATCGACTTCGTCGTGTTCATCGAGAAGCGCAACGACTACCACCGGGGAGGCACCCTGCGCCGCTACGTGTCCAGCGTCCGGGAGGTCACGGGCTGCGACGGGCGCGTGCTGTCCTCGGAGGTGTTCGCCATGGCGGGCGACCACCTGGTGCCGCACGCCCCGATCTCCTGCGCGGACGAACTGGCCGCCCACGGGTACGACCCGGCGCGGGGAGCGTGGCGATGAGCGGCCTGCTGCCTCCCGGCGTCCTCGACCCCCTGGTGCTGCTGGCCGGCGCCGCGGCGGGCGGCGGGCTCTTCCTGCTCGCCCTGGCGCTGTACGGCCTGCGCCCCCGGCCGGCCGGTCCGGACGGCAGGGCCGAGCGGATGCGCCTGCTGCGCGCCCTGTCCACGCGCTCGGCGATCGCGGCGGTCACCGGTGTCCTGGTGCTGGTGGTGACCGGCTGGCCGGTCATCGCGGGAGGAGCCGTACTGCTGGTCCTGGCCTGGCGGGGGTTCACCGGCGGCGCGGCGGAGGAGCGGGCCGCCATGCGGCGCCTGGAGGGCCTGGCGGCCTGGACGGAGTCGCTGCGCGACACGATCGCCGGCGCGGCCGGGCTCGAACAGGCCATCCCCTCCTCCATCCGGGCCGCGGCCCCCACGCTGCAACCGCACCTGCGGGCCCTGGTCGACCGGCTGCACACGCGGATGCCGCTCGCCGACGCGCTGCGGATGTTCGCCGACGAGCTGGACGACCCGTCGGCCGACCTCGTCGTGGCGGCGCTGATCCTCAACTCGCGGCTGCGCGGCCCCGGCCTGCGCGACGTGCTCTCGGCCCTGGCGGTCTCCGCGCGCGAGGAGCTGGACATGCGCCGGCGCGTGGAGGCCGAGCGCAGGTCCACCCGCAAGAGCGTGCAGATCGTGGTCGGCACCGCCCTCGCCTTCGCCGCTGCTCTGGTCGTCTTCAACCGCTCGTACGTCGAGGAGTACAACTCCGTGCTCGGTCAGGCCGTGCTGGTCGTGGTGGCGGGCCTGTTCGGCGCGGGGTTCGCCTGGATGCGGCGGCTCGCCCGGTTCGACAAGCCGGCCCGGATCCTGGCCCCCTACCACCGCCCCAAGGACAAGGACACGGGCGTGATCTTGCAAAAGGTCGCAGGGAGGGGCGGTGAGCTGCTCCATGACCAGCCGTGATCTTGCAGTTTGTCGCAGTGAGCACTCCCGACCAGCGGCTTCACCCTTCGTGATCATGCAGAAAATCGCGCATCCGCCGTCTACCAGGCGCGATACGCTCCGTGATCTCGCAGACGGACGGAGGGCGCCGTGATCGAAACGGTGCTCTGCGGAGCCGTGCTGGGCCTCGGGCTCTTCCTGCTGCTGCGGGCGCTGTTCCCGCCCCGGCCCGGCCTGACCGCCCGGCTCGCCGCGCTCGACCAGGCCCGCGACGGCGAGGGCGTGCCGCGGGCGCCGCTGATCGCGCCCGAGGAGGACGTCAGCGAGTTCCGCCGCGTGCTCGGCCTGCGGCTGGCCCGGTTCTACGCGGCGCGGGGGTGGGAGGCGCGGTCCGTCAAGGCCGACCTGGCGCTTCTCGGCAAGTCCTTCGAGGGGTTCCTCGCGACCAAGCTGCTGCTCGGCGTCTCCGGCCTGCTGGCGTTCCCGATCCTCGTCGGCTGGCTCGCGCTGATGGGGTGGGGCGTCTCGGTGCAGGTGCCGCTCTGGTCGGCCCTCGTCGTCTGCGTGATCTTCTTCCTGCTGCCCGACGCGCAGATCCGGCGGGACGCCGCCGTACGGCGCCGGGACTTCCGGCACGCCGTGGGCGCCTTCCTCGACCTCGTGTCGATGAACCTCGCGGGCGGCCGGGGCGTGCCCGAGGCGCTGATGATGGCGGTCGCCGTCGGCAGTCCCGTCACCACGCCCGGGGCGCCGAACGGCGCCACGTCCGTCAACGGGGCCGTCAACGGTGCCGGGCCCGCCCCCGGCTCCAACTGGGCGATGGAACGCATCCGCGAGGCCCTGGCCAACGCCCGGATCGTCGGCATCACCCCCTGGCAGGCCCTCGGCCAGCTCGGCGACGAGATCAACGTGGACGAGCTGCGTGACCTGTCGGCCGCGCTCGGGCTCGTCGCCGACGACGGCGCCAAGGTCCGC
This sequence comes from Microbispora sp. ZYX-F-249, assembly GCF_039649665.1. NCBI lineage: Bacteria > Bacillati > Actinomycetota > Actinomycetes > Streptosporangiales > Streptosporangiaceae > Microbispora > Microbispora maris. Next base: position 31,325 of record NZ_JBDJAW010000006.1, on the reverse strand, counting down.
GCCTCGCTCACCGCCCGCGCCGCCACCCTGCGCCGCCGCGAACTCGCGGAGGTCGAGGGCAAGGCGGGCGAACGGTCCCAGTCGATGCTCGTCGCCCAGCTCCTGCTGTGCGCGGGTTTCGTGATCTTCCTCAGTTTTCCCGCAGCCATGAAGATGTTGGGGGCCTGATGCTCTGGTTCCACTATTTGATCGCCGTGCTCCACGTACGGCTGGACCGCGCCAGGAACGCCCCGTCCAGGGGAGCCTCGGCGGTCGAATGGGTGATCATCACCGCCATCATCGCCGGAGTCGCGCTCGGCCTGGCCACGCTGATCAAGCAGTTGGTCGAGCAGAAGCAGTCCGACATCCAGAACAGCTTCAGCGGCGGTGGCGGCGGTGGCGGTGCCGGCGGCGGTGGCGGGGAGTGACCGGCGGGGGCGTGGCGACGACCCGGGTATGGCGACCATGCCGGGAGTGACGAACGCGCGTGCCGCGACCCTCGTGCGGTGCGCGGAGGGCCGGATGCCCGTCGTGGGCGCCGCGACCGTCGTGCACGACGCGCGGGCCGGGGCGACCGCGGACGCGGCCCGCGCGCCGTACGGGTCCCGTCCGCGCCGGGCCGAGGCCAGTGTGCGGGCCGGGGCGAGCGAACGGTACGCGGGCAGTGTGCGGGCCGGGGCGAGCGAACGGTACGCGGGCAGTGTGCGGGCCGGGGCGAGCGAACGGTACGCGGGCAGTGTGCGGGCCGGGGCGAGCGAACGGCTCGCGGGCAGTGTGCGGGCCGGGGCGAGCGGACGCGGCGAGCGAGGCGGGTCGGCCTCGGGACGCCCGAGGAGCGAGCGGGGCGCCACGGTGATCGAGCTCGCCATTCTCATGCCGGTCGTGCTCGCCGTCGTGCTGCTGATCGTCCAGGTCACGCTCTGGTTCCACGGCCGCCAGGTCGCCGACGCCGCCGCGCGGGAGGGTGCGCGCATCGCCCGGGCGGGCGGCTCCGACGGCTGGCAGGAGGCGGCCGAGGGCAAGGCGCGGCAGATCGTGCAGGCGATCGGGCCGCAGTTGCTGAAGAACGCCCAGGCCAAGGCGTGGGAGCAGGGCGACCAGCGCGGGGTGGAGATCACCGGCAGCGCCGTTCAGGTGGTGCCGCTGCTGCCAGAGATGACCTTCACGATCACCTCGCGCTTCGGCGGGCCCATCGAGTGCTTCCGTCCCGACGACGGCTCGGACGGCTGCGAATGACCCGGATCTCGCCCGAATCCGCCCCGGCCAGCGAGCCCGCTGTGCCCGGACCGAGCGCTGTGCCCGCTATGCCCGGACCGAGCGTTGTGCCCGGTGTGCTGCGACCGCAGGGTGCGCCAGCGCTGCCCACGTCGCGCGCTGTGCCGGCTGTGCCCGGGCCGCGCACTGTGCCCTCCGTGCCGGCTGTGCCTGGACCGCGCGACGTGCCCGGCTTGTCCGGCCGCTGGGGCCCCGTTGGCCGGGGGCGAACCGGCCGGGGACCGCACGAGGGGGAACGCGGGTCGATGACGGCCGAGACGGTCATGCTGGCCCCGCTCTTCCTGCTCTTCCTGCTGTTCCTCGTGGGCGCGGGCCGGATCGTGGAGGCCCAGGGAGAGGTCAACGGGGCCGCGCGGGACGCCGCCCGGGCGGCGTCCGTGCAGCGCACCGAGGCGGAGGCCGAGTCGGCCGCGAAGGAGGCCGCCGAAGCCGCGCTCTCCGGCGACTGCTCGCCGCAGGTCAGCACGTCCGGCAGTGAGTGGAAGATGGACGGCTTCGTACGGGCGACCGTGACCTGCGAACTCGACCTCGACTTCCTCGGCTTCGGCGCGAGCAAGCAGATGTCGGGCGCCTCGGTGGTGCCGCTCGAGCGGTACCGGAGGGTGCAGTGACCCCGCCGCGTCCGTGCCCCGGCTCTCCGGCCTCCGTCCGCCCGTGGCGTGGCCGGCGTCCGCGTGACCCCGGGACCGCTCCGCGTCGGCCCCGGGGCGCGGTGCCGTCGCCGCGCACCCCCGTGAGGCCTGCCGCGGGCGCGCGCGCGACCCGTGCCGCCGCACGCGGGGGGCCGGGGGAGCGGGGCTCCATGTCGGTGTTCGTGGTCCTCTTCTCGGGGGTGGTGTTCCTGCTGGCCGGGCTGCTGGTCGACGGCGGAGCCGCCATGAACGCCCGGCTGAAGGCCGCGGACATCGCCGAGCAGGCCGCCCGCGCCGCCGCCGACCAGATCGACGTCGAGACCCTGCGGGCGACCGGTCAGGTGCGGCTGCTCGCCGACGAGAGCGCGGTGTGCGGCCCGGCCGAGGAGATCACGGCCAACCAGCAGGCCGACGGCGTACGCATGACCGAGTGCACCGTGGGCGGCGGCCAGGCGGACGTCACCGTGTCGGTGTCGGTTCACTGGAACGCCTTCTTCCTCGCCGCGCTGGGGTTCGCCGGCTCGGACATGGAGGCGGAGGCCACGGCCGCTCCTGATCCGGGAGAGGCATGACAGGGACGCGGCCGCCGGGCGGGCGGCGGGAGGAGTTCCTCCGCGAGACCCAGCGGGGGTCCGGGCGCGAGGTCCAGCGGAGTCAGGGGCGCGACGTGCGGCGAGGGTTCGAGCGTGAACCGCAACGGCCTTCCGGACGCGACGCGCGGCGGGGTTTCGAGCGCGAAGCGCAGCGGGGTTCCGGCACCGAGGCCCCGGCGGGCGGCACGCCCGGGAGGGGTCCCCGCCCGCGCCCGGAGGGCCTGCCGTCCGTGCTGGGGCCGCAGCGGGCGCCCGAGCACTGGCACGACGACCGGCCCGTACGGCTGCGAACCCGGCGTACGGCCGGGGACGTCCTCGCCGGCCTCGGGGCCCTGGTCGCGCTGGTGGCGCTGGTGGGCGGCGTGCCGTACGCGCTGCTCCGGCTGGCCGGTCCGCCCGTCAGCGGCGACCTGCTGAACGCGGACGTGTTCACCAGTCAGGTCGGCCCCGACACGATCATCGCGATCCTGATCCTCCTGGTGTGGCTGGCCTGGCTGCAGCTGTTCCTGTGCGTGGTCGTCGAGGTCTACGCCGGGCTGCGGCGCGTCGGCATGCCGGCCCGGGTGCCGCTGTCGGGTGGCACCCAGGCGCTCGCGAACCGCCTGGTCTCCGCCGTGCTGCTGCTGTTCACCGCGGCCGCCGTGGCGGTGCCCATCGCCCGCGCGGGCGCCCCGGCCCCGATCCGGCCGCAGGTCGCGGCGTTGTCGGCGCCGGTGCCGCAGACCGAGGCGGAGCGCCCGGCCCTGCACGCCCGGGAGGTCAAGAAGGTCTACGTGGTCCAGCCTCCGCACGGACGCCACCACGAGAGCCTGTGGGAGATCGCGGAGAAGTGCCTGGGCGACGGGCGCCGCTATCCGGAGATCTACCGGCTCAACCAGCACAAGGAGCAGCCCGACGGCAGCCGGCTGCACATGGCCGATCTCATCCGTCCCGGCTGGGTGCTCGACATGCCGGACGACGCCAGGAACGTCCACATCGTGCCGGTCGACGACGACCGGCCGGAGATCCTGAAGGAGCACCGCCACGCCCCCGCCGAGCTCGACGGCGACACCCGGTACGCCGGGGGAGGGACGACCCGCGGCGACGTCCACGCCGACCAGGGGGCGGCGGAAGACCGGCGCACCACCGAGGACCGGCGAACGAGGCCGGCACCGCGTCCCACCGCCGGTTCGGACACCGGGAGCGCGACGGGCGGCGCGGCGGACGGCCGGACGGGCGGTGAGGCGGACACCACCCGGCCCGACCAGGGGCAGGGCGACCCCACGGCCCGGCAAAGCGAAGCCGGACAGCAGGGCAAGGCCGGACAGCAGGGTGAAGCCGGACAGCAGGGTGAAGCCGGACAGCAGGGTGAAGCCGGACGTCCGGGGGACGCGGGCCATCAGCGGGGCAGGGCGACGCCCGAGCCGAGCAAACCGGGGATCGTGCTGCCCCCGCCCGCGATGCCGCAGGACACCCCGTCCGAGCGCACCGGCCGCGCCGGCGATGCGACGGACACACCCGCCACCGCCCAATCGACGCCGACAGCGCGCCCGGTCGGCACGACCACCGCCCAGCCCGCCGGGGTGGACGAGACGGCGCGGGAGACGCCTCCCACGGCACCTCCCACGGCGCCTCCCGCTGCACGGCCGCCGGCACACGGGAGGCCCACGGCGGAGGCCACGGCGTCGGGTGACCATGCCGCCGCGCAGCCGTCCACGCGGCCCTCCACGCAGCCGTCCACGCGGCCCTCCACAGCGCCGTCCCTGCCGTCGCCGGACAAAGACGGTCACCTGACCGCCGGCGAGGAGCCCGGAGACCGGCAGAGTGGGCCGGTCCTCGCCGATTACCTGGCGGCGTCGTCGCTGGCGGCGGCCGGGCTGCTGGCCCTGCTCGGCCGCAGGCGGCGGGAGCAACTGTGGCGCCGGGCCTTCGGCTGGCGCATCGCCCGGCCGCGCGGGGACGCCGCCGAAGCCGAGGTCGCGATCCGGCTGGGCGCCGACGCCCCCGGCAGCCGGATGCTCGACATCGGCCTGCGCCTGCTCGGCCGCCTGCTGGCCGACGCCGGCCGGCGCCCTCCGACGATCTACGCGGTCCACCTGTCCAACCGCGGCCTCGACCTGTGGATCCACCCGGCGGAACAGGACGCGCCCGAACCGTGGGAGTCCTGCGACGACGGGCAGGTCTGGCGTCTTCCGGCCCACGAGGGACGCCGCATCGACGAGCACACGCTGGCCGCAGTGCCCGCGCCCTATCCCGGGCTGGTCTCGCTCGGCACCGGGCAGGGCGGCCGGGTCCTGGTCGACCTGGAGGCCGCGCACGGGGTGATCGCGATCACCGGGACGCACACCGTCGCCGCCCTGTCGGCGCTCGCGGTCGAACTGGCGACCAACCGGTGGTCCGACCAGATGCGCGTCACGCTCGTCGGCTTCGGCGAGGAGCTGACCCGGCTCGCGCCCGAGCGGATCAGGACGGCGGGCAGCCTGACCGAGGTGCTGCCGGAGTTCGAGGAGCGTGCCCGGTACGACGGCGACGTGCTGACCGGCCGAGTCCACAGCCGGGTGGCCGACCCCGCCCACACCCCGCACTATCTCCTGTCGGCCATCCGTCCCGACGAGGACGAGGCGCGCCGCCTGGCGCTGCTCGGCAAGGGCCGGCGTACGGCCTGCGGCTTCGTGATCGCGGGCGAGGTGCCGCACGCCACCTGGAGGTGGGAGGTCACCGACGACGGCCGGGCCCGGGTGGACGCCCTGGGCCTGGACATCGAGGCCCACCTGCTGCCCCGCCGGCACTACGACGCCGTGGTCGGCCTGTTCGACACCACCCGGCAGCAGGAGGGCGAGCCGCTCACCCCGCTCACCGAGCGGCTGAGCGAGGAGCCGCCCTCCATCGAGGTCCGCATCCTCGGCCCGATCGAGATCAGTCCGGTGAACCCGCTCGAAGAGGGCCGGGCGGCCCTCGCCCACGAACTCGTCGTCTACCTGGCCACCCACCCGGACGGGGTCCATCCGGCCGTGCTGGCCGGCGTGCTGTGGCCGCGCGGCGTGCAGCTCGCGGTGCGCGACGCCACGATCGCGCGGGTCGCCGAGTGGCTCGGGCGCGACTCCGAGGGACGCCCTCACCTGCTCCTCGACCGGTCCGGGCGATTGCGGCTCGGGCCGGAGATCCGTACGGACTGGCGGCTCTTCCAGGACCTCGTACGGCAGGCCGGCGAGTGGGCCGAGACCGCCGGACCCGGTGCCGCCGCATCCGGCGGGGCCACGCTCGGCGCCGGCGACGTGGAGGCCGGCCTACTGGAGCGTGCGCTGAAGCTGGTGCGCGGCCCGTTGCTGAACGGCAGGCCGCCCGACCGGTACGCCTGGCTGGCGGCCGACCCCCTGGAGTACGACGTGACGGCCTGGGTGGCGGACGCCGCCCACGCGCTGTGCGAAATCCGGCTGGCCCGCCACGACCCGCACGGCGCGGTGGCGGCGGCCCGGGCCGGGCTGCTGCTCGCGGCCGACGACGAGGGGCTGTGGCGCGACCTGCTCCGGGCGGCGCACGCCACGGGGGAGCCCGTCCGGCTGCGGGCGGTCGTCGACGGTCTGCTGCGCCGCGCCGCCTCGCACCCGTACGGCGGGGGGATGGCGCCGGAGACGGAGGCGCTCATCGACGAGTTGCTGCCCGACTGGCGCCGCACCGTCTCCCCGGACCTCAGAACCTCACGTCTCGCCTGATCGGAGCCCCAATGCTCGGGATGCCACCCTCCGAATCATGCCGATCGGCGCATAGCGCTGGCTCGTCGCCGACGGCCCTTCCTAAGGTGGCCGTGGCAGAGGTGGCAGCGACAGGGGTGGCAGGGGCGGGGGATCGCGTACTGCGGAGGACCGCGTTGATGCGTCCAGGACTCGCCACGGCGGCGGCCGCGCTGCTCGCTCCGGCTCGCGCGTCGCGCACTCCGGTCCGCGCGCTGCTCGCCCCGGCTCGCGCACTGCTCACCCCGGCTCGCGCACTGTCGGTCCGCGCGCTGCTGGCTCCGGTCCCCGCGCTGCTCATCTCGGCCTGCGTGCTGCTTCTGCCGGCGTGCGCCCCGCCGGACGCGGACCGCGGCTTCACCCCGGGTGGCGGCGCCGAACCGGCCGCGGCGGCCGGGACGCCCGCCAGCCCGCCGGGGGCAGAGGCGATCACGGCGGCCCCCGGGCTGACCGTGGAGATCGAGTGGCCGGACGAGCCCGACCCGGTGCGATCAGCCGCGATCAAGGCGTTCGCCCGTGATTTCACGGCCCAGTGGCGGGCCGTCGGCACCTCCGGCGGCGACCGCTCGTACGTGAAGGGCATCGACCCCGAGTCGTCCGCCTACCAGGACGCCGTCACCTGGGTGCGGAAATTCCTCGAGGACGGGCGGTCGGCCCGGGGCGTCGCCAAGCTCTACGCCCTGCGGGTGCCCGCGATGACGGGACGCGGTGCGGAGGTCTACGGCTGCGTCGACGTGACCGGCGTGCGGCTGACCGACCGGGAGGGCACCGCGCTGGCCCGTCAGCCCGCCTGGCTGAAACGCCCGCGCGCGGTCTACCTGCAGACCGCCGGCCTGGGGCGCGGCGACGACGGCGTCTGGCGGATCCGGCTCTACCGCCACGCGGACTACCCGGACGAGCTCGCTAAGGAGTGCCAGCGATGAGCAGCAGAACGGCGATCGCGGTGACGTCCCTGCTGGCCTGCGGCGTGCTCGCGGTGTGCGCGCCGCCGGCCGCCGCCGACGATCCGGACGGGACGCCGCACGGCGAGGCGTTCCAGAACGGCAACACCGCCGGGGTCAAGCTGACCAACTCCAAGATCGGTCTGTCGGGCAACGGGCTCGGTGGCAAGAGCGACGGCTATCGGATGCCCCGCCCCTGCTGGTACGAGCCGAACTCGTCCGCCGACGACATGCGCAACCTCCAGGCGCAGCAGAAGAAGCAGGCGGTGGAGGCGGGGCTGGACTACGACGTGGACCTGGACAAGTTCGGCGACAAAATCGGGGAGAAGGGCCAGTGGTGGGGCGTCGCCTACGACGCAGGCAACCCGGAGGGGCCGTCGTGTGCCGCCGGGCTCGAGCCGCTCGTCTGGGTGCCCGAGGGCACCACCCCCGCCGGGGGCATAACGCTGGAACAGCTCATGCAGATCGCCAGGGCCGCGCTGACCGTGCCGGAGCCGAAGATCAAGCTGAGCCCGGACGTCAAGAGCTACGTCAACCTGGGGACCTGGGTGTGGCTGGACGGGGCCGAGGCGGCGCCCCGGTCCGTCACCGCCACGCTGCCGGGGGTCATGTCCGCCACCGTCACGGCGACGCCGGACCACCTCGTGATCAAATCCGGCACCGACGCCGACCGCGCCGAGGTGTACGACAAGGGATGCGGCGCCACCGGCAAACCGTACGTGAAGGGCGCCGACAAGGACGGCGAGGGCAAACCCGAGTGCGGCGTCGTCTACCTGCACTCCTCCGTCGACCAGCCGGGCAAGGTCTACACGCTGACCGTGACGAGCGTCTGGAACGTCGTCGGCAACGGCAACCAGGGCGGCCAGGCCGTCCCGTTCGCCTACAACCCGATCCAGGTCTCGGCGACCAGGGACGTGCCCGTCGGCGAGGTCCAGAGCATCGTCAAGAACTGACTCCCCGCCCGGCCCGAGGGGGGCAGGCCGCCGGTCGTGTCGGGCGGATGGCCGGCGGCCGTGCGTAGGGAGACCGGCGGAACGCCGGTCGTCCCGGCGGGGGACGACCGGCCGGGACGCCGCTGCCTACTCTCCGTGCCGGTCCCGCCCGACAGGCGGCGGGCCGGACACGAGGAGTTGCCATGTCAGTGCTTGCGGACGCACGCGCCTTCCGCCGTACGGCGGCCGGGCTCTGCCTGGTCGCCGCCCCGCTCGTCTACGTCGCGGGGGTGGTCGCGGACCCGGCGCTGCGGCAGGGCGGGGACGGCGTCGGCGTCTACGGCCGTCATCCCGAGCAGGTGTCGGTCAGCGCCTCGCTTCTGCACTGGAGCTGGGTCCTGCTGGTGCCGGGGATCATCGGCATGATCCACCTGATCCGGCACAAGGGCGTGGTCTTCGGGCACGTCGCGGGTGGCCTGGCGCTGCTCGGCGTCGTCAACTTCTCCGCGCTGATGCTCGGCGACTTCTTCTACGCCCGCCTGGAGGGGGCCCTGCCGCCCGAGCAGGGGGCCCGGATCGGGGACGAGGCGTTCGCCGATCCCGGGGCGACGTTCGGGTTTCAGGTGCCCGGTTTCGCCGGGCTGCTCGGCCTGTTCCTGCTGGGGCTCGCGCTGGCCTATTCCCGGCGTACGCCGTGGTGGGCGCCGTTCGCGATGCTCGCCGGCATTCTGGGGGCGCCGATCTACCCGGTGGGCACGATCGTCGGCGGGCTGCTCTACCTGGCCGGTTCCGGGGTGATCGGGCTCAGGATGCTGCGCATGACCGACGACGAGTGGGCGGGTGACGCCCCGGCGAGTGTCGCCGTGGGGGCGTGAGGCGCTCAACCGGGAAGCACCGGCGAGGGCCGCGGTGGAGGCGTGAGGCGCTCAGCCGGGGAGCGGGAAGACCGCCAGCACGCGGTATTCCCCTGACCGCGTGGGCCCGGCGGACAGCTCGCCCCCGTGCAGCGCGGTCCGCTCCCGCATGCCGATGAGCCCGTGTCCGCCCGTGCCCGCCGCGTGAACGCCCACCCCGTCGTTGACGACGGTCACGCGCAACTCGCCGGGCGCGTAGCGGAGGACGACGTCGACCCTCGTGGCGTGCGCGTGCTTCAGCACGTTCGTCAGGGCCTCCTGGATCACCCGGTAGGCGGACAGGCCGAGCCCGGCCGGCAGGGGCCGGGGTTCGCCCGCGACATGCAGGCGCACCTCCGGACCGGCCTCCGCCACCTGGGAGATCAGCTCGTCGAGCCGGTCGAGCCCGGCCTGCGGCGAGGGCGGCGCGGCCCCGGCGTCGCGCAGCATGCCGAGCATCAGCCCGAGCTCCTCGACCGCCTCACGGCCGGCCTGCTCCACCGCGAACAGCAGGTCGCGCTCGCGGGCGCGGTCGTCCCCGAGCAGCCTGCGCACCCCGCCCGCGTGCAACGTCATGAGGCTGACGTTGTGGGAGACGACGTCGTGGAGCTCCCGGGCGATGCGGGATCGCTCCTGCGCGACCGCCCACCGCGCCCGCTCCTCCCGCTCGGCTTCGAGCCGGGCCGCCTGCTCGGCCAGCCGTCTGGTCTGGTCGATCTGCCGGCGCAGCAGGATGCCGCTGCCGTACGCGACGCCGACGAAGATCGCGCCGATGAGGACCTCGGCGACGTCGTTGCTCTGCAGTGTCTGCAGGTGCGCGTAGGCGAGCAGCACGCACCCGAGCCCCGCGAGCCCGCGCCGGCTGCGGGGTTCGGCCGCGCCGGCCACGGTGTGGACGAGGATCAGCGTCGAGTAAAGGTGCCAGGCCGCGTAATAACCGGGACCGGCGACCGCCTGCACGGCCCACCCGATGGCCGTCAGCACGAGGAGCGAGGTCGCGGGGAACATCGACCGCGACAGCACCACCAGCCCCGCCGCGACCGCGCCCGCCGCGAACGGGAACGGGTCGCCGATCTGCCACGGCTCCGGACCTTGCCGGCCGAACGACTCCACCAGCCCGGCGACCGCCACGGCGAGGGAGAGCAGGACGTCGAGGCGGGAGGGCCGCCAGTCGCCCGCGAGTCGCCTCAGCACGGCCCGGGCCGCTCTCCCGGCCGTACGACCCCGGCCTCGTAGGCGAAAACCACCGCCTGGATGCGGTCGCGCAGGCGGAGTTTGTGCAGGACGCGGGCGACGTGCGTCTTGACGGTCGCCTCGCCGATGCCCAGGTCACGGGCGATCTCGGGATTGGACAGGCCCTGCGCGACCATCCGCAGGACCTGGAGTTCGCGCTCGCTGAGCGAGCCGAGCTCGGCCGGCGCGGCGAGGTCGGGCAGGCTCGCGATCTCGTCGATCACCCGGGGGGCCACCGTGGGGTCGATCAGCGCGGCGCCCGCCGCCGCGGCCCGCACCGCCTCCACCAGGTGCTCCGGGGGCGAGGTCTTGAGCAGGAAGCCGTTCACCCGGGCCCGCAGCGAGGCCTTCAGGTTGTCGCCCGTGTTGAAGGTGGTCAGCATGATGATCCTCGGTGGCCGGGGCTCGGCGAGGAGCAGCCTGGCCGCGCCGATCCCGTCCAGCCGGGGCATCGCGATGTCCAGCAGCAGCACGTCGGGGCGGAGCCGCCGGGTCACCTCCACGGCCTCGAAGCCGTCGGCCGCCTCCCCGGCGACCTCGATTCCCGGCTCGGACTCCGCGACGAGCCGCAGCCCGGCCCTGATCATCGACTGGTCGTCGGCGATCACCAGCCTGATGGTCACCGGAGGCTCCCGTCGTCGATGGCACCGGCGGCAGCGTAACCGGGCCGCTCGCGGGAAGGCGTCCCTCGGCGACGTGACCTCGCGGGCCGCGCGGTCCCTCGAGTGACGGATGGCCCGTCCCTCCCCCGGATGACCCGTCCCGCAGCGCCCCGACGCGGCCCGGTGCGGCCCGACGCGCCCCGGTACGGCCCGGGAGCGGCCCGGCGCGACTCAGGCGCGGGACTCGTGGGCGAGCAGCCACTCCTTGACGGACGTGCCGTAGTAGTAGCCGCCGTAACCGCCGGTCGAGGGCAGCACGCGGTGGCACGGCACGAACGGCGCGATCAGGTTCTGCGCGCAGGCCGCCCCCGCGGCCCGCGCGGCCGTCCTGGGCAGCCCCGCCTTCTCCGCCAGCTGCGCGTACGACACGGTGGTCCCGGCGGGCACGGCGCGCAGCGCCTCGTACAGGCGCTGCCTCGTCGGGGTGCCGGGCTGCTCGGCCGGGATCCGGTCGAGCGCGTCGACCTTCCCGTCGAGGTAGTCCCGCACGGCTTCGGCCGCGTCGCCGAGATCGCCCTCCCGCAGGGGAAGCGCCCGCAGGGACGGCGAGAGCCGGGCGACCATCTCGCGGGGGTCGGCGGTGAAGCCGGCGGCGACGAGCACGCCGTCACGGGCGAGGATGGCGAGGGGACCCACGGGGGTGGGCAGGGTCTGCGTGACAATCATGACTTGTCGCGTCCTTCCGCGGTGTCGGATGCGTGGCTCCACAGGTGCAGCGCGGCGTACGCGCGCCAGGGCCGCCACCGCTCGGTCTCGTCCGGTGCGATGCCGAGCCGTTCCATGGTCTTGCGCAGCACGAGGTCGCCCTCGGGCCACGCGTCCGGGTCGCGCAGCGCGCGCAGCGCGATGTAACCGGCCGTCCACGGGCCGATGCCGGGGATCTCCAGCAGCCCGGCGACGGTGTCGGCGGGGTCGCCCGCGCCGTCGAGGTCGATCGCGCCGGAGGCGACGGCCTCGGCCAGCGCCCTGATCGTGGCGACCCTGCGGGTGGTGAGCCCGAGCCCGTCGAGATCGGCGGCGGCGAGCCTGTCCGCCGTGGGGAACAGCGACGGCACCTGGTCCGCCTCGGGGGCGTGGCCGTCGCCCGCCCCGTCCGGGACGGCGGGCAGACCGGCCCGGGCGGCGATGCGGCCGAGCAGGGTGCGGGCCCCGGCGACCGAGATCTGCTGCCCGACCACCGCCCGGACCGCCAGTTCGAACCCGTCGTACGCTCCCGGCACCCGCAGCCCGGGACGGGCGGCGACCAGCGACGCGAGCGACGTCGCGCCGAGGATCTCCCGCACCGCCCCGGGGTCGGCGTCGAGATCGAGCAGGCGGCGGCAGCGCGCCACCAGCCGGGAGAGCCGGTGCGTCTCGGTGGTCCGCACGGTGAGCCGGATGTGCCCGGCGGCGGGCCGCAGCGTGATCGAGCCGCCGGGGACGGCCCGCGTGTAGGCCGTCACGTCGTCCCCCGACCGGCAGACGGCCTCCACCGAGGGGATCGCCCGGGCGGCGAGGAAGCGCAGCACCGCCTGCGCGTCGTACGGCTCCCGGTGGCCGAGCCGCAGGGTGAGGCCGGTCGTGAGGGCGACCGGACCCGGCGCGCCGTGCACCGGCCCGCCGGCCCTGCGCAGCTCACCCGGGGCGAAGCCGTACGACTCCTTCATCGCCGCGTTGAACTGGCGGACACTGCCGAACCCCGCGGCGAACGCCACGTCCGTGATCGGCAGGGTGGTCTCGGTGAGCAGTTGCTTGGCGAGCAGCAGCCGCCGGGTGCGGGCGACGGCGAGCGGGCCGGTGCCGAGTTCGGCGGCGAACAGGCGGTGCAGGTGCCGCTCGGTCACGTGCAGCCGGCGGGCCAGCCCGGCGACGCCGGACTCGTCGGCCACGCCGTCGTCGATCAGCCGCAGCGCGCGTCCGACCAGGTCGGCCCGGACGTCCCAGCCGGGGTCGCCGGGGCTGAGCTCCGGACGGCAGCGGCGGCAGGGACGGAACCCTGCCGCCTCGGCCGCGGCGGCGTGGCGGTAGAAGCGCACGTTGGACCGGGCGGGAGTGCGGGCGGGGCAGATCGGACGGCAGTAGATGCCGGTGGTGGTGACAGCCGTGTAGAAACGCCCGTCGAAGCGGGAGTCCCGGGCGGACACGGCGAGGTAGCACGCGTCGAAGTCGAGCTGTCGTCTGGTCACGCACACGACGTTATGCGCTGGCCACCGGGGCGGGCTGGCGGAAATCGGACGCCGCCGTCGCGGCGGCGCCGCGGAGCGTCGCGCGGGCTCGGGCGCCGCGCCGGGAGTGCACCGGGCGAGATGGGACAGCCGTGAGCCGGGAGCGCCCGCGCGGGCTCGGGCGCCGGCGTCACTTGCTGGAGATGCCGACCCCGAGGTCGAACTCCCGGTAGACCCGGGCCCAGAAGCCGTCGCGCAGCCACACGCGCGCCTCGGGGTAGGGCCGGAGAGAGTGGCCGAGCTCCTTCTCGGCCTCGATGAGCAGCTCGGTGTCGATCACCGTGGGCAGCAGCGGGCCCGGCAGCAGGTCGCGGATGTTGTCCCGGCCGCGGGTCAGTATCCACTTCTGGGCCACATGTTCGCCGACCTCCTCCACCCGGGGCCGGCCCGGGCCGAGCTTGGCGACCTGACCGGCGGGCGCCTTCGGCGGCATCGGCTTGACCGTACGGCCCGCGAAGACCTGGGCGGGCGACGGCGTGGGCGGCACGGGAACGGGCACCGGGGCGCGGGTGAAGAACGGACGCAGGAAGTCGGCGCTCAGGATCTCGACAGTGTCCGACTCCCAGACGAGCCGCTCGGCCTGGTTGGTGCCGAACGGCGGCTCGACCCCCCACAGGTGGACGCGCACGCCGTACGCCTGCGCGGCCTCCACGGCGGGCACCATGTCCTCGTCTCCGGCGATCAGCACGGTGTCGCTCACGGCGTGGTGCCGGGCCAGGGCCTCGAGATCGCTGCGGATCTGCGCGTCCACGCCTTTCTGCTGGCCACGGGCGTTCAGGTTGCCCAGCCTGACCTTGACCCAGGGCAGCTGGGCGATCACCCGCTGGTCCACGGTGGGCACCCGGTCACGGGCGGCGTCATACCAGTAGACGCGCAGCAACTCGCCCTGGATGCGGTCGACCGCGTGCTTCTGCAGCGCCTGGATCAGCTCGTCCGCGGCGACGCGGTACTCCTTACGCTCCTTGGCGCCTAAGAGAACTTCACCGGCGGCCGCGTAAAGGTAACCGACGTCCACGAGAACGGCATACTTGGCGGAAATGCCATGTGCGCTGAAGTCCGGGATGGCCATGGTGTCCTCCTGGACTCGTCACTAGATGATCGGCTGACTATATTCCCCCGCTTTCTAGATAGTCCCAACTCTTGAGCCAGTTGACACCCTGTTCCGTCGATGTAATCGGACCGTGGTCGTCGCGGATGACAGGGCAGACGGCGTCAGCCGCCGGGGAAGAAGGCCCGGCGCCAGGCTCCCGGTCCGTGCGGAAGCCCCGGGCGCAGCCGATGCGCCGCGTTCCTCCAGTTTCCCGTGGCCGGCGGCGGCGTGGGCCGGGCTCCGCGTGTCGCCGCCCCTGCTGCTGACCGGGCCGCCGCCCGGGCCGCCAGCGCGGCGACGAGGGCGGCGGTCTCCTCGGGGGTGGCGTCCCCCCGCACGATGCTGAGATACGGCTCGCTGCTGCTCACAGCGGGATGTTCCCATGCTTCTTCGGCGGCAGCGCGGCCCGCTTGGTGCGGAGGGCGCGCAGCGCGCGGACGATCTGGACCCGGGTGTCCGAGGGCCGGATGACCGCGTCGACGTAGCCGCGCTCGGCCGCGAGATAGGGATTGGCCAGCGTGTCCTCGTACTCGCCGATGAAACGGGCCCGCGCGGCGTCCGGGTCGTCGGCGGCGGCCAGCTCGCGCCGGTAGAGGATGTTGACCGCGCCCTGCGCCCCCATGACGGCGATCTGGGCGGTGGGCCAGGCCAGGTTGACGTCCGCGCCGAGGTGCTTGGACCCCATGACGTCGTACGCGCCGCCGTACGCCTTGCGGGTGATGACGGTGACCAGCGGCACGGTCGCCTCGGCGTAGGCGTAGAGCAGCTTGGCGCCGCGCCGGATGATGCCGTTCCATTCCTGGTCGGTGCCCGGAAGGAAGCCCGGCACGTCGACGAAGGTCAGCACCGGGATGTTGAAGGCGTCGCAGGTGCGCACGAACCGGGCGGCCTTCTCACTCGCGGCGATGTCGAGCGTGCCGGCGAAGCTCATCGGCTGGTTGGCGACGACGCCCACGGAACGCCCCTCGACCCGGCCGAAGCCCACGAGGATGTTCGGCGCGAAGCCCGCGTGGATCTCCAGGAACTCGCCGTCGTCGAGGACGTGCTCGATGACCGTGTGCATGTCGTACGGCTGGTTGGCCGAGTCGGGGATCAGCGTGTCGAGCTCGCGGTCCTCGTCGGTCGTCTCCAGGTCCGCCTCGACGGCGAAGGCCGGCGGGTCGTCCATGTTGTTGGACGGCAGGTACGACAGCAGCGCCCTGGCGAAGTCGAGGCAGTCCTGCTCGTCGGACGCCTCGTAGTGGGCGACGCCGCTCTTCGAGTTGTGCGTGTGCGCGCCGCCCAGCTCCTCGAACGTCACCTCCTCGCCGGTCACGGTCTTGATGACGTCGGGCCCGGTGATGAACATGTGCGACTTCTCCTGCACCATCAGGACGAAGTCGGTCAGCGCGGGGGAGTACACGGCGCCGCCCGCGCACGGGCCCATGATCAGCGAGATCTGCGGCACGACGCCGGAGGCGTGCACGTTGCGCTTGAAGATCTCGGCGTACAGGCCGAGGGAGACCACGCCCTCCTGGATGCGCGCCCCGCCGGAGTCGTTGATGCCGATCACCGGGCAGCCGGTCTTGAGCGCGTGGTCCATCACCTTCACGATCTTCTCGCCGAAGACCTCGCCCAGCGAGCCGCCGAACACGGTGAAGTCCTGCGCGAACACCGCGACCGGGCGGCCGTCCACCGTGCCGTACCCGGTCACGACCCCGTCGCCGTACGGGCGCTCGCGGTCGAGGCCGAAGGCGGTCGCCCGGTGCCTGGCCAGCTCGTCGAACTCCACGAAGGAGCCCTCGTCGAGGAAGGCCGCCAGCCGCTCGCGCGCCGTCATCTTGCCCTTGGCGTGCTGCTTCTCCACCGCCCGCTGGGAGCCGGCGTGGGCCGCCTCGCTCCGGCGGCGCTCCAGGTCGGCGATCTTGCCGGCGGTGGTGTGGATGTCGATCTCGGGGGCGCGTTCGGCGCTCATCGCCCGCTCACCGTTCCTCGTATGCTCAGCGGCCCTCGGGTCCCGAACGCCGCTCCGGGTCGCGTCGAATCCATGGCGCACAGGGTAACCAGCCGGAAGCCGTCCGGTCGCGCCGGGTCGCGCTCACCGGGACGCTCCTTGTGTGAGGTGAGGAACGGGGTTCACGTCCCGTTCGTTCGAATCTACGACGGCTTGAGACGGATGGGGGCTCGATGGCGGACGCCGTGCGCACGCAGGGGTTGTACAAGCGCTTCGGGCAGCAGGTGGCGGTCGGCGGGGTCGACCTGGTCGTGCCGAGGGGCAGCTTCGCCGGCCTGGTCGGTCCCAACGGCGCCGGCAAGACGACGACCCTGAGCATGGTCACCGGGCTGCTCCGCCCGGACGGCGGGCGCATCGAGATCGACGGCCACGACGTGTGGGCCGACCCGGTCAGCGTCAAGGCGCACATCGGAGTGCTGCCCGAGGGCCTGCGGCTGTTCGAACGGCTGTCCGGCCGCGAGCTGCTCATGTACTGCGGCCAGCTGCGCGGCATCCCCCTGGACGAGGTCGGCAGACGCGCCGACGAACTGCTCAAGGTCATGGACCTGGTCGAGGCGCAGGACAAGCTGGTGGTCGACTACTCCACCGGCATGCGCAAGAAGATCGGCCTCGCGGCGGCGCTGCTGCACAACCCGCGCGTGCTGTTCCTCGACGAGCCGTTCGAGGGCGTCGACCCCGTCTCGGCCAACACGCTGACCGAGGTGCTGCGCCGGTTCACCGCCTCGGGCTCCACCGTCGTGTTCTCCAGCCACGTGATGGACCTGGTCGAGCGGCTGTGCGACTGGGTGTCGGTGATGAACCGCGGGCTCGTCGTCGCGCAGGGCCCGCTCGACGACGTACGGCGGGGCCGCACGCTCAACGAGGCGTTCCTCGATCTCGTCGGCGTGCGCGGAAACGGGGACGAGGGGCTGTCGTGGCTCGGCTCCGGGAGCGCGCCGTGACGATGACGTGGCTGTTCGTCCGGCTCAAGCTCAGCCTGGTCCGCGGGGGCCTGCGCGGGAGCGTGGGCAAGCAGGCCGGCTTCGCCTTCTCGCTGGCCGCCGCGTTCCTCGCCGCCGTCGCGGGGTTCGGGCTGCTGTCGCTCATCCGGCTCGCGCCGTCCGACGTCGGCCTCGACCTCGTGTCGGCGGCGTTCGCGATGTTCGCCGTCGGGTGGGTCGTCGTGCCGCTCATGGCCTTCGGACTGGACGAGACGCTCGACCCGGCCCGGCTCGCCCTGTTCCCGCTCACCACCCGGCAGCTCGCGACCGGCATGTTCGCGGCGTCGGCCGCCGGGCCGTGGCCGATCGCCTCGCTGGCCGCGTTGTGCGGAGGGGTGGTCGCGCTCGCCCACGGGCCCGGCGGGGTGCTGATCGGGGTGCCCGCGGTGGTCCTCCAGTTCGCCTTCTGTCTCACGGCCTCCCGCCTGGTGACCACCGCGTTGTCCGGCGTGCTGCGCACCCGCAGGGGACGTGACCTGCTCGCGGTGGTCGCGATCTTCGGCGTGCTGCTCGTCCAGGTGCCGAACCTGCTGCTGAATCGCGGGCTGTCGGGCGACCCCACGCGGATCCTGGCGTCCGTGGGGGACGTCCTGCGGTGGACGCCGCCGGGGCTGGCCGCGCACGCGATCGCCGACGGCGGGCTCATCGGCGTCGCCGAACTGATCGTCGTCGCGATGTCGGTGGTCGTCATGGGATGGCTGTGGATCGCGGCGCTGCGGTACGCGCTGGTGCGGCCCGACTCCTCCACCCGGGGTGGCGGCTCCGTCCGCCGCTCCCGGACGGGCCGCTCCCGGGCGGGCCGGTTCCTGCCCGGCGGCACGCTCGGCGCCGTCGTCGCCAAGGAGCTGAAGTACGCAAGGAGGGAACCGCGGGCCCGGGTGAACTGGATCAGCGCGGTCTTCGTGAGCGCGGTCGTCATGTTCTCCCTGCGGGGTCCCGGCGGCTCGACGGGCTTGTGGGCCGCGATCGGTCCCGCCTGCCTGGCGGCCGTGGTGATGGGGCTGCAGGCGGCCAACTCCTTCGGCATCGACGGCAGGTCGCTGTGGATGAACGCGGTGGCCGTCACGACCCCGCGCGACCTGCGTACCGACCTGGCCGGGCGGCACCTGGCCATGGCGGTCGTCGCGGTGCCGCTGCTGGGCCTGGCGTCGCTGGCCGCCGCCCTCGTCGCGGGCGACGCCGCGTGGGCCGTCGTGGCCGCGCCCACCGCGTGGGGCGTGCTCGGCGCCGCCATGGGAATCGGCGCGATCACCAGCGTGACCGCGCCGTACACCTATCCCGACCGGATGAACGCCTTCACCGGCGCCGCCCCCGGGCAGGGCGGGCAGGCGTTCGCCGCCTCCTTCGCCACGATGCTCGTCACCGGCGCGCTCGCGCTGCCGATCGTGCTGCCGGTCCTGCTCGGCCTGACCTGGTGGGCCGTGCTCGCCGTGCCGTACGGCCTGGCGGTCGCCTGGGCGGGACGCCGCATCGCCGCCGGCGTCGGCTTCGCCCGCCTTCCCGAGCTCCTCGCCGCCGTCTCCCGCCCCTCCTGAGAGGTAACAGAGCGGTCCCGAAGTCCTTGCGGCGTTGCGGGCGATTCGGCCCGGCCTTATAACCGTTTGGACCGTTCTCAAAGGGCCGTTTTCAAAGGGAGAAGCGATATGCGCGAACGTGGCCTGACGGGCCGTGCGATCTGGGCCCCGCTGGCCGCGGCGGCGCTGAGCGGCCTGGTCGTCGGGGCGCTGGCGCGTCTCCTGATGCGCGGGATCAAACTGGCCATCGGAGGGCCGACCGACATCTCCCCGGCGGGCACCGCGATCATCATCGTCGCCTTCGGCGTGCTGGCCCTGCCGGCGGCGGTGACCGCGACCGCGCGCCCGATGATCATGCATGCCGGCCGGTGGGTGACCGCCCTGGTCGTCGGGCTGCAGACCGCCAGGACGGGGCTCGGCGACGCGAAGACCATCCTGCTGGCCGACGACAGCCAGTTGACGACGATCTCCGTGCTGATCGTCGGGTTCGGCGCGATCGTGGTGGCGCACGGCCTGCTCGCGCAGTCCCTCACCCGCCGTTTCAGGGCGCTCCCCGCGGCCCGGGCCGAGAGGACCCCTGCCGCGCGACCGGCCTGACCTGCGTGGATCAGTGGTCTAGTCCAATTGGTGAGACCGCCCTCGGGCCACCGAGCGGGATTCGCTAGCCTTCGAAGCATGGCCGCCATCGCTCCTGCCGAACGACACAACGCCGTAGCGGAGATGCCGGACGAACTCCGCGCTGACGTGCGCCTATTGGGTGGACTCCTGGGTCAGGTGATCGCCGAACACGGTGGTCCCGACCTCCTCGCCGACGTGGAACGGCTCCGCAAGGCGGTGATCGCGGCCCGGCGTCAGGAGACGACGGCCGACGAGGTCGCCGCCATGGTGGCCGAGTGGCCCGTCGACCGCGCAGTGCAGATCGCCCGGGCCTTCACCTGCTACTTCCACCTCGCCAACCTCGCCGAGGAGCACTACCGGATCCGCACCCTGCGACAGCGTGACAAGGACGACGTGCCGCTGCGCGAGTCCCTGGCCGAGGCCGTGCGGGAGCTGCGCGGGGACGACCGGCTCCAGGCCCTGATCGACGGGCTGGAGTTCCGGCCCGTGCTGACCGCCCATCCCACCGAGGCGCGGCGGCGGGCGATCGTCACCGCCATCCAGCGGATCAGCGCCCAGCTCGACGCCTACAACGCCCCCGGGCGGGGCGCGGCCGAGCGTGAGGAGGCCCACCGGCGGCTGCTGGAGGAGATCGACATCCTCTGGCGGGCCAACCAGCTCCGCCACACGAAGCTCGACCCGCTGGACGAGGTCCGTACGGCGATGGCGGCCTTCGACGAGACGCTGTTCCGCACGGTGCCGCAGATCTACCGGTCGCTCGACGCGGCGCTCGGTCCCGGCACCGGCACGCGGGAGCCGCTCGCCAAGGCGTACATCCGCTACGGCAGCTGGATCGGCGGCGACCGCGACGGCAACCCCAACGTCACCGCCAGGGTGACCAGGGAGGCCATGCAGATCCAGGCCGAGCACGTGCTGATCGCGCTGGAGAACGCGACCACCCGCATCGGCAGGTCGCTCACCCTGGCCGAGGTCTTCACCCCGCCGTCCGCCGAGCTGCGCGCCGCGCTCGCGCAGGCCGAGCACGACCACCCCGACCTGGTGTCGGAGATGGCCACCCGATCGCCCCGGGAGCCGCACCGCCAGTGGCTGATGTTCGTGGCGGCCAGGATCGCCGCGACCCGCCGCCGCGACCTCGACCTCGCCTACCGCGCGCCGTCGGAGCTGCTGACCGACCTGCGGCTCGCGCAGGACTCCCTGCGCGGCGCCGGCGCCGTACGGCAGGCCTACGGCGAGCTGCAGCACCTGATCTGGCAGGTAGAGACGTTCGGCTTCCACCTGGCCGAGCTGGAGGTGCGCCAGCACTCCGCGGTCCACGCGGCGGCGCTCGAGGAGATCGCCTCCGGCACGCTGTCGGAGCGCACCGAGGAGGTCCTGGCCACGATCCGGGTGATCGCCTGGATCCAGGAGCGCTTCGGCGTGACCGCCTGCTCCCGGTACGTCGTCTCGTTCACCCGCTCCGCCGACGACATCGCGGCGGTGTACGAGCTGGCCAGGCACGCGCTGGGCGACCGCGCCCCGGTGCTCGACGTGGTCCCCCTGTTCGAGTCGGGCGAGGACCTGGACAACTCCTCCGCCGTGCTGGAGGGCATGGTCAAGCTGGAGCCCGTGCGCCGGCGGCTCGCCGACAACGGGCGGCGCATGGAGGTCATGCTCGGCTACTCCGACTCGGCCAAGGAACTCGGCCCGGCGGCGGCCACCCTGCGGCTGTACGACGCGCAGGCCGCGCTGACCGCGTGGGCCGCGGCCAACGACATCACGCTCACGCTCTTCCACGGCCGCGGCGGCGCGCTCGGCCGGGGCGGCGGCCCGGCCAACCGCGCCGTGCTCGCCCAGGCCCCCGGCTCGGTCGCCGGCCGGTTCAAGGTCACCGAGCAGGGCGAGGTCATCTTCGCGCGGTACGGCCACTCGGCGATCGCGAAGCGGCACATCGAGCAGGTCACCAACGCCGTGCTGCTCGCGTCCACCTCGGCGGTGGAGTCGGGCACCGCCGCCGCGGCGGCGAAGTTCCGCCGGCTGGCCGACACCGTGGCGGCCGCCTCCGAGCGCGCCTACCGGGCGCTGACCGAGGCCCCGGGCTTCCCCGAGTGGTTCGCACTGGTCAGCCCGCTGGAGGAGCTCGGCTCGCTGCGGCTCGGCTCCCGGCCGGCGCGGCGCGGCCTCGGCGCGCCCCGCTCGCTGGACGACCTGCGGGCCATCCCGTGGGTGTTCTCTTGGGCCCAGACGCGGGTCAACCTCCCCGGCTGGTACGGCCTGGGCAGCGGCCTGGCCGCCGTGGTCACCGACGGCGGCATGGCCGAACTGCGCTCGGCGTACCAGGAGTGGGCGTTGTTCGCCGCGATGCTGGACAACGCCGAGATGTCGCTGGCCAAGACCGACCGGTCCATCGCGTCCCGCTACCTGGCCCTCGGCGGCCGGGCCGACTTCGCCGAGCAGGTCCTGGAGGAGTACGACCTGACGAGGCGGCTGGTGCTGGAGGTGACCGGGCACACGCGGCTGCTGGAGAACCGGCGGGTCCTGTCGCGGGCCGTGCAGCTGCGCGACCCGTACGTGGACGCGCTCAGCCACCTGCAGCTGCGGGCGCTGTCGGCGCTGCGGACGTCGGGCGACCTTTCGGACAAGGAGCGCGAGCGCCTGTCCACCCTGCTGCTGCTCAGCGTGAACGGCGTGGCGGCCGGCCTGCAGAACACCGGCTGACGCCGTGAGCGGACCCGCCGGGCGCCCGGGCTCCGGGCGCCCGGCCGGGCACGTTCAGGGCTGTCCGACGTCGACGCGTTCCGGGCAGGCGTAGATGTTGAAGCGCTCCTCGCGCAGGAACCCCACCAGCGTGATGCCGAACTCGCGCGCCAGGTCGACGGCGAGCGAGGAGGGCGCGGACACGGCGCACACGATCTGGATGCCGGCGCTCGCCGCCTTCTGCATGATCTCGTAGCTCACCCGGCCGCTCACCAGCAGGACGTGCCGGTCGAGGGGGGCCCGGTCGCCGAGCAGCGCCCAGCCGACGAGCTTGTCGACGGCGTTGTGCCGCCCCACGTCCTCCCGTACGGCCACGGGCGTGCCGCCGGGGGTGAAAAGCCCGGCGGCGTGCAGCCCGCCCGTCCTGCCGAACACCCCCTGGGCCTCCCGCAGCCGGTCCGGCAGGCCGTACAGGGTCGTGGCGGACACGCCGACCGGCGGACGCACGGCCGGCACGGTGCATCGGTCGCGCAACGCGTCGAGGCTCGCCGTGCCGCAGACGCCGCACGCGCTCGAGGTCAGGAAGTTGCGCGCCCGGGCGCCGAGGTCGGGCAGGTGCGGGGTGGTGAGCCGCACGGTCACGGTGTTGTAGCGCGCCTCGGGGTCCAGGTCCTCGTCCGTGCAGTAGCCGATGGCGGCGATGTCGCCGGGACCGGCGATCCCCTCGCCGTGCAGGAAGCCCGCCGCGAGCTCGAAGTCCGCGCCCGGCGTCCGCATCGTGATCGCCACCGTACGGCTCTCGCCGCCGGCGAGGAGCCGGATCTCCAGCGGTTCCTCGGTGGCGAGGTCGTCCCGCCGGTCGCGTACGGATGATCCGGACACCCTCCGGACGCGTGCGCGCGTGACGGGCCCCAGCCGAGCCGTGGGCCGCGCCGCGCCGTCCCGTTCCATGTGCCGTCTCCTCCCGGGCATGGCTGCCGTTCTTTCCGGTACGCAGCCTGCCACGCCGCGTCTCAGGCGTCGTCCGCCGGGTGGCGCGCGGGGGAGGCGGCGCTCAGCCGCGTCACGGCGCGGGCGACGGAGGAGACGCCGATGTCGGTCATGCAGGCGGCCCCCGCCGCGGACAACGGGCATTCGGCCGTCCACCAGCACGGCTGCTCGGTGATGGCGGTGGGCCGCCGGTGCGGGCACCCGGGCCGCCCCTGCAGGTCCACGGCGTCGCCTGGGCCCGAGGACGCGCCGATGCCGTACCTGCGGGCCCAGGTGGGGCCGAAAAGCCCGACGGTGGCCGCTCCGGCGGCGGCGGCCACCCGAAGCGGCCCGGTGTCGCCGCCCACGACCACACCGCCGCGCCGCGCCACGGCGGCGAAACACGCCGCGAGCCCGCGCAGGCCGCACCGCGGCAGCACGGCCACCTCCGGGCCGAACGCCGCGTGCGCGGCGCCGGCGTGCTTGGGCGGCGCGTCGGGCGTGAGCAGGGGATGGCCGCGCCGGGCCAGCAGCGTGGCGAGTTCGCGCCAGCGCCCGGCGGGCCACCGCTTCACGTCCATGCCCGCGTCGGTGATCAGCACGACCGGGGGCCGCGCCGTTCCCGCCGGGGTGGCGGCCGGAACGCGGCGGGCGAGCGTGCTCTCGCCGTACGCGATCTCGGCCGGCGTCAGGCGCACGGCCGGGCGGGCGAGGGCGTCCTCGGGCCGCAGCAGCCCCTCGGCGACCAGGAGGCGCAGGTAGCGCTCGCCGACCGGCTCGTCCGGGGGCGGACGGCGCCACAGGTCGGTGACGCACCGCGCGCCCGACGCGGCGAGGAGATCGGGGATGCCGTCATAGCGGGTGGTGGTGATCGCGAGGTCCGGGCGCCGGGCGGCCAGGGCTTCGGCCACGGCCTCCCGCTCGGCGCCCGGGCCGCCGTGGCGGGGGGTGAGCACCCGCGCGACGGCGGGGTCGCCGCGCAGGAGGGCGGCGCCGGGCTCATGGGTGAGCACGCGCAGCGACGCGCCCGGGTTGCGCAGGGCCAGGCCGTGCACGGCGGGCAGGAGCATGACCAGGTCGCCGATCCCGCCGAGCAGGTCGACGACCAGGATCTCCCGGTACGGCTCACGCATCCCGGCGGTCGAGCGGCCGACCGGGGCCGGCCAGGGTCTCGTACAGCGCCCGGTGGGCGGAGGCGACCCGCGACCAGGAGTGCCGGGCGGCCAGCCGCCGGGCGGCCACGCCCAGGCGCCGCCGCGCCCCGGGGTCGCTGAGGAGCGGCCCGACGGCGTCCGCGATGGCGGCGGGGTCGCGGCGGGCTCCGATCACGGCGACGGCCTCTGCGAGCGGAAGGCCGGGGTCGGGCTCGTCCGGCACGGTGACCGCGGTCGGCAGTCCGTGGGCCAGCATCGTCAGCAACGCGCCGCTCTTGGTCGTCACCCCGGCCGTGAAGGGCAGGACGCCCACGTCCGCCGCGTGCAGGAGATCCGACACCCGGGCGGCGGGCAGGTGCCCGGTGAACGTCACCGCGTCCGCCACGCCGTGACGCGCGGCAAGTGCCCCGAGCTCCGCGCGGAAGGCCCGGGCCTCGGCCTCCGGGAGCGCCTGGGAGGTGAAGCCGCCCACGACCAGCAGCCGCAGGCGGGGGCGGGCCGCACGCAGCGCGGGCAGCGCCTCGACGAGCTGCCGCACGCCCTTCACGGGGTGCACGAATCCGAAGAAGGCGAGCAGCGGGTCGTCCCGGCCCATGCCGAGCGTGTCCCGCACCCGCACGCGCGCCTGCCGTCCGCCGCCGTGATCCACGACGTTCGGCGCCAGGGGCACCTCCACGGGGGCCGTGCCGACGCGACTTCGGACCTGCCGGGCGTGGGAGGCGTTGGTCACGACCACGAGGGCGCTGGCGGGCACCAGCCGCCCGGTCTCCCGGTCCCACAGGCGGGCGCGTTCCAGCGGCCGCCAGACGGGGCCGGGCACCCAGCCGGGGGCCGCCCACCAGCCGTACTCGTGCAGGGTGGTCACCAGCGGCGCGCCGGACGGCAGCAGCGGCGGCAGCAGGCCGGGCAACCCCGAGAACCGGTAGGCGGACGGGGCGAACTGCACGTGGACCACGTCGGGGCGCAGCCGCCGCACCCGCCGGGCGGCGTCGAGCGTGGCGGGCAGCCAGTGCCGGAGGGAGCGGGCCCCCGGTGATCCCACGGGCACCCGCACCGCCTCGATCCCCGCCTCGCCCAGCGCGCCGACGAGCCGTTCGACGTAGTCGCCGACGCCGTCGCGGTCGGCGGGCCCGGGACCGTGGACCATGGCGACGCGGATGCGGCCCCCCTCCGTCACCGCCGTCTCCCCTCGTCGGCTGTTCTCCCCGGCTCACCGGCCCGCGCCTGTCGCGGCGAGATCGTGTCCGTGCGTCCACGACCTGCACTGGAAGAGTGCCCGCCCAGCCCGTCCGTGTGTGCTCTCGCGGCGGACGGCCACGGCGCTCCGGAAAGTGCCCGAGGGACTTTCGTGGCAAACCATGCATTTATGGGGCTTTATGCGCCTTTTTCGAGGGGTACGCGCAGGGAATGGAGCATCCCGCGGCGCTCGCAGGCCCGCCGGTCCCGTGGCGGGGGCTCTCTCGCGTGCTCGTGATCCGCCCCGACAACCTCGGCGACGTCGTGATGGCGGGCCCGGCGCTGCGGGCGCTCCGGCGGGCCGCTCCCCGGGCCCGGCTGGACCTGCTGGCCGCCCCCGCCGGCGCCGCCGCGGCCGCGCTGCTCCCCGAGGTCGACGGCGTGCTCACGGCCTCGGTCTCGTGGCAGAAGACCGGCGGCGAGGACGTCCCGGTCACCGACGACCTGGACCTCGTCGAGCGGATCGGGTGGGGCGGCTACGAGGCGGCGGTGATCCTGACCTCGTTCTCCCAGGCCCCCTGGCCGGCCGCGTACCTCTGCCGGCTCGCCGGGGTGCCCGTACGGGTCGGCATGTCCAAGGAGTTCGGCGGGGCGGGGCTGACCCACTGGGTGCCGTCACCGCCGGACGAGACCCACCAGGTGGATCGCGCGCTGCACCTGCTCGAACGGGCGGGTGTCCCCCCTGTCGAGGGCAGGCTGCGCGTGCGCGTGCCCGCGGAGGCGGCCCGTACGGCCCGCCGCCTGCTCGGCGCCGCCGCGGGCGGCCGGGCCGCCGGGGACGGCCACGGGGGCGGTCACGGGGACGGACGCGGTCACCGGGACGGCCGCGGGAGGCGGCCGTGCGCGCTGATCCTTCCCGGGGCCTCCTGTTCCGCGCGGCGGTATCCGGCCGACCGGTTCGCCCGGGTGGCCGGGCTGCTCACCGCCGCGGGGCTGCGGGTCGTCGTGGCGGGCACGGCCAGGGAGAGGCCGCTCGTCGAGCTCACCGGCGCCGGCGTGCCCGGCGCGCTCCTGCTGCCGGGGCGGCTCGACGTGCCGGTCCTGGCGGCGCTCATCGACGCCGTCGACGTGGTCGTGTGCAACAACAGCGGCGGGGCGCATCTGGCCAGCGCGCTCGGCACGCCCGTGGTCGTGCTGTTCGCGGGCACCGAGCAGGTGGAGCAGTACCGGCCGCGGTTCGGCCCGGCCTCGATCCTCACGGTGCCCACGGCGTGCTCGCCCTGCCGCCAGTTCGCCTGTCCCTTCGCCCTCGACTGCCTCGACATCCCCCCGGAGCAGGTCGCCGCCGAGGCGCTGCGCCTGGCCGACGAGCGCGGCGGCCCCTGGTGGCGGACCCCGGCGGGCACACGGGACGCGCAATGAGCCGGGGGACGGACCGGGCCCTGCGGACCGCGGTGTCCCGTCCGCGAGCGAGGCGGTGATCGCGGTGCCTCACCCCGCGCCGACCACATCGCCCGGCACAGTGCGGATGGCGACGCCGGGCGTCGCTGCGGAGTCCGTGCCGGAAACGACGCGGGAGGCGGCGCCGGACGTGGTGCGGACCGAGGCGCCGGCCCCGGTGCGGCCGGTGCGGGACGCGACGCGGAACAGGGCGCGGCCCACGACACGGGACACGGCGCCGCGTCTGTCGTTCCTCGTGGTCGGCACCCCGAGGTCGGGCACCACCGTGACCCAGCGGCTGTGCTGCGAACTGCCGGGGGTCGTTATGCCGCCCGAGACCCACTTCCTGCACCTGTTCGCGCCCGGCCTGCTGACCAGGCACGCTTTCCCCCTCACGTGGCCGGAGGTGTCGGACGAGCTGAGCCGGTTCGAGGCGCTGCCCACCTCGGCGGGCCTGCGCCTGGATCGCGGCCGGATGTCCGACCTGACCGGGCCGCGCTGCGAGCGTCTGATCGACCTGTTCTCCGCGCTCGTCGTCGCACTGTGTCCTCCACCGTGCCAAGCGGGCCCCCCACCCGTGCGGTACGGCGAGAAGACGCCGGAACACCTGCTGTGGTGGCGGGCCATGACGTCGGCCGACCCCGCTTTGAAAATCATCGGGGTGGTGCGTGATCCGCGTGCCGTGGCCGCCTCGCACCGGGGTGTGCCCTGGGGGATCCGCGATCCGGGTGAGCTCGCCGAGGAGTGGGCCTTCGACCAGCGGTCGCTCTGCGCGGCACGGCACCGGCTCGGGCCACGGCGATGCCTGGTGGTGCGATACGAGGACCTCGTCGCCGATCCGGCCGCCTGCCGTGCCCGGCTCGCGGACTTCCTCGGCGTACCGCCCGCGGGGCCGGCCGGACCGGCGGGAAAGGGCGCGCCGATCGTGCATCCCTGGGAGTGGTGGAAGGCCCGCGCGCTCGAACCGGTCACGCCGGATCGGCGCGACGTGTGGCGCGGCGTGCTCACCCCGGCCGAGGCCGCGCTCGTCGCCGAGGTCGCCGCCCCCGAGATGGCCGCCTTCGGCTACCTTCCGGACCGTCGCGGCCGGCCCGGTCACGGCGGGCGGACCGGGACGTGCGGACCCCGGCTCGCCGCCCGGCTCCGGCGCATGCGTGCCCTGGAGTCCGCGATAGCGGCCCAGCCCGGCCGTTGAGAACGGGTGCCGGTCACCGGCGGGCCGTGCCCCCGGGCGGACGGCGTGCGGGCAGGCGGCCCCTTGACCGGTTCGGGTGGACGGACGCCGCGCGGCGGAGGCCGCCCGGAGGCCGATAGCCTGAGCGGGTGCCCAACTCGCCGTACGCCGATCTCGACCGTCCTCCGCTGTCCGAGACCGCGCTGACCAGGGCGCTGGTGCGTCCCGGCTCGCTGTGGTCGTCCGTACGCGTCGTCGAGCGGACCGGCTCCACCAACGCCGACCTGGCCAGGACCGTGCGCGAGAGCCCGGCCGAGGGCGCCGTGCTGGTCGCGGAGGCGCAGGTGGCCGGCCGGGGCCGGCTCGGGCGGCCGTGGACCGCGCCGACGCGCTCGGGGCTGACGTTCTCGATGCTGCTGCGGCCGGAGGTGCCGCTCGCCCGGCAGGGCTGGCTGGCGCTGCTGGTCGGCCTCGCCGCCGCCTCGGCCGTACGGCGGATCGCGGAGGTCGACGTGCGGCTCAAGTGGCCCAACGACCTGATGGTGGGGGAGCGCAAGCTCGCCGGCATCCTGGCCGAGCGGGTCGACCGCGCGGTGGTCGTCGGCATGGGGCTCAACGTCTCGCTGCGCCGGGAGGAACTGCCCGTGGACCGGGCCACGTCCCTCGCGATCGAGGAGGCCGCCTGCACCGACCGCGACCCGCTGCTGCGCGCGATCCTGCGGGAGATCGAGTCGCACTACCGCGACTGGGTGGCCGCCGACGGCGACCCGGACGCCTCGGGCCTGCGTGCCGCCTACCTCGCCTGGTCGTCCACGGTGGGGCAGGAGGTCAGGGTCGAGCTGCCCGGCGACCGGGTGCTGACCGGCCTCGCGACCGGCGTCGACGCGTCCGGTCACCTGCTCGTACGCGGCGGGGACGGGGACCACGCGCTCAGCGCGGGCGACGTCGTCCACGTCCGCCGTGACACGTCCGGGGAGAGCCGTGACAGTTCCGGGGAGAACCGCGCCGCGGGCTGACCACCGCGCCGCGGGCTGACCTGAGGTCGTGCCTGACAAATCATGGCCCTGCTGCGCGTGGCCCAGGCGGCGCCTCGCCGCGTTGTCGTCGTCGGCCGGAGGCTCCGCTCCGACCTCCTCCTCCGCCTTGCGATGCATCCACCTGGATCCACGCTCGCGACGGGCAGCATTTGTCAGACACTCCCAACGCATGCAATCGACCGGCGATCGTGTCACGATTTGCGCCATGGGTCTCCCTGATCAATACCTGGCCGACGGCGAGCGGGTCGTTCTATCGTTCCATCCGCACTGGAAGCGGCTGATCCTGCCGTTCCTCGCGCTCCTCGTCGTGATCGCCGCCGCCGTCGCGGCCTTCGTCTTCATCCCCGGCGACTACGAGTACGCGGGGTACGCCCGCGGCACGGTGGCCGTGGTCGCCTTCGTGGCGCTGGTCCTGTGGACGCTCATCCCCTATCTGCGCTGGGTGACGACCTCCTACACGCTGACCTCGCACCGCTTCGCGATCAGCACGGGAGTGCTGAACAAGTCGGAGGACGACATCCCGCTGGCCAAGGTCAGCAGCGTGAGCTCCGACCAGCGGCTCATGGAGCGCATCCTCGGCTGCGGCACGCTCCGGGTCGAGTCGGCGTCGGAGAAGGGCGACATCGACTACCGGGACATCCCCCAGATCCAGCGCGTACGGCACGAGCTGTTCCGGCTGGTGGAGGACGCCGCGGACGGGAACATCGACGGGGACTGAGCGCGGCGCGGCCCATGGGCCGCCCGGCGGACCGGGCCCGGACGAGAGACAGGCAAGGCAGGACACGGGGGAGGGGGACGTGGACACAGGGGGGCGCCCCGGCGCCGACGACATGCGGCGGTTGTTCCTGGGGCCGCCGCCGGCCTACACGCGACGGCAGGTGGCCGAGGCGGCCGGCATTCCGCAGGACCTGGCGGCGCGGATCTGGCGGGCGCTCGGCTTCGCGACGTTCGCCGACGAGGCCGTCGCGTTCACCGAGGCCGACCTGGCGGCCCTGCACCGCATCCGGGACCTGCTCGACGCGGAGATGCTCGACGAGCGGGCCGTCATCCGCATGGCCAGGGCCCTCGGCCGTACGACCGCGCGCCTCGCCCAATGGCAGGCCGAGATCATGGTGGACGCGCTGATCGAGCCCGGCGCGAGGGCGGGGGAGGACGCGCTGCGGCAGGTGATGGACACGGTCAGCCGCCTGCTGCCGGACTTCGAGCAGACGCTGGTGCACGTCTGGCGCTCCCAGCTCGCCGCGACCGCGAGCCGGCTGGTCTCCCTGGCCGAGCCCGGCGAGGACGTCTCGCCGACCCGCCCGAGGCTCGCCGTCGGGTTCGCCGACCTCGTCGCCTTCACCCGCGTGTCGCGCGAGCTGGACGAGCTGGCGCTGGCCGACCTGGTCGAGGGGTTCGAGTCGCGGGCCTCCGACGTGATCGCGGCGCACGACGGGCGGCTGGTCAAGACGCTCGGCGACGAGGTGCTCTTCACCGCCGGCGACCCGCGGACCGCGGCCCTCATCGCGCTCGACCTGCTCGACGAGCTCAAACGGGACGCCGAGGGTCCGGACGTACGGGTCGGGCTGGCGTACGGGCCGGTGCTGCCGGCCATGGGTGACGTGTTCGGCACGACGGTCAACCTGGCGGCGCGGCTGACGGCCATCGCGCGGCCGGGCACGATCCTGGCCGACAGCGAGCTGGCCGCGGGCCTCGCCGGGGCGTCCGGCGTCGACCTGGTCAAACTCCGCCGCCGTCCCGCGCGCGGGCTCGGCGTGGTGGAGCCGTATGTTCTGAGGAGATCCAGCCGAGAGAGTTGAGGTGCAGGACATGCCGTACGAAGTCCAGGGCGTGGTGGCGCGCGGCAAGGGAGAGGCGGTGACGCTGGAGACGGTCGTCGTGCCGGACCCCGGGCCCGGCGAGGCGGTCGTGAACGTGCAGGCCTGCGGCGTCTGCCACACCGACCTCCACTACCGGGAGGGCGGCATCAACGACGACTTCCCGTTCCTGCTCGGCCACGAGGCCGCGGGAGTCGTCGAGGCGGTCGGCGAGGGCGTGACCGAGGTCGAGCCCGGCGACTACGTGATCCTGAACTGGCGGGCGGTGTGCGGGCAGTGCCGCGCCTGCCTGCGCGGCCGGCCGTGGTACTGCTTCAACACCCACAACGCCGCGCAGAAGATGACCCTGGCCGACGGCACCGCGCTCAGCCCGGCGCTCGGCATCGGAGCCTTCCTGGAGAAGACCCTCGTGGCGGCCGGACAGTGCACGAAGGTCAACCCGGCGGCCAAGCCGGCCGTCGCCGGTCTGCTCGGCTGCGGTGTGATGGCCGGCCTCGGGGCCGCGATCAACACCGGCGGCGTCACACGGGGCGACACGGTCGCGGTGATCGGCTGCGGCGGCGTCGGCAACGCGGCCATCGCGGGCGCGCACCTCGCCGGAGCCCGGACGATCATCGCCGTCGACGTGGACGAGCG